>CAYRBM010000140.1:0-14064 GCA_964422425.1 uncultured Odoribacter sp.
CCGTAAAATCAAATCAATTGACTCTATTTTAGAATCGAACTCAGGTTAATAGTCATTCGCTTCGCGATATTGGTGGTCATTTGCTGCGCGTCATTCAAGGAACGACTATAGCAAAAATGACAACCAATGACTGTGAATGACTATCAATGACCACTCTCAACAGACGACACTTAGTTCTGCGGAGTAACGTTTCCGGAGAGTTGTCCGCTGATGCGTTTCAGCTCGATTTCTGCCGATTTACATTTGAAAAGTGATTGCAATAAGCGATTTTCGGCATCGAACAGTTTTTTCTGCGTTTCGCGCAGTTCAACATCATTGAGTGCACCAAGTTTGTATTTTTCCTGTGCAATGTCCCAGTTCAGGCGGGCAAACTGCATGTTTTCCTTTTCGAAACTAACCAATCGCAAATTGGTGGTAAAATCAGTGTAAATCTGTTGCAAGTCGGCTTCCAAAGTCAGTTTTTGAAGTTCAGCATCCTGAACAGCTGATTCCTCGCGGATGCGGGCTACTTTCAGTTTTTGGTTATTGGTAAACCCATTGAAAATATTGTAGTTGAGTGTGAGTCCAGCCGAAAAACCGACGTTTCGGTTACTCGTGAAAACGCCCACGTCAGACTGCGATTTACTGTATGAATAGCCTGTGTTGAGGCTCAGTCGGGGCAGTCGTGTCGTTTTGAGTTCCCTGGTTGCCAGGCTAGCCAGATTGATCGCACTGCGGGCTTCCTGCAAATCAGGGCTTTGTGTTTGCACTTTATTCCAGAGATCGTCGTACAGCAATGTCTGTTCTACCGGAATATTCTTTTCAACCAGAACCGGTGTTTTCAGGTCGCGGCAAAGCAAAAGATTCAAATCCGAAACCGAGTTTTTAACCACCGCCAGTTGTTTCATGTAATTGGCGCTGTCGGCATTCATATCAACCGTTGCCTGCAGAAACGTGAGCTGCGAGCCACTGCCCAAATTGAGACGGGCTTTGGCAAATTCCTTTCGTTGGGTCGAAATTTTTAGCGCCTCGTGGTACAAATCCAATATTTTCTGTTGAACTGCAATATCGTAATACACCCGACTAACCTGTGCTACGGTATTTTCAATCACGCCCCGAAGCTGTGTGTTGCTCAGCTGTTCGAGTTCGTTCAGCTTATCACGCTGGATAAACATGTTCATTCCGTCGAAAATTGTCCACGACAATTGAATACCGGCGCTTTGGTTATTCGTTTGAGCTTTTGGAACATCGCGCACTCGTCCGTCGAAATATTCAGCGTGCGAATTATTGATCGAGATGGTCCGGGCACCGGTAATATCCAGTTTCGGAAGCATTCCGGCGTTTCCGAGCGAATTGTTAACTTCGGTAATCGCCGTATTGTTTTTGGCCAGCGAAATGGAAAAATTCTTGTCCAGTGCAATCACAATCGCATCTTGCAGTTTCAAGGTGTCCTGAGCCCGTGAGCTGAAGCCAAGCGTGATGATCAGGAGAAATATGATGGTATATTGACGTTTCATAGTGGAATTGATTAATGTTTATCCTTTTAATTCAGGATTTTCTTCCAGCTCTGCCGGCAGCGAATGGGTTTTGCCCGATGCTGAGAAATAGGTGTACAACGCCGGAATGACATACAATGTCAGCACCAACGAGAACATCAGCCCGCCAATAATAACGATACCCATTGAAACACGGCTTTTGGCCCCTGCGCCCAATGCCAGCGCAATCGGCAAGGCGCCTAGCACCGTGGCCAGACTGGTCATCAAAATTGGGCGGAAACGCTGGGTGGAAGCTTCCAGAGCGGCATTCATCAGGTTTGCCCCGGCTTCTTTTTTCTGATTGGCAAATTCGACAATTAAAATCCCGTTTTTAGTAACAATCCCAATCAGCATAATCATCCCAATCTGGCTGAAAATATTAATGGTCTGGCCAAACGAAATCAGCGAAAGCAAGGCTCCGGCAACTGCCAGCGGCACAGTGAACATGATCACCATCGGATCGCGGAAACTTTCGAATTGTGCGGCCAAAATCAGGTATATCAGCACCAGTGCCAATGCAAAGGCAAACACCAGCGTGTTCGAGCTTTCGGCAAAGTCGCGCGACGGCCCGGAAAGACTGGTTGAATAAGTGTCGTCCAATACTTCGGCGGCAATTTTGTTCATGGCATCAATGCTTTGTCCAAGCGTGTATCCGTTGGCCGGGTTGGCCGAAACAGTCGCTGCGACATAACGGTTGAACCGATACAACTGCGGAAGACTGGCACTATATTTTACTTTGATCAGGTTGTCGAGCTGAACCAATTCCGACCGGCGATTGCGGACGTATACCGAACTCAGATCGAACGGATCGTCGCGATAAGTGCGGTCGGCCTGACCAATTACCTGGTATTGTTTCCCGTTATAGATGAAATAGCCCATGCGTTGTCCGGAGAAAAACAACTGCAGTGTTTCGGCAATGTCGCGGATGGTCACTCCAAGCGTTCTCGCCCGTTCGCGATCAATTTCGATTGTCATTTCGGGCTTGTTAAATTTCAGGTTGAGGTCGACCACCTGGAAAGCCGGATCGGCCTGTGCCTTCTCCATGAATTGAGGTAAAATGGCTTTGAGTTTCTCCAGCGTGGGAGCCTGAATAACAAACTGAACGGGCATCCCGCTGCTACGTCCAACCTGTATGGTTTGTTCCTGACTAACAATGGTACGTGCAAACGTCATTTTTCGGGTAACTCCTGAAAGCATGTCAGCAATTTCCGATTGAGTTCTCACGCGTTCGTTAGGCTCTGTCAGCGTCAAACGAACAAATCCGGAGTTGGTAGAACCAGTTCCGCCAAACCCCGGAGAAGTGAGGCTCATAAACGAATACTTTTCAGGAAGTGTATCGACAATAACCGTGAGCACTTTCATGTACTCATCCATTTTTTCGAATGAAGTACCTTCGGGAGCGGTAACGTTAATCATCAACCGGCTTTTGTCCTGAGCGGGCGCCAGCTCCGAAGGAATCATCGGCCAAAGGACAACAATCAGTGAAATTGATACGGCCATCACTACAAAAGCAATCCACCGGTGTTTAAGGAATCGATTCAACGAGCGGTTGTATCGAGAAATAAGCGCATTAAAGAATTTTTCTGTCCGGAGGTAGAATCCACTGTGGTGGTCGCTGTGCTTCAGCCAGTGTGCACTCATCATCGGGGTCAATGTCAGCGAAACGAACGCCGAAATAATAACAGCTCCGGCCATCACGATGGCGAACTCGCGGAAAAGCTTTCCGGTGAATCCTTCGAGGAAAATAATCGGAAGAAAAACAGCAGCCAGCGTTACTGTCGTTGAAATGATCGCAAAGAAAATTTCTTTGGAGCCGATCAACCCGGCTTCCAGAGGTTTCATCCCCTTTTCAATTTTGCTGTATATGTTTTCAAGTACCACAATAGCGTCGTCAACCACCAACCCTGTTGCCAAAACAATACTCAGCAATGTGAGGATGTTAATGGTGTATCCGGCCATGTACATCAGGAAAAACGTTCCGATCAGCGAAATCGGAATTGCAAAAACCGGAATCATCGTTGTACGCCATTCGCGAAGGAAGAAGAAAATTACCATCACCACGAGAATGAACGAAATCAGGATAGTTTCTTCAACTTCGGTAATAGCCTTGCGGATGGTGAGCGTAGTATCCGACATTACGCCGAGCGAAATATCTTCGGGCAAATCCTTTTTGATTTGTTCCAGACGAACTTTTAACTCATCCACAATGGCAATGTGATTGGCTCCCGGAAGAGGGGAGACAGCCAGACCGCACATCGGAATTCCACCTTCGCCGCGCATGATCGATTTTTCATTTTCGGCCGTCAAAACGGCGTTCCCGATGTCTTTAAATTTGACTAGCGTTCCGCCGGTTTCTTTGATGATCATGTTGTTGAAGTCGTCGGCAGTGGTCATACGCCCCAGTGTGCGAACCGAAAGCTCAGTGCCGTAGCCTTCCACACGACCGGTCGGAAGTTCAACATTTTCGCGGTTTAACGCATCGCGCACATCGAGTGGGGTGAGCTTGTAGCCCGCCAGTTTCAGCGGGTCGATGTAAAGTTTAATGGCATATCTTTTTTCTCCATAAATCCTGATGTCGCTCACTCCGGGTATGGTTTGCAGGCGTTCTTTCAGTGCATTATTGGCAATTTCCGAGAGTTCAAGTAGATTGCGGCGGTTGCTTTGAACGGTCAAAACATAAATCGGGTTCGAGTCGGCATCCGATTTTACAACAATAGGGGGATCAACATCGGGCGGGAGGCTCCGGCGGGCCCTCGAAACGCGGTCGCGAACGTCGTTGGCTGCGGCTTCCATGTCGATGCCGATTTCAAATTCAACGTTGATGCTGCTGCTGCCGTCACGCGATGATGAAGTCAGTGTGCGAATACCTGCAATACCGTTGATACTTTCTTCCAGCGGTTCGGTAATCTGGCTTTCAATGACGTCGGCATTTGCTCCCGGATAAGATGTACTCACCGAAACGGTTGGAGGATCGATCGAAGGATATTCGCGCACCCCCAGAAAGCTGTATCCGATAAACCCGAACAGTACAATCAGGATGGAAACTACCATCGCAAGTACCGGACGTTTTATAAATGTTCCTGAAAAATTCATGTCGTTGAATGGGCTGATTGTTAAAAAATAGAGTCAATAAAATGGAATATAGCTTATTTCTTCTCAGCGACTGGTTCAGCCGGCTGATCAGCCTTTTTCTTTTTGGTAACAACCGGAGCGCCATTGTTTAGCTGCAATAAACCGGTAACAATCAAACTATCGCCCGGGTTAACACCCTGAAGTATCTGGACTTCGCTGTCGGTGCGGATACCTGTGGTCACCTGGGTCATCTGCGCTTTACCACCTCTGCAAACATACACTTTACTGCCGGTAAGTTCTGTCAGAACGGCTTCCGATGGTATTTTGATAGCATCGGGGAAACGTTCAAGAATCATATCTACTCTGGCAAAGGTTCCGGGCTTCAGTTCTCCTGAGGGATTGGCACAGCGTGCGCGAATTTTCAGCGTGCGGGTTTCAGTACTGATCGACGACTCTACAGCATACACTTTGGCGGTGTAAACCGAATCAGAAGCATCGGTGCGAAACGAAATTTCCATTCCTGTAGCCACAAAACCGGTATATTTTTCGGGAATGTCGAATTCAATTTTTACCGGATCGAGTTGTTGGATGGTTGCAATTAGCGTATTGCTGGCAACAAAATTTCCGACACTGACAGTTCGAAGGCCTACTTTTCCACTGAAAGGCGCATAGATTTCGGTTTTGGCAATCTGCGCCTGCAACAATTGTCTGTCGGCCTGATTCACCATCAGTGCGCTTTTCGCCTGATCGTATTCGTCCTGGCTGATCGCTTTTAATTCCAATAGCTTGCGTTTTTGAAATTCGTCGCTGGTTAAAACCAGACCCTGGGCTTCGTTGCGCTTCAGCTGAGCTTGCAGGTCGCTGTCATTCAGCTTAACCAATAGTTTGCCTTTCGGGACCGAAGCTCCTTCTTCAAATAAAATATTGATAATTCGTCCTGAAACTTCCGGACGGATTTCTGCTTTTTCGTTGGCCATTACCGAACCGGTTGCCGATACTGTATTAAGCATTAATTCTGGTTGCGCCACTTTAACTTCAACCAAAACTGGTCCTCCGCGCCGACCTTTTTGTCCTCCTGCTTCCTGTTTTTTTGGTGAGCAGGCAGTAAAAGTGATTATTGCTGCCAGGCTAAAGGCTGAAACAATTGATTTATGTGGAAACGACGCAAAAAGATTATAAAAACGAATCGACTGCGTGTTTTCGCTAAAAGAAGTTAAAATGCGTTGATACATATTCTTGTTGGTTTGGGTTATCAATGAAGGCGTTACTCATTCATAGCGCTAAATACACACATAAATTATTAGCAGATTAGCACCCTCAAATATACTTAGTTATTGGCAAAAGCTTACGAGATATGACAATTGGTAACTCGAATAGTTTAATCGCTTTTCAAAAATCACTATATATTTCGAGCCGCAATCCATAAAAACATCCGATATTTGATCAGGAATAAAACCATCATTATTCTCCATGCTAATTCAGAAACTAATTACAACAACTCTCTCTGCACCTGCATTTCTACGGATATTATCGGCAGTAATTTATTGTTTTTGCATTACAGCTATGTCATTGCTTCCTCCGCAAAAACTACCGGAAGTACCTTTATTCAAGGGTGCCGACAAATTGGTTCACTTTATGATGTATTTTATACTTTCCTTTCTATTATGCTGGACATTCTATTCTGATAAAAAAAAATCACGAGCCTGGATCGTTATCGGTCTGTCCGTTACCTGGGGAATGCTTATGGAAATTGCTCAATTCAGTATGCACCTGGGCCGATCTTTCTCATGGTTTGATATGTTAGCCAATATTTTGGGCATAATCTTCGGAATTCTGATCTATTATTTTATTTCTGTCAGACTTTGGAATCAGATCAGTTCACAAACTAAATAATCTGTTTTTCTCACAGAACAAAAAAAGCCGGAACTTTCGATCCGGCTTTTCTGTCTGTTGAAAATATTTTCTCAAACGCGTTTTTCTTTGATACGGGCTTTTTTACCAGTAAGAGCGCGTAAATAATACAATTTAGCTCTGCGAACACTACCCTTTTTATTCACTTCAATCAGGTCGATAAAAGGAGAATAAAGTGGGAAAATTCTTTCCACGCCAATGTTTCCCGACATTTTGCGAACCGTAAAGGTTTTGGTCATGCCTTCGCCATTCAACTGGATAACTACCCCACGGAAGTTCTGGATACGCTCCTTATTACCTTCCTTAATTTTGTAGTGAACGGTAATGGTATCCCCTGAATTAAACTGCGGATGTTCTTTCGTGTCAACCGCAAATGCGTTTTGTGCTACTTTAATTAAATCCATCTCTTTAAGTTTTTAGTGGCAATATTACATCAAATCAAATGAGTAAGAGATTGCGAAAATGTGGCGCAAAAATAATAAAATAATTTATTCCGCAACCATCTCTAACTAAAAGACTCTGTACTTTAAAAAATTAATGACTCGGTGCTCCCTTCAATTTCAAATGGTCTCCTGTCTGATCAACAATTACCTTCTTCCACCAGTCGGGATAGCCGGGCTGAAGCGGTGCCGGAGCAATACCGGTCTCAGTACGTTCAAAAGCGCCGTCCTTTTCTTTCTTGATGTTTCCATCGATAAATTTAACCAGGAGATATTGCGAGAGCTTTTTCCATTCGTGAGTCATTCCATTGGCCTGATTGACCGAATAATCGGTCAGAAAGGCAATGGCTTCGTTCTTTTTACCGGCATTCCATAAATTCTGGGCAGCCATGTCCACACTTGGCGTGTAGGCTACAAATTTGTCTTCCAGGCTTTTCTGTACTTTCTGAACATCCGGAATCATAGCATCGTAACGCAGGTAAGCAAAGTTGGAAACCAGGTTGAATACCCAAAATGCTGAAGTTTCAGAATAAGTAAGCATATCGCCGTTTCCTTCCCTGAAGCACTCCGGAATTTGATTAATGCCGCAATACATAGGCGTATAAACGGTGCTGTAGGCATCATCCACCCCAAACCACAAAATTCCTCCGATCGGGTTGGGTAACCACGAGCGCGATTGAGCCACAAACGAGAAACCGGTTTGCTGCGTTGAAATGGCGCGTTCGTTTACATAGTTTTCTTCTCCAACCTTGAACGTCAGCGGACGCCAGCGGTATGGCAGTTTAAACGGGCCAGCACCAACATCTTTGGTCATATCGAGCGCTGTTCCCTGATAATGATCGCGCATCATGCCCATCACATCCTGAACAGTCAGTTTTTTATCGGGTTTCACCCACAAAGGCATCCGGTTGATTGGGAAATTGTTTTCGCCTCCATGTTTAACGTTTCCGAGGGCATATTCTTCGTATGGTTTCATTCCTGAATACACTTTGTTAAAACCGGCAAATACGCGGGCATCACTGAAACGTGCGCCGCTGAAATCAACCGGAGCATAAACATCCGAGAAACTAAAGTCTTTGTTTTTGCCATCAAACCATCCCTTTTCGCGGGCAAATGAGATAACGTCTTTGGCAAACAGGCAGTTTTCCGGATCGTTCATCGGAAAGGTGGTAATGCGAGCCTGGTTGGCATGTCCGCTGATGTATCCATCGGGAATGCGCTGGGCTACCCAAACGGCACCTTTTTCACCATCGCCTTTGCCAATAATTTCCATAATCCAAACTTCATTCGGATCGGAAATCGAAAACGATTCACCTGAACTGGCATAGCCATACTTTTCCATCAGGTCGGCAATGACTTCGATGGCTTCGCGTGCAGTTTTGGCGCGTTGGAGAGCAACATAAATCAGGCTACCGTAATCCATAATAGCGCCCGATTGTTTAGCCAGTTCTTCGCGACCGCCATAAGTTGTTTCGCCAATAGCCAGCTGAAATTCGTTCATATTTCCCACTACGCTGTAGGTGTGAGCTGGCTGCGGTATGCGTCCCAAAAATTTATTGGTGTCCCACTCGTAAATGTCGCGCATGGCGCCTTCAGGATAATCCTTTGCCGGCTGATAATACAATTCGCCATAAAGCGTGTGCGAATCGGCGGCATAGGTAATCATCGTCGAACCATCGGCCGAAGCCCCGCGGGTAATTAAAAAATTGGTGCAGGCCAGCGAAAGTTGTACTGCCCCCATCATTGTCAAAACTGACGGAATAGCAATTCGTTGAATTCTTTTTATCATGATCTTTTATCGTTTATTTGCAATTGGTCGGACAAATATAATTATTCCCGAATCAGAATAATTTACCTCCGGAAATAATCGGATAAAGAAGACTGAATTCGTGGATTTGAACCATGAGAAAACTCAGGGAAATAAGTTCGCCGGCAGTTGCATAGGATAAAATCCTTATCCCGACTATTTAAAAATATTTTGCGCTGAATTAATCTGATAAAAGCTTTATATTTGATTTTCGACTGACAATCAACTTAAAATCAACTCATTTTAGAACCTTTAATCCTAATAAAATTCACCATGAACTTTTCACTTTCGCCCCGATCCAATTTTCTGAAAAGAAATAAACAAGCGCTATTTTTTGTCGTTGTAGTAGCCGCTTTGAGTCTGTCGTGCCAATCGGCAAAGCAAAAGACAGCAAGTAAAAATATATTCATACTCGACACGCTGATAAATGGGAAAAAGCTGATGGTTAAAGATACCACAATGTATTCCTCCGAATTTATCAGGCAACTAAAACAGACTGCTTCAGTCAACGAATCGACAAAGCTTATTGACGACAGCTTATGGGTTTCGTCGAAAATATTTAATGGGAAGAAAGATACCATTGCAACATTTTTCGACCTGATTCCAACCTCATTGAAAATAAATGAACCGTATCGGTTCACCTCGTCCGATTCAAGTCGAACGTTTGCTCTGACATTGGAAAGAAACAATCTAACCGATATTGAATATCTGCTGGAGCTGGATGGAAAAGTCCTTCAACAGGGAACAGCCATGTTGCAAAGTACGTTTTATCTTGGCAAAGAGGTCGCCGATAATGGTCGTATTTTTCTTGATCAATACATTGACAATGGCACCCACTGGGCCGCTATTAAAGTTGAGACGAAAGAAGGAAAAGCGGTAGTTTTTGAAAGTGCCGATGTTGAAGTGAAAAAACTGGGAGAAATACCTTTGCTTCAGCGGAATTAACCCCGTTTATGCTTCACGATTCCAATCGCCAGTATAATCCATCCGGCTACGAATGAAATGCCGCCAATTGGAGTTATGGCTCCCAATCCTTTAATTCCCGATAAGGCTAGTACATATAAACTTCCTGAGAACAAAATAATACCGGCAGTCAGCAAGATTCCGGCCCATCCAATCAGTTTCGATTTTATCTGAAACCCAATTACGCCAATGATCAACAGCCCCAGAGCATGATAAAACTGATATTCGACGCCGGTGTGGTAAATGGTCAGCATTTCGGGTGATAGCACGCTTTTTAGTGCGTGTGCACCAAAAGCGCCGAGAGAAACGGCCAGTGCCATAAAAACTGCACCAGCCAGCAGTATATTTCGATTTTTCATAGTGATTGATTTTTAGACGAGAATAACAATTGGGCGGGATAGTGGTTCTCGAAAATAAAAAATCCCGAAAGAAATTCTTCCGGGATTTCAATATTAATTTGGTATTTCCTTTCAACGTCGGTCTTCCGACTCGCGTCTTCGGACTACTTTAATCTAGCTTATGAATCACCAGACCGGATCTTAATTTTGGTTCGAACCAGGTGGTTTTGGGCGGCATAATATTTCCTGAATCGGCAATATTAATTAATTGCTGCATCGAAACCGGGTAAAGCGCAAAAGCTGCTTTCATTTCGCTCGAATCAACACGTTTTTTGAGTTCACCCAAACCGCGGATACCACCCACAAAGTCGATGCGGGTTGATGTGCGCAGATCGGCAATTCCCAAAATTTGATCCAAAACCAGGTTGGAAAGAATGGTCACATCCAGTACGCCAATCGGGTCGTTATCGTTGTAAGTTCCGGCTTTGGCGTTCAGTTTATACCATTTTCCTGAAAGGTACATGCTGAACTCGTGCAATTTCGATGGTTTGTAAATATCGGTTCCGGCCAGTTCAACATCAAAGTTCGCAGCCAGTTTATCGAGCAATTCGGCTTCCGAAAGGCCATTCAGGTCTTTCACTACACGGTTGTAGTCGATAATCTGCAACTGGTTATCCGGAAAATGAACAGCCATGAAGAAATTATACTCTTCGTCGCCGGTATGATTCGGGTTCTGGCCCTTTTTTTCGAGACCGATGCGGGCAGCTGCAGCGGTGCGGTGATGTCCGTCGGCCACATAGGTTGCCGGAACTTTGGTAGCAAACAGTTCTTCAATTTTTCGGTTCGTTGCGGCATCATTAATGGTCCAGAAATGATGTCCAAAACCATCTTCGGCCACAAAATCGTAATCGGCTTTCTGTCCTTTTATAATTGATTCAACAATCGCATCAATTTCAGGAACGGCGCAATAAGAAAAGAAAACCGGTTCGATATTGGCATTCAGGTAGCGGGTCAGAATCATGCGGTCTTCTTCTTTATCCGGGCGTGTCAGCTCATGTTTTTTGATGATACCCTGGTTGTAATCTTCGCACGACGCAGCGCCCACAATTCCATATTGAGTGCGGCCATTCATGGTTTGCGCATAAATATAAAATTTAGCGTCTTCGTCCTGAACCAACCAGCCTTCCTTCTGAAATTTTTCGAAGTTTTCGACCGATTTCAGATAAACGGTTTCGGAATGAATATCGGTCCCCGCCGGACAGTCGATCTCGGCACGGGTGATGTGAAGCAGCGAACAGGCTTTCCCTTCAGCCATTTGAGCAGCTTCGGCGCTATTCATTACGTCATACGGTAAACAGGCCAGATCGGCTGAAATAGCCTGTGGCGGACGAAGTCCTTTGAATGGTTTTACAACAGCCATAATTCTATGTTTTTCGAAATAAGTTAATTTTCTTTTTGCTTTTTGTATTTCCGGTAAATATCGAAAGCGAGGCTGCGAACAGCTACTTTCCGACCTGCCTGCTGATGCGTTGGTCGCGCCCAGGGCATTAAAACAGCGGTGATTCCGGCTACAATCAATGCTTTCGCCGGATTCATCTCAATTGAAAAAACCCAGACAATCAAATAAATAACATCAAACAAGATCAGGAACAACATCAGGTTGTAGAATACGATTTTAAATTTTAACGACATAACTTTTCTATTTTCCGACTATAAACTATTCGATAACAATGTTGTATTTGACCAACAGTCCGGCAAGGCCTCCCTGCGAAAACCGGGCTTTTTTGATTCGGTTTTGCTCCGGATCGATTTGGTAATCGATCGCGGTGGTGAAATCAGCCTTTTCCAGATTGGTTTGACTGAAAACAGCCATCGACAAATCACAACGATCAAAAACAGCTTCGCTTAAATCGGCCGATGTAAAATCGACTTCCCTAAGCGAACAGTTCACAAACCGGGTTTTCTTCATTTTCTTCGAATAAAACGAAGAATAATCGAGTGCACAGTTTTTAAAACCGACGGCGAACAAAAAATCGGAACAAACATCGAAGCTAATCCCAACCAGTTTACAATCAGCAAAATGAACGTTTTTGAGCCCCGAACCGGCCAATTTGGTCAGGGCAAAGTTACAATTTTCAAACCGGCAGTCCACAAAATCATTGTCGGAAAAGTCGGAATTGCTGAAGTCGCAATTCTGAAAAAAACAGTTATCGTATTCGGTATCAGAAATTTTACGGTTCGAAAAATCAACACTTAAAAATTTCTGTTCTTCCTGAAAATTATTCCTCATCGAAAACCAATTCTACCGGTTCACACGGTATGTTTGATCGTTATTTTCAAAGAATGCCACAATCTGCTCGGCTGCTGCAACACCCGCATTCACATTGGCTTCGGCAGTTTCGGCGCCTTGTTTTTTGAGAGTCGAAAAATAGCGTTGATCAAATTTGCCAACTAAATCATCGTGACACGAAGGCAAAATATCGCTGATGTATTTAAAATCCGGACGTTCTTCCAGCATTTTTTTGAGTCCATCTTCGTCAATCACTTCCTTGCGGGCAGTATTAATCAAAGTGGCGCCTTTCGGCATTTTATTCATCAGTTCAAAATTGACCGATTTCTTCGTTTTGTCGTTCGCCGGGATGTGCAGCGACAAATAATCGCTGGTTGCAAACAACTCGGGAACAGTTTGCACCACTTTTACATCATACGGTTCCATGCTAACTTTGGTAATGCACGGGTCAAGAGCCACAACATGCATTCCCAATCCCTGCGCGATGCGCGCCACACGGCGACCAATGTTTCCGCAGCCGTACACACCAACTGTTTTCCCTTTCAATTCAGATCCCGCTATACCTTTAAACTGTCCGCGGGCCATAAAAATCATCATACCGATAGCCAGCTCGGCAACGGCATTCGAGTTTTGCCCGGGCGTGTTCATGGCGCAAATGCCTTTTTCAGTGCAGGCTTCCAGATCGAGATTATCGAATCCTGAACCAGCACGAACAACCACTTTCAGTTCAGGAGCAGCCTCAACAACCTGCCGGTCAACAATATCGCTGCGAACGATCAGTGCATGAACATCTTTTACCGCATCGAGTAAATCGGCTTTCGAACTGTATTTTTCCAGCATCCGCACTTCGTAGCCAGCATTGGCCAATATTCCGGTAATTTGGTTGACCGCCACCGGAGCAAACGGTTTTTCAGTAGCAATAAGTACCCTCTTCATAAGTAATAGTTTTTTGACCCCATAAAAAAGAAAAGCAGAACCCCCATTCTGCTTTTCCTGTTGACTTTTAAGTTTATTGTAGTTTCATTTTTTCAAACGCTTTCATCGCGTCAACCAAGGCAATCACACTTTCTTTCGGAAGTGCATTATAGGTTGAAGCGCGGTATCCGCCAACCGAACGGTGACCTTCCAAACCAAGCATTCCCAACGATTTGGCATAGGTTAGGAATTCAGGTTCCCATTCTTTGTACTCGTCGTTCATCACGAAGCAAATATTCATCAGCGAACGGTCGTTTACATCAGGAATATTGGCTTTGAACAGTTTATTGCGATCGATTTCATCGTACAGAATCGCGGCTTTTTCGATGTTTACTTTTTCCATCACTTTCACTCCACCCATTTCTTTCAGCCATTTCAAGGTTTGAAGGGCAGCAAAAATCGGAACTACCGGAGGTGTGTTGAACATCGACTCGTTTTCGATGTGCGTTTTGTAGTTCAGCATTGTCGGGATTTTGCGGGTAACTTTACCCAGGGCATCTTCTTTCACAATGACGAAAGTAACCCCTGCCGGAGCAAGATTCTTTTGAGCTCCACCATAAATAATAGCGTATTTCGAAACGTCGAGCGGACGGCTGAAAATATCCGACGACATATCGGCCACCAACGGAACTTTGCAATCCATATCGTACCTGATTTCCGTTCCGTAAATGGTATTGTTGGTGGTGATGTGGAAATAATCAGCATCTTCAGGAACAGTGTAACCTTTCGGAATGTGATTGTAAGTACTTGCTTT
>CAYRBM010000141.1:0-14052 GCA_964422425.1 uncultured Odoribacter sp.
AATTTCGTCAATGGCAGTCTTCTCCATTTTACGTCCTTCGGCTACGCGGCTGATGAACGTGTCATATCCATCTTCAATCATTTGCTGCATCAGGTCGCGTTCAAAAGTGCTCATTGGGCGGGTAACCGAAATCATATCAGAGTGTTCGTTGGTCATCACCACATCGTGCGTAATTCCAAGTTTATCGGTAAGTAATTTCTGGGCATTCGGAATCATACCAAAAATACCAATTGACCCGGTTATGGTGGTGCGGTCGGCCATAATGGTGTCGGCAGCACAGGCAATGTAATATCCTCCGGAGGCGGCAACATCACCCATCGAGGCAATTACCGGTTTGGTTTGTGCAGCCAGTTTTACTTCGCGCCAGATAACTTCCGATCCAAAAGCGCTTCCTCCGGGAGAATTGATGCGCAAAACGATGGCTTTAATTGACGAGTCGCGGCGTGCTTCGCGTATGGTTCGCGATAAATCTTCAGATTTAATTCCTTCTTCCGACACACTGGCATCAATGCTTCCAGAGGCATAAATAATGGCAATTTTGTTTTTGGCCAATCCCTGATGCGACCTTTGCTCCGGAACTTTGGTGTACTTAAAGATGTCCACAGCTTTTACATCTTCTTTTTCGCTGGTCCCGGTTAGTTTTTTCAGGTCATCAATCACCTGATCTTTGTATTTCAGGCGGTCAACCATATTTTTCTGCATGGCAAAGTCGGCTTTTCGGAAAGTAGCTACCATATCGGCAATGTCGTTTAACTCATCAAATCCCATTTGGCGCGAAGCTGAAATGTCGGTCAGCATTTCGTTCCACATACTTTTCAGGTATGTTTCGGTTTGAAGCCGGTTTTCATCACTCATTTTATCGAGCAAATATGGTTCAACCGCAGCTTTAAATTTTCCGTGCCGCACAATCTGCATTTCAACACCTAATTTTTCCAAACCTTTTTTGTAAAAGGTACGTTCGCCACCCAATCCCCTGAAATCAACCATTCCTTGCGGATTTAAAATCACAGAATCGGCCACCGTTACCAGGTAATAGGCTTTTTGTGAAAGTACATCGCCATAAGCGTAGATAAATTTACCGGATGCCTTAAAATCTTTCAGGGCCGAGCGAATTTCTTCGACTGTTGCCATTCCGGCCATAATTTCGGTCGGATTTAAATAAATACCCTTGATGTTATCATCGGTTTTTGCTTTTTTGATGCAGGCAAGAATGTCATTTAACCCAGCGGTTTTGGTTCCCTGAAAAATACCAAAATTCAGTTCTTCAAATGGATTCTTGCTGGCTCGGTCAACAATCTGATGATCAAATTTCAACATCAGTACAGTGTTGTTTTCAATTTGTGTGGGTTGTTCACTCATAGAAACCATGGCCGAAAAGAAACCAATGGTGATGAACAGTAACAAAAGACCGGCAATCATCACACCTAAAATGGCTGCCAGAGTAAATTTCAGGAAATCCTTCATGGTTATTTTATTTTTTGAATTGTTTGCTTCGGGCAAAAATGTACGATAGATTTGTACGAATTTAGTGTTTTTGTTACACAAATTAGGGTGCAATGATTCAACTTTACCTGCTATTGGGTGGAAATATGGGCGACAAGGCCAGGGTGTTTTTAGAAGCCAAAGCACATTTGCTAGTGTGTATTGGTGAAATTCAGGCTCAATCGGCCATTTATGAAACAGAACCCTGGGGGTTTGAGTCGAATGATTTGTTTTGGAATCAGGCGCTCATGCTGTCAACTTCTCTTTCGCCGGATGAAGTGCTGGAGCAAACTCAGGCTATTGAGCTTAAACTGGGAAGGATAAGGAAAGAGAATCAATACAGTTCGCGGGTGATAGACATCGATATTTTGTTTTACGGGGATACAGTTGTAAAAACAGAGAAGCTTACTGTTCCTCATCCCCGTATTCAGGACAGGAAATTTGCCTTGGTTCCTTTAGTTGAGATTGCACCACAGTTGGTGCATCCGGTATTTCAAAAAAGTATGCAGGAGTTACTGACTGAATGCACCGATTTGCTCAAGGTAAATCCTGTCAAAAATACATTGGAATGAAATCATTCACCGTCTTAATCATTCATTCATCTTTTCATGAAGGCATCATTCAGAAAATACACACTCAATTTTAAACAACCTTCCGGAACTTCGCGTGGTGTTTATACCACCCGTGAATCGTGGTTTATTTTTCTCGACGACGGAGTAAATATCGGTATTGGCGAGTGTGCTCCTCTGCCCGGACTAAGTATTGAAAGCCCAAAAAGAATGAGCGCCAAACTGCTTCAGGTTTGCCAGGAAATCAATTACTTCATGCACTCTCCCGAGGAACTTCGCGAATGGCCTTCCATAAAGTTCGCGATAGAAACTGCTTTGCTCGATCAGAAAAACGGTGGGGTTCGGGTACTTTTCCCGTCCGCATTCACCCGCGGAGAAAAAGGTATTCCCATCAACGGACTGATCTGGATGGGCACTCCTGAATTTATGAAGGCGCAAATCCGTGCAAAGCTGGATGCAGGATTTCGTTGCATCAAAATGAAAATTGGGGCGCTTGATTTTGAAACGGAATTTGAACTGCTTAAAACTATTCGTGCTGAATTTTCAGCCCATGAAATAACGCTGCGCGTTGATGCCAATTGCGCTTACACTTATCAGACTGCCCTCGAAAATCTGAAGCGACTGTCTGATTTAGGGATTCATTCCATTGAGCAACCCATTCAAACCGGACGATGGGGGGAAATGGCCCGCCTGTGTGCAGAATCGCCGGTACCGATTGCCCTTGACGAAGAACTGATTGGGATTTCGACTGAAAAAGAAATGCAGAAATTGTTGGAAACTGTTCGTCCGGCTTACCTCATCCTGAAGCCCAGCCTGCTTGGTGGATTTTCTGCCTGCGAAAAATGGATTGAAAAAGCTTCGTCCACCGGAATTGGTTGGTGGGTTACTTCGGCTCTTGAATCGAACATCGGACTAAATGCAATTGCTCAATGGACTTTTCAGCTCAACACCGCAACAGAACAAGGGCTTGGAACGGGGCAGCTTTTTACCAATAATTTTGAATCACCACTTGAAATAGCAGGTGATCAGTTATGGCACCGATCAGAATATAGCTGGAACATGAATCAGTTATTTCAAGAAGAATCGGGCGATGATTTTTAAATTTGAGAAGCCAAACGAATCAACACATAAATTGAAGCCTAATAGTTCATACCTTATCCTGAATGGGAAAATCCTGACAGCTGAAGAAATTTCAGTTCGGGTTTCATCAATACAAAGCAGTCCGTTTGACTCGGAGTTTGAGCAGGAATTGTACCTTTTTCTCGAAGAATGGTTTTCGGTCAAGGATTTTGTTATTGCTCAAACTTCAGGCAGCACCGGGGAACCTAAAATTATTGAATTACCCAAATTGCTGATGCAGAAAAGTGCCGGGCGTACCATTCAATATTTTGGGTTGACCAAATCATCGAGGCTGCTACTGAGTTTACCCTGCCGCTACATTGCCGGAAAAATGATGGTTGTTCGCGCTATATTCGGGCAAATGAATCTGGTAGCGGTTGATCCAGCGACTGATTTTAGTTTCTTGCAAAAGGAAACCTTCGATTTTGGTGCTTTGGTTCCAAATCAGGTTTTCAAACTGCTGGGGCAGCCCGGCGGAGAAGAAAAAATTCAGCACATAAAGAGTTTACTCATTGGTGGATCAGGTATTTCTGCCGATCTTGAAGTACGAATTAGCCGCCTCCCAAATCGCATCGTTTCTACCTACGGGATGACAGAAACTGCCTCGCATATTGCCATACGCGAACTGTCGGGTGCCCGAAAGTCTGATTATTACCAATGCCTGCCTCAGATTTCAGTTGAGTTGAATGATAAAGGCTGCCTCAAAATTCATGTTCCCGAACTGGATGAACCACTTCAAACCAACGATCTGGCAGAACTTTTACCGGAGAATGGGTTTAGAATTTTGGGTCGGGCTGATTCAGTAATTATTTCCGGAGGCATCAAATACACCCCTGAAGTTATTGAGAAAAAGCTGGAGGGTTTAATGCTCCAAAGGCGGTTTGTGATTTCAGCCATACCCGACGAGAAGCTTGGTATGAAGCTGGTATTAGTTATTGAGGGAGCACCCTTTCAGTTGGAACTCCTTCGGAAACAGCTTACAAATGTCCTTCCCGTTTACGAACAACCACGGCAGTTCTTTTTTCTGGATCAATTTCCGGAAACGACTTCAGGAAAAATTCAAAGAAACCGGATCATGGAAATCATATCTGATCGTCAATCCTGAATCTGGTTTTCCTCTTTTTCAATCCATTCGCCGATTTTAAACTTATCCTGACCGATCATCGGTATTCTGGTGAGAGTCCAAAATTTACTTTTACAGTAGATTTAAACTCGAAGTCATGGAAAAACATTGTTGCGAACAAAGGAGAAATTCAGGATCATTCTGGGCTTATGTCCTCATTATTATCGGAATTCTTTGGATTTTGAAACAAACCGGATGGGATATTCACTTTCCGGGCATTGGCGATTTTTTCTCAGGGATCGGACATTTCTTTAGCAGTCTTGCCAGTTGGTCGTTTGGTGCATTGATACCAATTATGGTGATCTTTCTTGGAATTGGGCTCATAGTTGGTCGGCGGTTTTTTGGGGCATTATTGTTTGTGTTGCTGCTCATGATTTTTATCCCGCATTTTCTGATTGTACCGGGCATATTGTTGGTTTTATTCTTCCCGATTGTGCTGATTGTTTTAGGGATAATTATTCTGAGCAAATTGTTTTGAGCCCTGTTTCATCCTGAGTTTAACCGGTAAGAACAGGCGTTTTGCCGATCTGTTCGTGATTTGAGAGCGATAGTAATTACATTTGTAAACATTAAAAAAGACAGATATGGAACGTAGAGGAAGTGATAAGCGGTTGTATTTCGGAGTTATTCTCATTGCATTGGGTATAATTCTGATTTTGGAAAGGCTTAACCTGATTCCCGAGTCGGTGGCTGATTTGCTTATTTCATGGCAAATGTTGCTGGTTGGAATCGGCGTTATATCGTTGATTGGAGGTAACCGCACTGCTGGTACTATTTTGATTGTGATCGGAGGCACTTTCCTTATTCCCGAATTGATTAGTGTGCCGCATGAATTACGCAGAATTTACTGGCCCTTAATTTTAGTTGCCATCGGAATTGCCATTTTGATGAGAAAGCGGGAACCCCGGCCGCTGGACGTTGCCAGCGAACCTGTTCCCAGTGCCCCGATTGACGGAACTGTAAATACTTTTGATGATTTCGTCATTTTTGGAGGCCGTGAAATTTTTATCAACTCGCAAAACCTGGCAGGAGGGAAAGCAACTTCCATTTTTGGGGGCATTGAATTTGACCTGCGCAGGGCAAGCCTTCAGTCGGGTGGTGCAGTGATCGATTGTGTAAGCGTTTTTGGCGGTTGCGGGTTCAAAATTCCAATGGACTGGAATGTAAGAAATGAAGTGACAACCATATTCGGTGCCTTTACCGATAAACGAGGGGAAACCTACAGTGACAGATACTACGATCCGTCAAAAACTATTGTAATTAAAGGTGTTTCTATATTTGGAGGTATCGAAGTAAAGCATTTTTAGTTCGATCGACAACCAGCTAATCAGTCAAAAATGAAGCATCCGCTGACTAATAACTACCGGCTTTTGATTTTTTATGCCTTTTTCTGGGCATTGCTGGCTGTTGTTAACATGGTGGTGATAGTTATCTGGTACGGTGCACCAATTTCTGTATCAATAATTGATGCTTTGACCAACTATGTTTTATTTCCTCTTCTGGGATCGAGCATTTGGTACGGTATCCGCTACAATAGTCTGGAAGAAGTAACTATTGGAAGGCTTATCCTGTTTCATATTATTGCCGCTTCTATTCTTTGCGGAATTTGGTTGACAATCAGCTATGCTATTTTTAAATCGTTCAATATCCTTTCAAACGATTATTTGCAAAACTCTATACCGACCAAAGTTTTTGCAGGATATCTGATGTATATTATCCTGCTCATGTTCTTTTATACGGTAAATTATTACCAAAGCCTGAGGGAGAAAATCAAGAAGGAAGCTGAATACAAAGCCCTCATTCGGGAAGCCGAATTACAGGCACTTAAATCGCAGATCAATCCCCATTTCCTTTTTAATAGCTTAAATTCGATTTCTTCATTAACAGTCAGCAATCCGGAGAAAGCTCAGGAAATGGTAATTAACCTGTCAACATTTATGCGTTATTCGCTGATGCACAATGAGAAGGAAATGGTTTCGTTTGCCAGGGAGCTCGATAACATTAAACTTTATCTCAGTATTGAGAAAGTGCGTTTCGGGAGGAAGTTAAATGCCGAATTCGAAATTGAAGCCAATTGTCTTGATGCCGAAATTCCAAACATGATTTTGCAACCTTTGTTTGAGAATGCCATTAAATATGGTGTTTACGAGACGACCGATCAGGTGACTATTAAAACAACCTGCGTTTGCGAGGGCAATGCCTTGCGCATCACTATTTGCAACGATTATGATGCCAGTTCAGTCAAGCGGAAAGGCGAGGGAATTGGTCTGCGAAACATCAGAAAACGTATGGAGATTTTGTACAATCAGCCCGATCTGATGAAAATTAGTGATAATAAAACAAGCTTTGAAGTACAATTAATAATACCACAAAAACAATCCGTGTTATGAGCGAAAAATTACAGACCCTCATCATCGAAGACGAAGAACTTGCACGTAACCTCCTGCGCTCCTACCTGAAAGATCATCCGGATATTGAAGTTATTGGCGAATGTGAGAATGGATTTGACGGAGTAAAAGCGATTAATGATAAAAAGCCTGATCTGGTTTTTCTGGATATTCAGATGCCCAAAATTACCGGGTTTGAAATGATTGAGTTACTCGATTATAAACCACAAATCATATTTACAACAGCTTACGATCAGTATGCCTTGAAAGCTTTTGAACTGAATGCGGTGGATTATTTGCTGAAACCATTCTCAAAAGACCGTCTGCTTAATGCGGTGGAAAAAGTGAAGCACCGCATCCAAAATGAGGAAGACAATTCGGAAAAGCTGGAAGAACTCTCCAATTTTCGTCCCGGAGAAGAATTCATTGACCGGGTAGTGGTTAAAGACCGGCATAAAATTCACATTATTACGGTAGACCAGATTCGGTACATCGAATCACTTGACGATTATGTGATGATTTACACCTATGATGGCCGGCACATGAAACAAAAAACCATGAAATATTTTGAGAATCACCTCGATCCTAAAAATTTCATACGCATTCACCGTTCCTACATCGTTCAGGTTGACAACATTGCTGAAATTCAACAATACGAAAAGGAATCATACATCGTTATTCTGAAAGATAAAGACAAAACCAAGCTGAAAGTGAGTAAAACAGGATATAAAAAAATCAAGGAGGTTCTTCATTTTTAAGCCTGTTCTTCTTCCTGGTCTGTTATTGTTTCCTTCAGCGTAAGTTTCAGGAAAGTAAATCCTACGATTCCGGCGACCAGTGAGCCCATTAAAATGGCAATCTTTGAATTATCGATGATGGTTGGATCGTCGAAAGCCAGGATGGTGATAAAAATGGACATGGTGAACCCAATTCCACCCAGGAATCCAACTGCCAGGATGTTTTTCCATTTCAGGTCCGACGGGATGGCACAGGCGCCAATTAATACCCCCAGCAACGAGAACAGCAGTATTCCCAATGGTTTCCCGAGAGCAAGCCCCAGCATAATGCCAAGGCTGTTTGGACTTGTTAAGCCCGATGCCCAATCGCTGCCAATGACAATGCCCGTGTTGGCCATCGCAAAAAGTGGCAAAATGACAAATGCCACCGGTTTATGCAGGGCATGTTGCATTTTGTACGACGGCGATTTTTTACCTCCATTGGTAAACGGAATGGCAAAAGCCAGCAAAACGCCGGTGATGGTGGCATGTACGCCTGAATGGTGCATGAAATACCACATTGCGATTCCGCCAATTATATAGGGGATGATGTTGTAAACCTTGCTTCGGTTCAGGATAATTAAAATGGCAAAAATACCCAGGGCGATGCTTAGATTGATCATTGACAGCGATTTGGAATAGAAAAGCGCGATGATCATGATGGCGCCCAAATCGTCGATGACAGCCAGTGCCGTGAGAAAAATCTTAAGCGAAAGCGGTACTTTGTTACCCAGCAAGGCCAGTATCCCGATGGCAAAAGCAATATCGGTGGCAGTTGGTATCCCTGTTCCGTTTTGGAATTCGGTTCCATAGTTGAAAAATGTGAAAATGGCTGCGGGAACGATCATTCCGCCAAGCGCGGCAAAGAATGGGAAGGCCGCATTTTTAAGGCTCGACAATTCGCCCAGGTAAATTTCGCGCTCCAGTTCGAGCCCGATCAGCAGGAAAAAAATGGCCATTAAACCGTCGTTAATCCAGTGGGCAATGCTGTACCCGGCAAATTTCGTACTCCAAATGCTGGTATATTCTTCTGAAAATGCAGAATTAGCCAGGATAAGCGACACAATGGTAACGGCAACGAGGATAATCCCTCCCGATTTCTCGCTGTTAAAGAATTCTTTGTATAATTTCGTTAAAATCATGGACGTAAATATAAAATGGACGACAAATGGATAAAAGAAATAGCTCCCGGAAATTTTTGTATTCTTTTATCCCTGTCTGGTATCGTAATAAATTCGAAGGTTTTCTGTTTTTAGTTTGGCTTCCAACCATTCCCGAATCTTATTCTGATCCGTTTGTTTAAGAGGCTTTCCGGAGGTTGTAGAAATAACAATTATCGTTAGCCCCTGCGACGATGAGTTTTTTGGGAAACGTGATGCTTTTGAATACGAGCAGGAGATAATTTCAGGGAAGAGAATAGAAATTTCGTCAAAGAGTTGCTTACCCTCTTTATCCGAACGTGATAAACTATCAATAACCAAGTCTTTTTCTTTCAGTTGGTTGGCTAATTTTCCAATTTGATTCAGCATTTGTTGTTTCTCATCAACCTTGAGCGAATAAGAATCCAGCGAAATTCCCTGTTTGAAATCAATCGTAATCTCTTCCAAATCGAAGTCGGTTGCCTTTGTTTTGATTTGTGTTTTTTGTTCTTCGGTTAGCGAAACTCCTCCGTAAATCAGCGTGATCGACTTTGTGTTGCTGTTTATGTCGCTGTCTAAGAGGTAAT
Source organism: uncultured Odoribacter sp. (assembly GCA_964422425.1). Taxonomy (GTDB): domain Bacteria; phylum Bacteroidota; class Bacteroidia; order Bacteroidales; family Prolixibacteraceae; genus Aquipluma. Next base: position 9,183 of record CAYRBM010000141.1, read on the forward strand.
TTCCTTCGAAAACACGGATGCTGTTCACGTAACTGGCAGCATTCTCGTTAAACTTTTCTTTCTTTACCAGTAAATACCCAAAGTAAATGCTTGGAATTAGGACCAATAAAATTACCACCGAAATCCAGCGGTCAACTCGTTTTTTCTGAACAGGATCGACCAATGTGCGAATCGGAAATTTCAGGATTTGTGAAATTACAACCGATGAAATGGCTATGAAAACGGCATTGATGGTGAATAAATAAAATGCACCTGAAAAATAGGAAAGTTGCAAGGTTGCCAGTCCGTAGCCTGCAGTACACAAAGGTGGCATCAGCGCAGTTGCAATGGCTACTCCAGGAATGACATTCCCTTTTTGTTTGCTGCTGATGGCTACAATTCCGGCCAATCCGCCAAACAGCGCAATCAGCACATCGTAAATCGTTGGGCTGGTGCGTGCCAGTAATTCGGAGTGGGCAGTTGAGATCGGGCTGATCAAAAAATAGCCGGTTGATGCTGCAAGACTCGCAAATACCGCAAACGAAAAATTTTTGAGCGATTTCTGGAAAAGCGGTAAATTATAAGTGGCGATACTGTAACCCATGCCGTTGATTGGACCCATCAGCGGCGAAATCAGCATTGCCCCGATGATTACTGCGGTCGAATTCATGTTCAGTCCAACCGAGGCCACAATAATGGCAAATGCCAGAATCCAAAGGTTCGTCCCTTTGAAAATCAGATCTTTTTCAATGGCTTCGTGGATTTTGTCGTAGTCATCAAGTTCACTTTCCAAATTGGTCAGGTGAAGTATCTTCCCGGTAATTTCGTTTAGTTTCATGTTTTGGCCTTTTTAGTATGAAACAAAAGTTCGGGCAAAATGCACGACTTCATCTGTAAATATAACTTTATCCGGTGAAGGAACCAAAACCAAGATGCTGCCCAAACGCAGGAATTGGTGAATTTATTTGGCTAGATTGTACTGAGTGTCTTAGTTGTCAAACCGATCTTTTCATCAGAAAATCAGTTTGTTCGTCGATGCCAATCATGAAAATATGACAGTCAAATTGTTGGAAGCCATTTTTCTGATAAAAATTCAGCGCTTTGTGGTTCTTCTCCCAAACGCCAAGCCACACAAAGCTGACACCTGATTCAACGGCTGTTTCCAATGCTTTTCGGAACAACGATTGACCAACTTCCTTCCCCTGAAATTCTTGCCGTACATAAATTCGCTCAATTTCCATGGCTGCAGAGTCGATAATTTCGGTTTGTGCCGCACCGAAATTGATTTTCAGATAACCCGCCAATATTGAATCTGCAAATGCGAAATAAAATTGTGATTCGGGATTTTTGAGTTCATTTGTCAGTTTGGCGATGGCAAAACTTTCTTCGAGATAATTAGCCAGATTTTCAGGCGAGTTGTGTTCGGCAAAAGTTTCGGTGAATGTCAGTCGGCCGATTTGTTGTAGTTCCGCCACATCTGTGGCTCCAATCCGGCGAATTTCAATCGTGTTCATTGGGCTAATTTTCTTTCAGGAAGAAAACAACGGCGGCAATCAATCCTGCTGCCACCAAAATCCAACGAAGGATCTCGGGTTTCATTTTGTTGGCCAGTCGGCCGCCAATCCAGCCGCCGAGCAGAGATCCAAAAATCATAATCAGGGCAACCATCCAGATTACCTTTCCCGAAAAAGCAAAATAAATAGCAGCTGCCAGGTTGATAGCAAAGCCAAGCGCTTGTTTCAGAAAATTGAGGCGGGTCATCGATTCGTCGGTTACCAGCCCGAGGGTAGCCATCAGGATAACTCCCAATCCGGCGCCAAAATAACCGCCATAAACGGCTGCCAAAAACACCAGCGAAAGCATAAATACTGGATTGTGGTGCTCGGTATGAGCATGTCCGATGCGCGATACTACCCAGTTTTTTATCCGAACCTGAAAGCCGAGCAATAAAGTTGCACCTAAAATCAGGAAAGGAACTAGGCTGTTAAAGGCATCTTCGCTGGTATTCAAAATGAGCAATCCGCCAGCAACACCGCCAATAATTGAAACCGGCAGCAATTTCAATAAACGCTGGTATTGCGAGCGAAAGGCATCGCGTTGCGCCCACATTCCACCAATGGTGCCCGGAACCAGCGCCACGGTATTCGTAACATTGGCCACAACAGGCGAAATGCCCACCGCCAACAAAACCGGGAAACTAACCAGCGTTCCGCCACCGGCCATGGCATTGATGAATCCGGCAACAACGGCAGCCAGGAAGATAAGTATTTCGTTGAAAAGCGACATGATTCACTTTATTATGAACTACAAAGATGTAAAAAGCTTAAAGATTACCTGAAATTTAGAGTAAAATATCCCGGAGAGTTAAGAATATGTTTCTATTGATGCTCCTTCAGAAATCAATGTTATAAAAGATGTTCCCCGCGTCATCGAGCATTTGGGTAAGCCTCAGCAATATGATTCGGCTGCTGCTTACATCCGGGCCGAAGGAAAAGCGGTGAACGTAGAGTTATAATCTTTCCCGACAGGTGTGATTGCACGCAGGGCAATCTTAATTTTTCCCGTAGAGGTGTTGAACGACCAACCCGGCCAGGGTAAATCCATAAATGGCCGTGATGTGTGCCACCGTACCATTGATGACTGCTTTTAGACTGCACCATTCGTGGTCGGCCAATTCCGGGTCGCCTGGGGCGTTCTTCGTTTTGGGGCACATACATTTATCGGTTCCGCACGAAGCGCCTGCCCCTTTGTTCTCGAGCAGTTCCTCACTGTAAACGCACAAAAATTTTTTCGCCGGAAATTCGCCTTTGCGGATTCTTTTCCGAACGGTGGCTCCCAACGGACAACCTTTCACTTTCCAGAATTCGGCCACTTTTATTTTTGTCGGATCGACTTTCAAAGAGGCCCCCATCGACGAAAAGAAGACCGCATTTGTTTTTGTTGCCATGCGGATGAGGTGAACTTTACTGCTGATACTGTCGATGGCATCGATAATGTAGTCGTATTGTTCGAGTTCGAAGAAATCGTGGTTTCGCTGGTTGTAAATTTTTTGTATAGCAGTGATTTCAGCTGAAGGATTAATTTCGAGCAACCTTTTTTTCAGAGCATCGGTTTTTACCTCTCCCACAGTTTGAGTGGTTGCATGTAATTGCCGGTTAATATTGGTTATGCAAACGCGATCAGAATCAACAATTGTTAGTTTCCTGATGCCTGTTCTTATCAGGCTTTCGGCGCACCAGCTCCCCACTCCGCCAATTCCGAAAATAATCACTTTTTTCGAGGCAATCTCCTCCATCAATTCTCTGCCCAGCAGCAACTCGGTGCGCTGGAAAAGCCCTTTCTCACTTGCCATAGCTCAACGTATTTTTTGAGGGCGCAAATCTATAAATTTTAATGCAATTCATTCATCACCCCGATAGAATCAAATCAGCGTGTCGAGTGTTGTGGCAGCCAGTTTGTTAAACGTGTATTCGCGAATATCTTTAAACGTTCCGCGGATGGTGCAGTTCTCTTCGTCTTTATAGCATTGGCAGAACTCAAACAAAAAGGGTCGTCTCAAAATTACAAGAGACGACCCTTTCCACCGAAATTAGCTTTCAAATTATTTACTCCCCAGAATTTTAACCAATTCAGCATAACCTTTCATGTCACAAAAATTTTCCAGATAGCCATCTCCCTCAAATCCTCCTAAACTTTTGATTCTGTTCCAATCAGAGCATGCTCCTGCCATATCGCCCAATTCATATCTTGCTAATCCCCTGTTAACTAAAATACCTTTATCATTGGGAAGAAGGGCAATTCCATTATTAAAGTGCTTCAACGCTTTTTCTGGTTTGGCTTTAATGTGCAACATTTTTGCCCCTCGTCTGAATGATATTTGAGCTCGTTGTTCAAATTTTGGTGTGTCTCCAAGGCGGAAAGCGATAGTAACTTCTTTTTCCATTGTAACCAGTTCATCGTTATTTAATCCCTGCTTCCACATACCATTAGTCTTTTCAAGTGCCTTAATCACTTCTTTGTCAATCTCAGGAGTGACACTATTGATTACGTGAAAATCGATTAAGTTTCCGGATTGATTGACAAGAAACTGGACGACTGCAGTTCCTTCTTTAAAAGTTTTGAGTTCTTGCATTTGAGGCTCGATCAGCTTTATTAAATATTTTTCGAGTGAAGCGTAATTTGATTCTACAGGAATAGCTTCAACTTTGGCAATACCCGTAAATTTTGGTGGTGTGACTTTGATCTCATTTAACTCTTTAAGACTTTGCCCTACAGAGATAAACCCTGTAAAAAGCGAAAGCAGCAGGAAGAATAATTTGTTTTTCATGGCCATAATGTTTAATTGTAATTACTTCTGAGAAAATCAATTCATTAAATATTTTACCTCCTTTCTTACCTCAAATTTCCGGAGAAAGAATGGGTTGTGCATAGCAAGAATGTTTCAAAGTATTCCATTTTTTTACAATGGATTACAATCATGATTCAGATACCTTCAAAAATTTTGATGGTGGTATTTAAGCTAGCTTTAGAATTATTTCACGGTTTTGAGGGTTCTAATCCCATTTCGCTGACTAATCGTTTAAAGTGGGGATTATCACGAAGACAATTAAAGTCTGGATCAGTATTTATTCTGGGCACGAGTGGTGACTTTACCTTCATAGCCATTTCAAGCCATTTCAGCGATTCTGTCTCGTCTCCAAGAAGAATGTACCACCTGGCAATAAACATATATCTGGGGTTTGTCTTTTCTTTTTCTTTTGTAATTAGCCATTTCAATATCCCATGCATGCCTGCTATGGCGTAGATTTTATCAATTGAATGGTCGCGGTCAATAGTTATAGAATCACGAATAACAATTTCTCGGAGACTCTCCAAAGCCTCCATGTCTTTC
>CAYRBM010000142.1:0-14049 GCA_964422425.1 uncultured Odoribacter sp.
GAAATTTGATTTAACTGGTTGGTATGATTCCTTTTACACATTTACATGTTCACTCGCAGTATTCTATTCTCGACGGTGCGGCCAGCGTTAAAGGGCTGGTGGCAAAAGCCAAAGCTGATGGCATGACTGCTCTTGCACTAACCGATCATGGAAACATGTTTGGCGCCAAAGAATTTTACGATGTTTGTAAAAAAGAAGGGATCAAACCTATTCTGGGATGCGAAACTTATGTGGCGGAGCAAAGCCGTCACAACAAGAAAGACGCAAAAGTTGACCGCTCAGGATATCACCTCATACTACTTGCCAAAAATCAAACCGGTTATCGTAATTTGCTGAAATTGGTTTCGGCTGCCTATACCGAAGGTTTTTATTACAAGCCCCGTATCGACAAGGAATTGCTCGAATTGCACCACGAAGGACTGATTGTTTCTTCGGCTTGCCTGGGAGGAGAAGTGCCTCAACACATCATGGCTGGTCATATTCAGGATGCTGAAGATACCATTCAATGGTTCAAATCAATTTTTGGCGAAGATTTTTACCTCGAACTTCAGCGTCACCCTTCTGAACTGGCCGATTTGCGGCGAAATGTTTACGACAATCAGGTGCTGGTGAACGAAAAAATTCTGGAGTTGGCTAAAAAACACGAGGTAAAAGTGATTTGTACCAACGACATTCATTTCATCAATAAGGAAGACGCCGATGCACACGACCTGCTGATTTGCCTCAATACAGGAAAGGATCTGGATGACCCGACGCGCATGCGTTACACCAAGCAAGAGTGGTTTAAAACTACTGAAGAAATGAATAAGCTTTTTGCTGATGTTCCGGATGCCCTTGCAAATACTCAGGAGATTACTGATAAAATTGAGTCTTTCAATCTTAGCTCTGCCCCCATTATGCCGGTTTTCCCCATTCCCGGAGAATTTGGCAAGGAGGAAGACTACCGCGACCGCTATTCAGAAGCAGCATTGCTGGAAGAATTTGGACAGGAATCGTTTGAGCGGTTGGGCGGATACGATAAGGTACTGAGGGTAAAATTTGAAGCAGATTACCTGGCTCATCTTACCTGGCAAGGTGCCAGCAAGCACTATGGTGAACCTTATTCAGAAGAAGTACGTGAGCGTATTGAATTTGAGTTAAACACTATCAAAACCATGGGGTTTCCCGGGTATTTTCTTATTGTACAGGATTTCATCAATGAGGCAAGAAAGATGGGCGTATTGGTGGGCCCGGGTCGCGGATCGGCTGCCGGTTCGGTAGTTTCGTATTGTGTCGGGATTACCAATATTGATCCGATAGCCTATGATTTGCTGTTCGAGCGTTTCCTCAACCCCGACCGTATTTCGATGCCCGATGTGGATATTGATTTCGACGACGACGGACGACAAAAAGTACTCGATTACGTAACCCACAAATACGGGCAGGACAAGGTCGCTCACATCTGTACGTTCGGAACAATGGCAACCAAACTGGCCATCCGCGACGTGGCCCGCGTACTGAAACTGCCGCTTCCCGAAGCCGACCGTTTAGCCAAGCTGGTCCCAGAAGCCCCGAAAATGAACTTTGGGATTGCATTTAAGGAAAGTCCGGAGCTGAAAAAAGAACTGGAATCGAATAATGACCTGGTCCGTTCCACCTTGAAATTTGCCCAGACACTGGAAGGATCGGTCCGCCAAACCGGGGTTCATGCCTGTGGAATTCTCATCAGCCGCGATCCATTGACCGACCATATTCCGGTAATGCCAACCAAAGACGATGATAACCTGCTCACCACCCAATATGACGGACGTTTTGTGGAAGACATCGGCTTGCTAAAAATGGACTTCCTCGGGCTGAAGACACTTTCCATCATCAAGGAAACACTGGAAAATGTGAAACTTTCGCGTGGAATAACCATTGACATGGATCACATTCCGCTTGACGACGAGAAAGCATTTGAACTTTTCAGCAATGGCGACACCACCGGTATTTTTCAGTTCGAGTCGCCCGGAATGAAAAAGCACCTTCGGAATCTGAAGCCAAACCGATTCGAAGATTTGGTAGCGATGAATGCTTTGTATCGTCCGGGTCCTATGGAATACATTCCATCATTCATTAAACGAAAGCATGGTCAGGAAAAAATAGAATATGACCATCCGTTAATGGAGCCTTATCTGAACGACACTTACGGAATTACGGTTTATCAGGAGCAGGTTATGTTGCAGTCGCGTGCGCTGGGCGGGTTTACCCGTGGCGACTCTGACTCTCTCCGAAAGGCAATGGGTAAAAAGCTGATCTACATGATGGACAAGCTGAAACTCAAGTTTCACGACGGGTGTATGAAGAATGAGAAATTCATTGAGGGATGCAAAAGTGGAGGGAAAGATCCGGATAAGCTCATTGAAAAAATATGGAAAGACTGGGAAGCATTTGCCAGTTACGCGTTCAACAAATCACACTCGGTTTGCTACGCTTATGTGGCTTACCAAACAGGCTACCTCAAAGCACATTACCCAGCCGAATTTATGGCTGCCAACATGAGCCGAAACCTCAGTAACATTACCGAAATCACCAAACTGATGGAAGAATGCAAACGAATGGGAATGAATGTGCTTGGGCCTGATGTTAGCGAAAGTTACGCCAAGTTTACGGTAAACCGGGCTGGCAATATCCGTTTCGGAATGGCTGCTGTGAAAGGAGTTGGCGAAGGCGCTGTTCAGGATATCATAAAAGCCCGGCAGAATGGCGATTTCAAAGATATTTATGACTTTGTTGAGCGGGTAAACCTTCAATCGGTCAATAAAAAGAACCTCGAAGCGCTGGCGATGGCTGGTGCATTCGATTCGTTTAAAAAGCATACCCGAAGCCAGTTTTTTGCTCCGGACGAAAGTGAGCAGACATTCATTGAAAAGCTGATTCGCTACGGGAACAAAATGCAGTTTGAAAGCAACAACATGCAACCGTCGTTGTTTGGCGAGGTCATGACTACACAAACCGTTCAAAAACCGGAGCCTCCCCTGATTCCAGAATGGGCAGATCTGGTTTTGCTTGAAAAAGAAAAAAGTCTGGTAGGCGTTTATCTTACTTCACACCCACTCGATAAATACAAGGTTGAAATTGCAACGCTGGCCAGCAAGGATGTTTCACTGAAAGACCTGAATAACAACATCGAAGCGTTAAAAGGAAGGGAGTTGACTTTTATCGGAATGGTGTCTGAAGCGCGGGAGAGTTTCGGTAAAACAGGGAAACCATTCAGCCAGATTGTATTGACCGACTACACCGACTCGTATAAAATCTTCTTCTTCTCGAAAGATTACGTGGAGTATGGAAAGTTTTGTAAAAACGGTCTTTATTTAATGGTCAAAGGTGTCGTTCAAAACCGTTTTGGTGGTGATCAGCTTGAATTCAAAGTGAGCAAAATTGAGTTGATGGATGAAATAAGGGAAAAGTATTTTAAAAGCATCACAGTTAAATTACCGCTTCCGGCCATAACTTCAGAAATGATTAACGAATTGGGTAATCTGACTCAAAATACAAAAGGCCGCTCACTTCTCAAGTTCGATGTTTGGGATCCCGAAACAAAAATGGTTGTAAATCTGTTCTCAAGGAACACCCGAATTGAAATCACCAACGAATTGCTCGACTATTTTGAAAAACATGACGATCTTGTTTTTAAAATTAATTAGGCTAATTTTGTGATACCTTTTGGGTTTGACAGTATTCACTAAAAAAATATAAAACGATGGCTTTAGAAATTAATGATGCAAATTTTGAAGAACTGGTCCTCCAGGCGGATAAGCCGGTTCTGGTTGATTTTTGGGCAGAATGGTGTGGTCCGTGCCGCATGGTAGGTCCGATTGTTAACGAACTTGCTGATGACTACGCCGGAAGGTTGGTTGTTGGAAAAGTTGATGTTGACAGCAATCCGGGTATTGCCTCCAAATATGGAATCCGCAATATTCCTACCATCTTGTTTTTTAAAGACGGCGCAGTTGTTGAGAAACACGTTGGAGCTGCCCCAAAAACAACATTAGCTTCAAAAGTTGACAGCATCCTTTAAAAATACCGCTAAGGAATAAAAAGGCATAGGAATTTATTTTTCTTATGCCTTTTTTGTTTTTGAATAGGTGACATAGCCAACCGAATGACTATTTTTGATCGTAAACTTTTAAGCCTTCTTTTTTGAACAATTTGATAGACATACAGCAGTTTCAGCAGTTCGACAACCTCGAATTCATTTCAAAGGAAGTAGTGGAAGGCTTTATCACCGGATTGCATCGCAGCCCTTTTCATGGGTTCTCGGTTGAGTTTGCTGAACACCGCTTATACAATACCGGCGAATCGACCAAGCACATCGACTGGAAACTGTTTGCCCGGACTGACCGTCTATTTGTAAAACAATACGAAGAAGAAACCAATCTTCGTTGCCAGCTGGTTATCGATACTTCTTCGTCCATGCTCTTCCCCTTCGAAAAAGGGAAACCTTCGAGAACAAACAAACTGGCATTTTCGGTTTATTCAGCCGCCGCCATTATTTACCTGCTTCGTAAACAGCGTGATGCTGTTGGATTGACGCTCTTCTCCAACGACATTGAGTTTCATTCTGAAGCTCGTCTGTCATCGGTCCATATCGATTTACTTTACAGTCAGCTGGCCAGCCTGTTGAATCAGGAACAGAATCACCTGAATAAAAAAACCAACGCAATCGATGCTCTTCACATGATTGCCGAAAACATTCACAAACGTTCGCTGGTCATCATTTTCAGCGACCTGATTGCCCAGGAACATCCGGAGCAGTTTTTTGAAGCGTTACAGCACCTGAAATACAACAAACATGAGGTTTTGCTCTATCATGTTACCGACCATCGTCAGGAGCAAAAACTCGATTTTCGGAATCAGCCTTATCGGTTTGTTGATTTGGAGACCGGCGAGCATTTGAAGTTTTCGCCGCTTGATTTACAGACAAACTATCAAAAAGCCATTTCAGATTACTTTGAAGAAATGCGGGTACGTTGTGGCCAGTTTCATATTGACATTGCCGAGGCTGACATTAATGAAGAATTCAGACACGTTCTGTTTACCTACTTGCTGAAACGAAAAAGGCTATATTGAATTCATAAACTACCGGTTGTTGATTAGCTATAAAACAAAAGAGGATGCGCAAACACCCTCTTTCATTCACGGAATATTTCTCCTTTTATTTCAGAATTTTGGTCGTAATATTTACAATACTTGTTTCGATTGCTTCGAAGGGTTTGCCATTGCCCTGATTGTCGTCTTCAACAAAAATGTATTTAGCTCCGGCAGTTTCTCTGGCAGCCCAAATTTGTTTGAAATCAATAACGCCTTCGCCTACTGAGCAAACGTCGTCTTTAATTACATCGAAGAATGGTTCCTGTTTGGTGCGCATATCTTTGAAGTGCAGCAGCTGGAACCGCCCCGGATATTTGCTGAACATCTGAATCGGATCCTGACCTGCTTTCGATGCCCAGAAAAGATCTAACTCCATGGTAATCAAAGCCGGATCCATCTCAACCATAAAAATGTCATAATAGGGTACGATGCCGTCAACAGTTGCAAATTCAAAGTTGTGATTGTGGTAAGCAAACTGAATTCCTACTTCTTTCATAATCTGGCCCACCTGGTTCCAGTCGGCAATCATTTTCTTGTAAGTTTCAATGTTACGGTCGGGTTCATTTACCCACGGCTGAACGCAATATTTTACACCTAGTTCAGCATGAGCATCGGCCATAATTTTGGCATTGTCAACCGTAATACCTGCAGCTTCAACCTGGGTGTGACTGCTCAATACATCCATTCCCAGATCGTTTACCATTTTCTTAAATTCGGCCGGAGCAAATCCATAGAATTTACCATCGGCATAGCCTGCCAGTTCCAGATTTTTATATCCAATTTCGGATACTTTTTTCAATGTACCCGGAACATCGGCAGCCATAGCATCACGAATAGTATAAAGTTGGATACCAACACCAAAACTTTTCCGGTCAACAACTGCACCTGACTTACATCCTGCAGTTCCGAGCAACATCATACTAAGGGAACCTGCTGCTGAAATTTTTAAAAACTCTCGTCTGTTCTGCATAGTCTTCTTTTGTTTGTTATTTAAGTTTGATATGTTCTAAAACTATAAAAATAATACTCTCGCACTAAGCGGCAAAACTTATATGGTAAAAAATACAATTTTATCCGAACGGCTATTACATAGAGGATTGGTAATCCTATTTTTTCACTCCTTGTATTTCAGGAGTTCTTTCCGGATTTTCAGGATCAAAATAGCTGATTCCTTTATCTCGATAAAGCTTTAAGGAAGGCATTAGCCGTTTTAAAAACTCCGGATAATCGGGCGAATAGGTTTTACTCCAGGCAGCCTCTCCCAAAGCTGCAATTCGTGGGTAGGTCATAAAGTCAAGTCGCTCGGGAGAGTGAATCGTTTCTGTCCAGATATTGGCCTGAATTCCTTCTATCAGGTCAGGATATTTTTTCAGGGGCTCGCTGTAAATGTTTTTAAAATCAAGCACCTTTTTCAATGAAGCAAAATCCTTCTGCCAGTAACGGCCCGATCGGTGCGAATCATGTTGTACAAAATCGAAGTACAGCGGAATTCGCGGACACAAAATAGTGCGATAACCTCCTTGCAACGCCAGTTGTAGCTGTTCGGATTTATCATGCCTCCACCACATCACTTTACTTTTTGAATTCGGGATGCGGGCAGTCACAATTTCGTCCCACCCAATCATTGTCTTGCCAAGGCTGGCCACCGAATCAGTCATTCGGTTAATGAAATAAAATTCAACCGCCTGCAGATCCTTAAGCTGATGTTTTTGCATCAAGGCTTTAACATCAGCATTGGTATTCCATTGCTGATTGCCAAAATGAACTTCGTCTCCTCCCAAATGAATATATTTTGAGGGAAAGAGTGCTGCAACTTCGCGAAGAATATTAGTCAGAAACCCATACGTGGCATCCTTCCCGGGGTTAAAGGTAAAATCCGGGTATCGCTCCGACCCACCGCCGCTATACTCTGGATACGAGCGGTTTGCTGCTGCTGCATGACCCGGCATATCAATCTCCGGAATAATTTCGATAAAACGATCAGCTGCATATCGGACTATTTCGCGAATATCTTCCTGTGTGTAAAAGCGCGCTTCAGCTGTTTTATCATGAAAATTTCCTTTCCCTCCAACCGAGGTAAGGAGCGGATATTTTTTTATTTCAATACGCCATCCCGGCTCGTCGGTCAGGTGCCAGTGAAAGCGGTTGAGTTTATAAAAGGCCATCCAGTCGATTAATTGCTTTACTTTTTCTTTCCCGAAAAAATGGCGCGATTCATCAAGCATTAAACCTCTCCATCCGAAATATGGATTATCCCGAATAGTCAGACATGGGATCTTAATTCCATTGGTAACCACATTGGCAGCCACAAGATGTGCAACGGTCTGCAATCCATAAAACAAGCCACTTTCATCAGATGCGGTGATGTGTATTTGCTTTGGTGTAACTCTCAACTGATAAGATTCTATGGCCTCATCCTGATTCTGCTTTTTAATTTTGAGCACTAGATTGGCACTTTTTTCATCGGCCTTTTCAGAATTTGGCAGCAAAATGCCTAATTCTTTAAGTTGCGCATAAAAATTTCGAATCAGCGCTTCGTGCTGGCCTTCAGAAGCATACTTTATCTTTTGCGCCTGAAAAAAATCATTCTTGGAAACTTCAACTGACGAAGGTTGAGGAACTATGGTAACTTCCTGGGTATAGCCTGACAAGACTATAAGGATCAGAAATGAAAATATGAAGAATGGTTTCATTGAGTTTTAGATTACAGATGTTGGTTTAAAAGCTCATTTCAACTGCAAGTTTACGGCTTATTTGTCTTTCAACCGACAAAGTATGGTTTCATTTTTCCTTGATAGTCTTATTTCGCTTCCCAAAAGCTAAGCAATTACAAATATCTCATATTCAGATCAACGCCGAATTAGGTTCATCTTATAAATTCTAACTCATTTAAAACAAGTTACCTCAAAATGTCATAAATTAGTGAAATAAGACATGTTTGTCTTTTATTTTGAATTGTGTGGTTTTTAATGTGTAATCCCTAAAATTTAGTAGCTATGAAAAAAATTCTAAACATTATCTCGAGTGTTAACGGTTCGGATTCCTATTCCAACAAACTGGCCGAAAAGATTATTTCTTCGCTAAAAACCCTTTATCCCGACAGTGAAGTAAAGAATTATGATCTTAACAAAATGAAATTTCCTCACGTAACAAATGCTATTTTGCTTGCTGCGTATGTTAATCCCGCATCTTTTTCTGAAGAACAGATGGCAACACTTAAAATTTCGGATACTGCGATTCAGGATCTGTGGGATTCTGAGGTTATTGTTATTGGCGTTCCGATGTATAATTTCGGAATTCCTTCACCCCTGAAAGCCTGGATAGACCATATAATCAGGGCCGGTGTGACCTTTCGGTTTAAAGAGGATGGTCAATACGAAGGGCTTGTACCCAATAAAAAGGTCTATCTGGCCATAGCGTCCGGTGGAATCTATTCTATTCCTTCTAAAAGAGACTTTGACTTTACCGAAAATTATCTTCGGGCCGTGCTTGGCGTTATTGGGATTCAGAATATAACCACCTTCAGGGTTGAAGGTACTGCAATTCCGGAATTTGCTGCAAACTCAATGTCTTCTGCTTTGGAATCAATAGGAGTTTCAACTTCCCTATAGTACAGCATTACAATTCGAAACGTCCAAAAACCCAAAGGAAAATCAGAAAAATTCCTTTGGGTTTTTCGCTCTAATGATCAATGGTATTTCAGGAAAATAACTAATCAAAGTTCATGGAAATTTTATAGTTTTAGCAATCTTAGATCTACGTAATTATAACAAACCTTTCTGAACATGAAGAATATTCCCGTTATCGCCATTTCGCGCAAAACGCTGGCCGAAGCTTACGAGGCCGCGCTGGTTGCTGTTTACGAACAGGGCACCCGCTTCAAAACCCAGTACGATAAGCCCGATGATCCGGAAAGTATGGACTGTACCATGAACATTACCATCGAAGAGCCGGAAACCGACCCGATGATCCACATGGCTTTCCCGGGCGGAATTGAAGAACTGAAGGAATATGTGCTCGAACTGAAAGGCTACAAGGATCACTGGACCAAAAACATGAACGTGGCGGAAGATACCCGCTGGGAATATACCTATCACGGACGTTTGCAAAACTACGGAGTTTGGAAGGAGCTGGTTGACGGACAATCGCAGGAAGCCGGGCCTTTCAAAGTCGATCAGGTACAGGCAGTGATCGATAAATTGTCGAAACAACCGTTTACACGCCAGGCCCAAATGATTACCTGGATGCCCAACATCGATCTCGATTGTTACGACCCGCCTTGCTTGCAATCGCTTTGGTACCGCATTCTGGAAGACGAAGAAGGAGTTTACTGGCTCAACTGCAACATTCGTTTCCGGAGCAACGATGCGTGGGGTGCGAATTTCATGAACATGTTCGGGTTTATCCAGTTCAGCAAGGAAGTGATTGCCGCTGGAGTTGCCGAGAAAACAGGCAAAACCGTCAAACTTGGCCGAATGAACTGGCAGGCTGACTCGTTCCACATCTACGGGAAAGATATTCAAACCGCTAAGGAACGCCTTTTCGATCGTTTGACCGACATGAGTTTCGAGGAAAGAACGATGTGCTTCAACGATGAATTTATCCGGAGCATGTACGACGAAGCTGAACCTGTAATTATCAGCAAAATTGCGACTTACGACGCTAGTCATTGATAGTTTTCAGTGGTCAGTCGCGGTTGGCAGTTTTTCCTGAATATTGGTCATTGCGACTGATCACTTTTCTCCGTATTCCAGGAGCCCAAGATACGGATCTCCTTCTATTCCCAGCAACTGCGCAAAGGCGGGTTCAGTTTTGACACCTGCAATTTTCAGCCGGATGATTTCATTTCGGAATGCCTCGCCTTTCTCCTGAAGGATGCGGTGTTCAACAATCATGTGCCGATAGGCGCGCTGTAGCAAAACCGGAATGTTTTGACCGAAAATCTCAACAGGAAAACCTTCCAGATTAAAATTAGCCAGAACAATTCGCTTGCCCTCCATTTCCAGAAGCTTAAAACCGTCTTGCGTTTGAAAGTTTTCTTTTAGCACGGAGCTAAAATTGTCGTGATTGGCAAAGCAGCATAAAATGTCGAGGTCGCTTCCGGGAATGTCAATTTCAATCGGGAAAGTTCCGGCCAAAACAGGACTGAATTCGGCCAGAAGATCGAAAATGCGGTTGCGCAACAAAACTTCACGTATCTGTTTTTGCTTTTCGTTTCCGTCTTCCAGGTAATCGAGGGTCGTAAAATTAACGAGTCGAGTCATTCCGAAAAATAATCAGAAAAAGGTTCACATTCGGTAAAAAACTGGCGAGGAGTGATTCCGGAGAAATCGCGAAACTCGCTGATCATGTGCGATTGATCGAAAAAACCACAGGCATAGGCCAGATCGGTTAGTTTGGTATCCGGATGGTTGGCCTTGTAATGAATGGTGTGCTGAAACCGCACGATGCGCATAAATTGTTTGGGCGAGGTGCCCACCAGTTCCTGAAAGTTGCGCTCAAATTGTTTTCGGCTCCAGCAGGCCGATGCCGCAAGTTTTTCAACTTCAACCAATCCTCTGTTTCGATTGATCAGGCCAATGCTTTCATTTAACCGTTGCTGGCCAAAATCGTCGTTCTTTTTCGCCAGCAATTCGGTTAAAAAGCACTCAATAATCCGGATTTGTTCCTGAAAATCGTTGGCTTCAAAAAGTTGCCCTTCCAACTGTTCTACCCGATTTTTAATCAGGAAACGGAGCGGGACAATGCAGCCGTAGAGTTCGCTCATGGGCAGGTTGAAAAACATGGATGCTCCCAACGGGCGAAGCGAAACCGAGAAAAGCCGCATGTTACCGGTGACGCACAAATCGTACGGACTGTTGCAATGCCCTGCCAAAACGGTGCTTTCCATCGATTCCTGCTGGTGATTGAGCAAAACGGGCCGTTCGCAGAGGTAAAAAGTCAGATCCATGAGGCCGTTCGGAACAATGCGCTGCACATGTTCTTCACCTGGCATCAGGCAGTTTTCGAGCCCCCAGTATTGTTTCACGTAGGGCGACAAAAGAGCAGATGGTTTTCCGAAGTAAAAACCCATTGATTTACTTTCTTCAATTCAGGTTGATTGGTGTAAAATTACAGAAAGGGATTACAACCTCCTGAAAAAGAAATTGTAATCCCCTGAAATTGGCGGTTAGAAGCCGTAAAGTCCGAGGCGATTGCCTTCGGTGTCGTGGAAAAGGGCGAACCAGCCGCGGCCTTCCACTTCGATTTTGGTTTTTGGATGAACGATTTTCCCGCCTAAAGAAACCACGCGCGCAATGGCTCCGTCGAGGTCGTTTCCGCAGTCGAAATTAACGATGGGTCCGTTTTCAGAAGGCTTGAAGTTGGGAGCTACCGAAATGGCGCCTTCGCCGGTGGAAAAACAGGCCATTTTCTCCTCGCCACAATCAAAAACTTCGAGTTTGGTTTGCAGCACGGTTTCGTAAAAATTCACGGCGCGATCGAAATCCACAGCGGGTATGTCAACCCAGGTCACTAACTTTTTCATTGTTTATTGTTTTAAAGTTTTAACAATTCAAAAGTAGTCCGGTCATCTTTCCTGAAATTGGAAAAATGCGACATTCTTTATTTCACCAGCATTCGGGCAGTACGGCGACTTTTTTGCTCAACGTAAACTTTTCGTCCGTTTTGTATCTGTGCAACCGAATCGGGAGTGTAGTAGCGAATGGTAATCAGGTCGAGACCGGTGTTGTATTTGACTTCGAATTTTTGCTGCAACTGGCCGATCAGGTTTTCGATGCCCTGTTCGGGTTCGTCGAATGCCAGCGAAAGGTCGAGCGCCGACTGTTGAATGAGTCCCACCCGCAAACGGTGTTTGGCAAACAGGCTGAACACATCCGAAACACTGTTGATGCTGATAAACGAAAAGTCGTTGGGCGAGAGTGTGATCAAAGCCATATTCTTTTTCACGATAATGACCGGTACCAGTTCCAGTGCATGTTCGACCGAATGAATGATGGTTCCTGGTTTTTCAGGCTCCAAAAACGACTTAACAAACAGCGGTATATTTTTATTCTGAAGCGGTTTGATGGTTTTCGGGTGAATCACCTTTGCGCCGGAATACGACAATTCGATGGCTTCCTTGTACGATAGTTCATCGAGTTTTTGCGTTTGTGAGAAAAAGTCGGGATCGGCATTCAGGATTCCCGGAACATTTTTCCAGATGCTTACATCTCCGGCATCGAGCAGATTGGCCAGGATCGCAGCGGTATAATCCGATCCTTCGCGACCGAGCGTGGTGGTTTGGTTGGTGAGTGTGCCGCCAATAAATCCCTGGGTGATGTATAAATCTTCGTTTTCGAAGGTGAAAACCCGTTTGGCCAGTCGCGCCGAAAGTTCCCAGTTGATGGTCGATTCGCGGTATTGGTCGTCGGTTTTCAAACAAGTGCGAACATCAATCCATTTGTTTTTCAGCCCTATTTTATTAAAATACAGGCTGATGATCTGGGTCGAAATCAACTCGCCGTAAGCTACAATCTGATCGTACTCGTAGTCAAAATTCAGCGATGGTCCGGCTTTAATGCGATCACTGATTTGCCCGAACAATTTTTCAACTTCAGGCAATGCCACAGGTTCGCCCCACAATTCAGCAATAATTCCGTCGTGATAATTTTTTACTTCCTGAAAGATGGTCCAAACTTCGGGGTCCTGATTGAAATAGCGGCGGGCCACAATTTCGAGGGCGTTGGTTGTTTTTCCCATTGCCGAAATAACCAGCACTTTATTTTCGGGATACATTTTCAGGATATTCACCGAGTTGCGAACGGCATCGGCCGAACTGACCGAAGCACCACCAAATTTGAAAACCTTCATGATTGATTGGATTAATTTGCAAAGCAAAAATAGAAAATTGAAGAAGCTAAAACCATCGGAATTATGAATTATTTGAAGGATTAATGTTTAAGGTTTGTACCTATTGTTACAATTAAAGACTCGCAAATCTTATATTTTTGTTTCATCATTATTCGTAAACAATATGACCAAAAATAAGCTTCTCAAAATCTTCCGAAAATTCCACAAATGGCCGGGTATTGTGATTACCCTGTTCGTCATTCTGTTTAGTCTCTCCGGAATTTTTATGAACCACCGCGACTGGATTTCCTCGGTCGATATCAACCGCTCGTGGCTTCCTGATGATTACTGCTACCAGAACTGGAACAAAGGAGCCGTAAAATCGGTATTTCAACTTTCTCCGGATTCAGCGCTGGTATATGGAAACATCGGCATCTGGCTCACCACCAATCGACATCAAACATTTCAGGATTGGAATGCCGGATTTCCCAAGGGAAGCGACAACCGCAAAATCAGCAAAATCCTGAAAACCCCCGATGGCAAGCTTTTCGCCGGAACGTATTTCGGGCTTTATCAATATTCTTTCCCTGCAAAACAATGGCAGAAAATATCGTTGCCTGTTTCCGAAGAACGAATTACCGACCTCATCCTGAAGCAAAACGACCTGCTGGTACAAACCCGCTCGTTCCTCCTGAAAAGTGCGGACGGTGCCAACTTTTATCCACTTGTAATTCCCGCTCCTGAAGGTTACGATGGCAAAGCCAGCCTGTTTAAAACCCTTTGGTTGCTGCATAGTGGCGAAATCTGGGGACATGTCGGAAAACTTATCGTCGATTTGTTTGGCTTGGTTATCCTGGTTATTTCGTTAACCGGGTTGCTGCACTTCATTTTCCCGGGATGGCTGAAACGCCGCCGCGAAAAGAAAAAGGACAACGCCAAACTGGTATCGGCCCGAAATTTCAATTTAAAATGGCACAATCGGTTAGGTTGGATTTTTATTCCATTCCTGATTTTCGTGACCATCACCGGTATGTTCCTGCGTCCGCCGCTACTGATTGCCATTGCCAGCTCAACGGTTTCGCCGATTCCCGGAACCGTGCTAAGCTC
>CAYRBM010000143.1:0-13910 GCA_964422425.1 uncultured Odoribacter sp.
GCTGGGACTGGCCACACCAACAGCCATTATGGTTGGAATGGGCCGTGGCGCCGAACTGGGCATCCTGATCAAAGATGCCGACGGATTGGAGCTGGCGCACCGAATTGATACGCTGATTCTGGATAAAACCGGAACCATTACGGAGGGAAAACCCGTGGTGACCGATACGATCTGGAATACTGCAGATTCGGCAAAACTGAAATCGGTTTTGCTGAGCATGGAAATGCAATCGGAACATCCGCTGGCAGAGGCAATCGCCAATTCGCTCAAAAATGAAAACGTTCAATCCATTAGTTTGGAAAGTTTCGAGAGCATCACCGGGCGCGGAGTTTCAGCAGTTTTTGAAAACGAAACATTCGTGGCTGGTAACGAACAACTGATGTCTGAATCGGGAATTTCGCTATCAGCAAAAGATATTGAAACAGCCAAAAAACTTCAGGAGCAAGCCAAAACCGTAATTTTCTTTGGAGGAAATGGTCAAGTTCTGGCGATTCTGGCGATTGCTGATCAGATCAAATCCTCGTCGAAAACTGCCATTGAAAAGCTAAAACGCAGCGGAATCGAGGTGATCATGCTCACCGGCGACAATGAGCAAACGGCGAAATCGGTAGCCCAACAAACGGGAATCAGCACTTTCAAAGCCGGATTGTTGCCCGAGGACAAAGCCGAATACATCAAAGCGCTTCAGCAGCAAGGCAAAGTGGTGACGATGGCTGGCGACGGCATCAACGACTCACACGCCATGGCGCAGGCCGACGTGAGCATTGCCATGGGCAGCGGCTCCGACATTGCGATGGATGTAGCCAAAATGACGATTGTTTCGTCGCGGCTTGAAGCTATTTCATCGGCAATCGAACTGTCGAAGCAAACTTTGCGAACGATCAAACAAAACCTGTTTTGGGCGTTTATTTACAACATCATCGGCCTCCCGGTTGCGGCTGGCCTGCTCTACCCTTTCTTCGGATTTTTACTGAACCCAATGATTGCCGGTGCTGCCATGGCCATGAGCTCGGTTTCGGTGGTTAGCAACAGTTTGCGGCTGAGATTTAAGAAGCTGGAAGGAAAATAGTTGTCATTGTTGTCAAGTTATCATTGTTCGGGGGCTGTTTCGCGTACTTTGTAGCTCAGGCACTAAGAAAATCAAGAACTTAATAAATTAAAATTTATAAAATGAGCACATTAAAATTCAAAACAACCATTAAATGTGGCGGATGTATCGCCAACGTTACTCCGTTTCTCAATCAGGAACCCGGAATTATTAATTGGAATGTTGATCTTGCCAGTCCGGAGCGAATTATGACTGTTGAGACAGAAAAACTAGGACATGAGGAGATTATTGAAGTATTGAGAAAAGCTGGATATAAAGCGGAATTGCTGATTACAGCTTAGATGTTTAATATTCAGAAAATTAATAATTGAGTTTACTCATGAACCGAACATGCCACGGTAACAATATTTAAGGTGGTGGCACAAAAGGTCATGTAAATCTTGTTGGAAAAGCTTTTTTTATGGTATGGAGTTCCATGTGTATGCATTTAAAATTCAACAAATTAATAACAATATTTAGGTGTGAAAAGATTGATGATCCTGATCTTTATATGGTGTTCATGGATGCCACTTTTTTCTCAGTCTCTTCCAAGAGTTTTGATAAAAACTGAGATTGGTAAAATTATACTAGAGCTTGATACGATAAATGCTCCGGTTACTGCAAAGAATTTTCTGAATTTGGTGAAGTGCGGAGTTTACATCAATTCCACTTTTTATCGTTCTGTAAAAGTGGACAATCAGGCAGCTAGTCCGATAAAAATTGAAGTTATTCAGGGTGGCTTGTATGACGAGAAAGAGATTGAAAAATTTAAGCCAATCAGGCATGAAACAACCAGCGAAACCAGGATTCGTCATTCCAATGGAGTTGTGTCTATGGCCAGGTCTGGACCTGGAACAGCTTCCACCGAGTTTTTTATATGCATTGGCAATCAACCTGAACTGGATTTTGGAGGGAAGCGTAATCCTGATGGACAGGGATTTGCTGCCTTTGGCAAGGTAATCAAAGGTATGGATGTGGTAAAAGCTATTCAGCAACAAAAAGATAGTTTGCAATACTTGACTAAACCAATAAAGATTTTGAAAGCGGTAAGCTTAAAATAGCGAGAGAGGCCCTCATTTTTTGACGGCCTCTCTTGCTTAGGTTACCATTTCATTTCTATGGATTGTTCTTTTTTGAGGTTGATTTCTCGTTTTTCTGATCCGTAATACAATGTGGTTTTTCCGCCAGATTTGGAATAAACAGAAAGTTTAGTGAGCGCTTTATTGCTCCATTCCATCGCAACCTGGAAGCCTCCGCGAGCACAAATTCCTTTCACCGAACCTTCGCTCCAGGCATCGGGCAAGGCAGGCAATAGGCGAATTTCATTCTCTGTTGACTGAACCAGTATTTCAGCCACTGCTGCAGCGCCTCCAAAATTGCCATCAATCTGAAACGGCGGATGCGCATCGAACAGGTTGGGATAGGTGCCTCCGCCACGCTGATAATTGACTTTTACTCCATCGGGCTCAACATATTTCAATAATTCGCGATACATTTTGTAGGCACGGTTTCCATCGCACAATCTTGCCCAAAGGTTAATACGCCAGCCTTTCGACCAACCGGTGGTTTCGTCGCCTTTAATTTCAAGTGTGGTGCGACAGGCCTTTGCTAGATCTGGCGTCAATTCAGGTGTAATGTGAGTGCCCGGATGCAGCCCAAATAAATGCGACTGATGACGGTGCTTCGGGTCCTGATCTTCCCAATCGTGATACCACTCCTGCAAGTTTCCTTTTTTCCCGATTTGGTAGGGATATAATTTTGCCAGAGCAGTTTCAAGTTTTGTCCTGAATTCAACATCCTGATTTAAAACTTTCGAAGCTTTGATAGTTTGCTGAAATAACTCGCGGATCATGGCCAAATCGGCTGTACCACCATACAAAGTAGCTCCTTCGTAACCATCCGGAGTTCTGTACTTGTTTTCAGGTGAAGTTGACGGCGAAGTTATCAGCCGGCCATTTTTATCTTCTACCATCCATTCCAGACAGAATTGTGCAGCACCTTTCATGAGCAGATAACCTTCCTCTTTCAGGAATTTTTTATTGCCTGTAAAAATGTAGTGCTCCCATAAATGAGTAGCCATCCATGCGCCGCCCATGTTCCAGTTTGCCCAAACAGGGTCGCCCTGTCCGAAATCGCCAACAGGATTGGTCATCGCCCAAATGTCGGAGTTGTGGCAAACCGTCCAACCATTTACGCCATAAAAGGTTTTGGCTGTAACTGTGCCAGTTTTTTCCAGATTTTTGATGAATGTCAGCAGCGGCCGGTGCATTTCCGAAAGATTGGTGTTTTCAGCCAGCCAATAGTTTTCCTCGGCATTGATGTTGGTGGTGTAATTGCTGCTCCACGGCGGACGCATGTGCGGATTCCACAAACCCTGCAAATTGGCAGGAACACCCATTGTGCGCGAACTGCTGATGAGCAAATAACGCCCAAACTGGAAATATAAAATTTCGAGATTTTTGTCTTCTTTACCTTCGGCATATCGGCGCAAACGTTCATCGGTAGGCAAATCGGGGGCATCGGTTTTACCTAAATTAAGGCTGACACGATTGAAATACGTTTGGTAATCGGCAACGTGCGACTTTTTCAATTTGTCGAACGATTTCGCAGTTGCCGACTTTAACTGATTGGCAGCAAGCAGTTCAGCATTCAGTCCTTCCGTAGCCGGATTTTTATCGAATCCATTGAAACTAGTGGCGATGGAGATATAAACCGTGGCTTCGGTTGCGCCTGAAACTCCGATAGAGTTTTGGGTTGAATTCAATTGGCCGTCCTTGTTTTTGATTAGGATTTGTGTCGAAAAACGGGTTCCGCGGTTTTCATCAAAAACAATGGCATTGGGCATATTTCCGCGATAGCTTGGTTCGGCTTTCACGGGGGCATAACCTTTGGCTTTCAGCGCCTGACCAGCCACCGAAACCATATTTTTTAGCTGACTTTCGAAATTCACATCGAACGACAAAGCGCCGGGTTTCGAAGCTGTCAGCCTGATAGCCATGATTTGATCGGGATAAGAAATGAAATATTCGCGGGTAAATTTTACGCCGTCAGCTTCGTAAGTAACTGTTGAAAAGGCATTTGAAATATCCAGTTCGCGGCGGTAGTTTTTTGCTTCGGCTTCATTCCTGAAATTCATGAATAGCGTTCCCAGCGGTGCATACGACTGCGAAAAACTGCCCTGTACTTTACGCTGAAGCTGATCGGCAAGCTTGTAATCTTCGTTTTTAAGTGCTTCGCGAATGGCCGGAATGTGTTTATATGCCTCTGGATTCATGTTGGCATTCACCGGTTCGCCCGACCAAAGTGTAATGTCGTTCAGGAAAATTTTGTCGGAGGCAACCCCACCAAAAACCGAAGCGCCCATTTTGCCGTTTCCCAACACCAACGTTTCCTCAAAATACTCGGCTGGTTTCGAATACCAGAGTTTATGATCGGATTGGGCATATCCGAACTGAAATAGATAAACGGTGGTTAATAAGAACAAAAAAAATAGTTTCTTCATGGGTTATAGGTTTTGATTATCTGTTTCCCAAAGAAACTATTTTTTTCAGAACAAGCATCTAAAATATGGTAATTGATCAATCAGTTGCTGAGCAGTTTTGAACAGTTTAGCCACTGAAATCAGGCTGAAAATTGACTACTTTTTATTTTTCAGGTACTTTTCAAAAAACTGATCCTGTTCCCACAACAAGTGCATAATATTTTCTTTCGCCACATAACTATGGGCTTCTTTAGGCAACAAAACCATTCTGACCGGGGCGCCCAATCCTTTCAAAGCCTGGAAATAACGCTCGGTTTGAAGGGTGAATGTGCCGGGGTTGTTGTCGGCTTCTCCGTGAACCAGCAGTAGTGGTGTTTTCATTTTTTCAGCATGCATAAATGGCGACATCGTATTGTAAATTTCAGTTGCTTCCCAATAATTCCGCTGTTCGCTCTGAAACCCAAATGGAGTTAGAGTGCGGTTATATGCACCGCTTCGGGCAATTCCACAGGCAAATAAATTACTATGAGTAAGCAAATTTGCCGTCATAAAAGCGCCGTATGAATGGCCACCAACAGCGACACGCCGGCGATCGATGTATCCCAGCGAGTCAACCGCATTGATCGCCGCTTCAGCATTGGCCACCAACTGACTGATGAATGAATCGTTAGGCTCTGTTTTTCCTTCACCAATAATCGGGAAAGCAGCATCGTCGAGGATGGCATAACCCTTCGTAACCCAGTAAACAAATGAACCATAATACGGGAATGTAAACTCATTGGGATTAGCTGATGTTTGTCCTGCACTGTTCTTGTCCTTGTATTCAGTCGGATACGCCCAGATCAGCATTGGCAATTTTTCTTTTTTGGTCTTGTCGTAACCGGCAGGCAAGTAAAGTGTTCCTGAAAGTTCAACACCATCATTACGCTTGTATTTGATCAAGGTTTTCTCAACATTTTTAATACTTTCAAACGGGTTTGGGAATTGGGTCACCGGAATCAGACCGATCTTTTTCTTGAGGTTACGCAAATAATAGTTCGGATACTCTGATTTGGATTGAATTTGAACCAAAACCTCACCTTTTTTAATGTCTTTTACCGACAAGATTCTTTCCTTTTTATCGGTAAACGCTGATTGATACAGACGATTTGTTTTTAGTGTTTTCAGGTTTAGCTGATCAATGAACGGGAATTGTCCACTTTTGGTAAAACCTTCTCCTATGAGAAATAAGTTATCCTGATCAAAAAGTAAAACCTCTTGTCCATATCTGTTTTTGTGGGTTTCAAAATTTCCCGGATCAGCATAAATATCCTGAGAGTTTCTGTTTGAAATAACCTTTGGTTGTTGTCCCGGAACAGATGGGTTAAACAGGTAAGTTCTGGTGTTTCGGGTATCATACCAATTGTCATAAAGTATTGCAGTGGTTTCGTCTCCCCAGATGATTCCTGCATAGCGGTCGGTTGTTTTAACCAGCAACGAAGGGTCGGCATTGAAAGGTGCATCCCATTGGAAAACGGCATCACGAAAATCCACTTTAACTGCCGGATCGCCGCTGTCAAGTGCTTCAATAAAAAAGAGACTGGCTGGTTTGTCGCTTCTCCAATTCATATTACGTTTTCCCTTTCTTACAGCCATAAAGCCTTTGGGCAGAACTTCGCTGAGAGGAACTTCATTCACTGTTTTAATTTCGTTACCATTCAAGTCATAAATAACTGTCTTTTGTGGAAAACGGTTGAGTGGGACAAGATAAGAGAAGGGTTTCTGAATGGTGTTAACCATCAGATAATTGCCATCAGGAGAAAAAATTTCGCCTGAATACATGTCTTTTTGCCTAAATAATTTAGTAGTCCCGTCCAGACTTACACGGTATAATTCGGAAGTAACAAGTGTTTCGAAATTAGCTTCGTCGGTCTTATTTTTTAGCAAATCCTGATATGTCCGGTTTTGTGCTTTTGAGCCATCGCTTACTGAGATGGTTGGTCCTAAAGGAAGATTTTTCTTGGAATCGATTAATAGTGGTCGATCGGAAGGAATAGCCTTGATGAGCAGGCTTTGACTGTCTTTGAACCAACTAAATGGTCGTCCAAGATTAGCATTCAGTATTTTGTCACTCACTTTCCATGCTTTGGCCAAAGCAACATCGAGGATCCATAGTTCAACAGCATTGCTCGTTGTATGAGTAAATGCCAGCTTCTGATCGTCAGGCGACCAACTCAAGTTGGTGATTCGCGGATTTTGTGGTAATCCCTGAACCTGAATCATCTCCTGATCCTGAAATTTCCGTACTTTCAGATTTGTGATATAGGTTACAGAGCTGGCTATATTTGTTAACGGATTGATGCGTAAGCCACCAAGCTGCATTTCTTCCTGATTGAGGTCTTCGAGCGTTTTGTAGGTATTGGTAAATGTGAAAACAAGATTTTCTTTTTTCTCATCCATCATCACTCCGGGAGCTCTTTGGTAATCAAAAAGCTGCATAATTTCTTTTGATGGTTTTTGATAGGTCAGGTTTTCCTGGGCTTGAAGCTGACCTGAAAACCAAAGCAGGATTGCGGTTAGACAAAAATTCTTCATGTAATTTTTTTTGTTGAATTAAAAACTGAAGATAAAAAGAATGAATAAGAAGAGCAAATGAATGAGGATATGAATATATACACGAATGGGAACAAACCTCGCCGGAATGTTCCCATCCACTTTTTGTTTGCCCGAGGGCCAACCTTTAGTGCCAGACTACGGTTATTATGGCTGGCTGTTTCATCCGGTTTCTTCAACCATTTTTCGCAGCCTTGAGCTTTCCTGTAACGCTTGTTACCACATTACATTCGAGCTGTTCGATCGACGCTTCCTAAGAATTGTCTTCCCGAACGAAGTCCTTATTTGAGTAATCATTTTCCCATTTTTTCAAACCGGAAAATGTAAAACTACTCTGGATTTTACTCCTTTTCG
Organism: uncultured Odoribacter sp.; assembly: GCA_964422425.1. GTDB lineage: Bacteria > Bacteroidota > Bacteroidia > Bacteroidales > Prolixibacteraceae > Aquipluma. The sequence continues at coordinate 7,515 of CAYRBM010000143.1, forward strand.
TTTTCAATGTAACGCTGGTTAAACCAAAGTCTCCTTTCGTTACTTACTCGCCTAAATCAACATTGATGCTGAACGTTTGACGGTTGCTGCTATTCAGTTGATAGACTTCACAATTGAAATTGTTTTGTCCGAACTTCAGCTTTTCCTGAATGCCGTCCCTAAGGTCGGGTTGATCAGATTTCAGACCCATCTAAGTGCCTTCTTTCTTTTCCATCCATTCAAAGCAGCCTTTTATCGCTCGTCTGATAGTATAAAGTTAATACATCATCATACCCAAAGTCAAGTATTTTAAGTAATTTGATTGAACTAAGTTTAATTCTGGGTTATCAACAATTGTTTATAACTTTTTTATTCTTTAAATGTTTGATATATAGGCGTAAAGTAGAGTGTAAATTATCCAGACAAGCAGTTATTAACATTCCTGATCGATAAAAATGATTCGAATGGAAATTTAAATAGCCGGATTTTCGGATGAATTGCCAAAACTCAGATGTGCCTGTGATAGCGCAATTTTTAGACCATCTTCGAAACTAAATTCTGCTGTCTCAATGCCAATTTCTTTTAATGCTGACGCAAAACCTTCATTCATCATTCGACCAGCGCGAAGTGGAAAATCAAGTAGGGCTGGATAGTTTTCCTCGCTTTCAGGATTTTCATAAAACTCAATGCACGACGCCAACTGTGTTGAAAGATAAATTCTGCATGCCATTGGGCGATAGGAATACGCAGAACAAGCTCCATTTTTGAGCAGGGGGCATGGTGATTTGTATTTTAATCGGTTGGATTCACTTAATTTTGAGGTTAATGCGCTCTTATTTTCTGCTTTTAATGTAATTTCTTTTAAATCATTTTCAGGAAAACTACTCTTAATTTTTTCAGAAAGAAAGTGAATTTCGTATGAATTAGCGTACACAGCCTGATGGCAACACCACTGGCACCCTTTAGTGCAGGCTATGTCGTTTTGATGCTTTTTAGCCAAATCTAAAATCGAATCATTGAGTTGGTCAATTGTTTCATACATCGAGCTGACAGCTTCAAAAAGAGTTTGGGTTGTAAAACCCTTCTCGATTGCTGATTGTGCAAGCTTATATCCTTGTGAATAAAAAATACGGTCGTGTTCAGAAAAATGTTTGTCTTCTTTGGTCATGCGAATTAAATTTGGACAAAAATAGTTTCCTTTTCAGGAATGACTTTATTTTAATACCTCAAAATTTGACGAAAAACACTGCCGTGAAACAATTTAGTATTCTGCTTTTAAGTGTAATCTTTTGTTTGTCATTCAAATCATTGGATTATCTGCCTGTTCCTGCCAGAGATGTGGTCAGGCATAGTTATTTCACATTATCCTATAACGAAAAGTACGAGCAAGCCAATTGGGTGTGTTACCTGTTGACTGACAGTATGGTACTGAATGGGGGAGAGGAGCGAAGTAACAAATTTAAAATGGACAAACTGGTCCCCACCGAGTCGGCTCGCTCTGCTGATTACACGAAAACAGGTTATGATCGTGGACATTTGTGTCCTGCTGCTGATATGGGTTTTAGCCCTGTCGCCATGGGAGAGAGCTTTTTTATGTCGAATATTTCGCCGCAGGTACCCGAATTTAACCGCGGAATTTGGAAAGAACTGGAAACTACAGTCAGGGAATGGGCTAAAAAGGAGAAGAAGCTATTGGTTGTTACCGGACCTGTTTTTAAGGATTTGAAAGGTTCAATAGGTCAGGAAGAAGTGGCTGTTCCGGGGTATTTCTATAAAGTGATTCTGGACATGACAGATTCACCCCGGCTGATTGCATTTTTAATGCCTAATGCGGGAAGTGACAGACCACTGACTGATTTTGCTGTTCCTGCTGATGAGCTGGAAAAGCTTACCGGTCTGGATTTTTTCTCTCAATTGCCTGAAGATCAGGAGAACAGGCTGGAAGCTGCCGTACAGCTGGCTGGCTGGTTTCCCGGATATGAGCTCAAAGAAGAGCCATTGGCAGAGAAGCCACTTCAGAAACAAACGTCCTCAGGTTCTGAACAATCGGATTATACCTTCTACCTGGTTTTATTCGGAATAATCCTTCTGGTTGTTATCCTGGTTTGGTTGATGAATTCCAGAAAGAAAAAATGATCAGCTTAACGGGATTGTAAAAAAGAAATCAGAAAACTCACCGGGCTCAGAGTTGAGCCAGATGTTTCCGCCAAGCAGTTCCACAAGGTTTTTGGAAATAGAAAGACCTAATCCATTTCCACCATATTTGCGGGTCCGTGCTGTATCAACTTGTCTGAAACGCTCAAAAATAGCCTGGTGAAACTCAGGAGATATGCCAATTCCGGTATCTTTTACATGAAAGATAATATTATCGTTGGCTATTTTAAAACCAACCTCAATAAAACCTTCAGTGGTAAATTTTAAAGAGTTACCAATCAGGTTATTGAAAATTTGTCTAATGCGGTAAAGATCACTTTCAATGGTCACATCTGTCAAATCAGAAGGAGCGTTTGTGATAAACCTTAGTCCTTTTGCCTGTGCCTTTTTGCTGAAATCGTGTTCCAGGTCGTGCATCATTTTTTTTACCGAAATTCTTTCTTTTCTGACCTTCATCTGACGCGCTTCAAGCATCGAAAAATCCATTATATCGCTGATAATAACTAGCAAACTATTGCCATTCTCAACTATTGCTTTAATGAAATCCTTTTTCTGCACTTCATCAAAATCCGGATCATTTAATAATTCGGAAAATCCGATAATACTGTTGAGCGGAGTTCGGATTTCGTGTGACATGTTTGCCAGAAAGGCGGATTTTAACTTATCGCTTTCTTCTGCTTTTTCCTTTGCCTGAATAAGTTCAGCTTCCATCAATTTTCTGGTGTTGATGTCCTCTTTTAGTGCTATGTAATTGGTTATAATTCCTTTATCATTCTTGATTGAGGTAAGGGTAACCGACTCCCAGAACAATGAGCCATCCTTTTTTCGGTTTAACAGCTCCTTTTTCCAGATTTCGCCTGAGCTAATAGTTCTCCATAAATCCTTATAAATTTCAGGAGGCATTTTGTCTGATCTTAATATCCGGGCATGTTTGCCTATAACTTCTTCAGGAGCATAGCCGGTTGATTCACAGAATTTAGGATTTACATATTCGATAATGCCACAAGTCGAGGTTATTTCAATGGAAACAGGACTTTGTTCGATTGACTTGGAAAGCTTCAATATTAACTCCTGCGTAGCTTTTTGCTCAGTAATGTCAGTGCCGATGCCAACAAGTCCGATCACTTGGCCGCTTTCGTCGGTCAAAGGAATTTTTGAGGTGATCAGCCAGCGTTTTTGACCATCCTTGTCGATGAAATCTTCTTCCCGGTTTGATACTGGTTGTCCGCTTTCAATTACTTGTTTATCATCGGCAAATCCTCGCAGGCCAATTTCGTTATTAAAAACATCCAGATCGGTTTTGCCCAGAACTTCAATTTCTTCGTGAGCACCAATGAGGTTTAAATCAGCGCGATTCGCAATTATTTTCCGACAATCGGTGTCTTTCACATATATAGTTACCGGCAAATTATCAATCAGAGTGCGAAGCAATTTGCGTTCGCGCATCAGCTTTTCTTCTGTCTTTTTGCGTTCGGTAATGTCATTGATTAATACATGCCGGGCGTTTCGCTGGTTAAAAATAACGGAATGCGAAATGATTTCAACATTTATCAATTCGCCGTTTTTTTTCTTATGAATCCATTCACCTGCACAATTCAATAAGTTGTTGGGTATGGTTAATTCATTCAACTTTTGAATTTCATTTTCAGGTCGGATGTCCCTAAGGGTCATTGACAGGAACTCCTGCTGACTGTACCCGTAATGATTTATAGCTGCTTCATTTACTTCCAGAAAAGCGAGTGTTTCCACATCATAAATCCACATAGGCTGAGGATTGCTGTGAAACATGTACCTGTACTTTGCTTCATTCAGCCGTATTGTTTCAATGGCGTCAATCCTTTCTTTTTTTATCTTGCTTTGCTCAAGTGCATTTTGAACAGAAGATCCCAATCTTTTCAAAGAGTCTTTTAATACATAGTCGGTTGCACCTGCTTTCATGCATTCAACCGCTGTGTCTTCATTAATCGATCCGGTTACAATGATAAAGGGAGTTAACGGACAAACTTCCTGTGCAATTTTTAGTGCTGAAAGTCCATCAAAGGAAGGCATGTTGTAATCGGAGATAATGATGTCGGGAACAAAGTTTTTAAGTTTGTCCAGAAAATCCTTTCGGTTATCAACTATTTCGAACTTACACGACGACAGGATTTTGCGTATTTCCCTCATGTTGAGTTCAGCATCAGTTGCTTCATCTTCTACCAGAAGGATATGGTAAATTTGGCTCATCTCTTTATTTTGAATTTAGCAAATTTAATATGGTTTTTTAGGAAGTTCGTTGACAAGCAACCAATATAATCCTGTTTGCGACATTGCATTTAGAAAATCGTCGAAATTGACAGGTTTTACAACGTAACTGTTCACTCCCAATTCATAAGCTTTCCGAATGTCGGGATCTTCTTTGGATGAGGTTATCATGACCACCGGCAACGATTTGGTTTCCGGATTATCCTTGATTTGCTGAAGGACCTCCAACCCGTTGACCTTCGGAAGTTTTAGATCGAGAAAAACGACCTTAGGTGGATTGGATTTATTTCGGCTTGCATATTTGTTGCGACAAAAAATATAATCCAAAGCTTCAGCTCCATCCTCAACATGGTGTATCCTGTTAGCCAGATTTTGTTTGCGAAGTGCCCTGATGGTCAATTCGGCATCCTGTGGATTGTCTTCTACCAATAAGATTTCAACGGCTTCTAGGTTTTCCATTTTCTTTCATTTAGGTCTGGAAGTATTTAAAGATATAATTTTTTGACCAACAATTTATGCTGAAGTCTAATCCTTTTGCATCAAGTGATTATCGGAAAGAGTAAAATAAAACACAGCCCCCTTTTCCAGCTCGCTTTCAGCCCAAACTCGTCCCTGATGCCGGTTAATTATTCGCTGAACAATGGCCAAACCAACTCCGGTTCCTTCAAACTCATTTGCACTGTGTAAACGCTGAAATACTCCAAACATTTTATGGGCATATTCCATATTGAATCCTACTCCATTGTCGCGGATAAAATAAATTGTCGGGCCTGATTCTGGTTTAATTCCAATTTCTATTTTTGGTTTTTCACTCTTTGATGAATATTTTAGTGCATTGGAAATCAGATTAATCCAAACTTGTTTAATCATGTTGGCATCGCCTGATGCTGAGGGCAGGTCTTCAATAGAAAAACTGTAGGATTCGAGGTTATAATTACTTCCCAATTCTTGGATGGAGGTTTGCACCATGCTGTTCATGTCGATGTGTGTATGGTGAAGCTCGCTTCTGATCAGGCGTGAGAACGACAAAAGATCGTCAATCAGCTGACCCATTTTTATGGCATTGGTCTGAATGATGTTGCAAATTCGTTTTCCTTCATCGTCGAGCAAATGTTCATAATCGTCGAGCAATATTCTTACAAATCCGCTTATTGCCCTTAGCGGTGATCTTAAATCGTGCGAAACGGAATAGCTGAATGCTTCCAGTTCTTTGTTTGCTGCTTCCAGTTTTTTGGTACTGAGCAAAAGTTCATCCGATTTTATATTCAAATCTTCAACCAGGTTCAAAAGGGCTGTTTTATTGTCCATCAGCTCACGACTGCGGTTTTCGAGTTCGAGTGTTCGTTCCGCAATCTTCTGCTCAAGGTCTTCGTTAAGTTTTCTGATTTCTTCTTCAGCCACTTTGCGGTCGGTAATTTCGCGGAAATTGACCACAATTGCTTCAACACTTTCATCCGAAATAAGGTTGCTAAACGTACTCTCCACCCAGCGCCATTGTCCATCGCCGCTCCTAAACCGATATTGAATGGTTGGAACTATGGAGGGCATTTCAATTATTTGCTGAAACGTAGCTAAAACTTCGGGCAAATCATCGGGGTGTAGGAAAGGAGAGGGTTTCTCTCCTAATAGTCCATTTTTCGGATAACCGAAGATCTTTTCTGCAGAAGGGCTTATAAATTTGAATTTTCCTTCCGAGTCGATCAGGACAACACCATCAGGCGCTTTCTCAATTAATGCCTGATAATGTTTTCCCATTCTCCGGATTTGCTGTTCGGTTTGTTTTCGCTCCGAAATGTTTCTTGCAAAACCTAAAACATACGATTTGTTGTCAAAACTTATGAGGCTGGAACAGACCTCTACAGGAAAATACTCTCCGTTCTTTTTTCGGTGATATGATTCAAATATCTGGCTTTCTCCGGGAGAGTAATTTTGAAATGCGCCGATGATTTTCTCTTCGGTGTCGTGCAAATGATCGATATCGACAATGTTTAATTTTAGTAGTTCTTCTCGCGAATAACC
>CAYRBM010000144.1:0-13802 GCA_964422425.1 uncultured Odoribacter sp.
AACACCACCGACATGAGCCGCATCCGCATGTACAACGAATATTTGCCTCCTTACCAGGCTGCTGTTGACGCCGGAGTGGGAACCGTCATGGCTTCGTTCAACGAAATCGACGGCATTCCGGCGACGGGGAACAAATGGTTACTCACCGATTTGCTCCGGAAAGAATGGGGGTTCAACGGATTTGTGGTGACTGATTACACCGGCATTACCGAAATGATTGACCACGGAATGGGCGACCTGAAACAGGTTTCGGCGTTGGCCATGAACGCTGGTGTTGACATGGACATGGTGAGCGACGGCTTGCTGACCACGCTGGAAGCCTCGCTGAACGAAGGAAAGATCACGCAACAGCAGATCGAACAGGCTTGTAGGCGTATTCTGGGAGCCAAATACAAACTCGGATTATTCGACGATCCATACCGCTACTGCGATGTGAACCGCTCAAAAACCGAAGTTTTCACTCCCGAAAACCGGCAGGTGGCCCGCGAAATTGCGGCACAAACCTTTGTCCTCCTGAAAAATGACGGGCAGATTCTCCCACTTCAGCAAAATAAAACCATTGCACTGGTTGGCCCGCTGGCCGACAACCGCGAAAACATGCCCGGAACCTGGAGCGTTGCCGGCGATTTTGCCAAATCGGTTTCGCTGCTCGACGGACTTAAAAACGCGCTTGGCAACGAAGCAAAAATTGTGTATGCCAAAGGAACCAATGTGGTGAGCGATCCCGCTTTGGATGCCCGAATCAGCATTTTTGGGAAACCTACCAGATGGGACAACCGTTCGCAAAAAGAAATGATTGCCGAAGCCGTTGCCGCTGCCCGTAAGGCCGATGTGGTAGTTGCCGCTGTTGGCGAAGCAGCCGAAATGAGCGGCGAAGCTTCAAGCCGATCGGATATCAGCCTTCCGGAGAACCAGAAAGAATTGCTCGAAGCATTGCTGGCAACCGGCAAACCGGTGGTGATGGTGCTGTTTACCGGCCGTCCGCTGGCCATAGCATGGGAAAAAGCCAATGTTCCGGCCATCCTGAATGTTTGGTTTGCAGGCTCCGAAGCAGGCGATGCCATTGCTGATGTACTGTTCGGAAAAGTAAACCCTTCAGGAAAACTGACGATGACTTTCCCTCAAAACGTAGGACAGGTGCCGATTTTCTACAACCACAAAAATACCGGACGCCCGCTGGCTGAAGGGAAATGGTTCTCGAAATTCCGTTCGAATTACCTCGACGTTTCGAACGATCCGCTTTACCCGTTTGGCTATGGCTTGAGCTATACCGCGTTCGATTACAAAAACCTGAAATTGTCGTCGAACGAACTGAATTCGAACGGCGAACTGAAAGTTTCAGTGGAGGTAACCAACTCAGGAAATTACGATGGAGCCGAAGTGGTTCAGTTGTATTTGCGCGATCTGGTGGGAACGGTTACCCGCCCGGTGAAAGAACTGAAAGGCTTTCAGAAAGTCTTCCTGAAAAAAGGCGAAACGCGCCCGGTTGAATTTACCTTGACCGAAAAAGACCTGCGGTTCTACAACAGCGAACTGAAATTGGTGAGCGAACCCGGCGATTTCAAGGTGTTTGTCGGAACCAGTTCGGCCAGTACACTGGAGGCCGGTTTTGTGCTGAAATGACTATTTCATTTCCAATTGTCAAGAACCCAAAATTATACTATGTCCGTCAGCTAAAGCGTGACGGCAAAGGATATCAATGTTTCAATTCAGCCTTTGTTTATTGGAAGTTAAGCCTATCCTTTGCCGTTGGCTTCAGCCAACGGACACCGAATTAGCCTAATCAAACAACATTAATTTCATTTTTCAGCAACATCGTAAACCATCAGCGAATTGCCATGCCGCAGGTAAAGCTTGCGGTTGTGGATAACGGGGTGTGCCCAGTGTTCGCCGGTTCCCTGCGAAATATCGAATTTGCTTTTGATGGTAAAATGGTCGGGGCCCATATCAACCAATGCCAACTGGCCTTTTTCGTTGTAGCAATAGTACAAACCATCGGCATAAATAATTACTCCATTTGTGAAATCAGCAACGAGTAATTTCTCGTTCCCGGTTTGCATGTCTACGGCGTACCAGTCCATTTTACGATAGGTTGATCCGTATATAAAGCCATTGTTGAGGATGATGCCACCCATCAGGTTCTGAAGTTTTTCATTTCGCCAAAGTTGTTCAACGCTTTTTCCGTCGGAGGACAATTTCAGGGCTACCGTGCCTGAATTCCTTTCGCCCGACGCGCTTGAGCAGTAAATCACACCATCAGCATAAACCGGCGTGTTGGCGTGTATTTTATTTCGTTGCTGCTGCTCGGTCCGCCAGAGCATTTCGCCTGTAGTAGCATCAATTCCTATTACAGAGGTGGCGGTCATGGTAACAATGAGCTTTCGGTTGTGGTGGTTGATCAGAATTGGTGAGCAATAGGCCGCCGGTTCACCAAATCCAGGACTTGTCCAGATTGTTTCGCCTGTAAACCGGTTCAAAGCCACCACGTTGTGCTCTTTTCCGCCGGGTGTGCAAATAATCCGGTCGCCATCAATCAGCAACGATTCGGTCATGCCCCATTGGATGTTGGAGGCGCCGAATTTTTTCAGCAGATCAACCGACCATTTTATGTCTCCAGTCAGGGCATCGAAACAATAAACAACACCCTGCCCGCTTTCAAGATAAACCAATTTGCCAACCACCGCTGGCGTCGATCGTGGCCCGGTGTAATTTTTAAACCACTCAACACCATACTCTTTTTTCCAGAGTAATTTTCCTTTCAGGTCGAACGAATAGAGCACGCCAATGGTATCGGGCATACCGGTGGTGAAAAGTCTGCCGTTGCCAATACCCACGCTGCTGTGCCCGGCCCCAAGCCCATCGAACGACCATACCTTTGCGGGTCCGCCTTCAGGCCAGGCTTTCAACAAATTTTTTTCAGGATAAATGCCATCACGGTTTGGCCCACGCCAATGCAAATAATCGGGGCTGTTTGTAAATGAAAAGAGTATAAATAAACCGAAAAACAGGAAAAGCTTATTTTTGACCATAGTGATTGTGAATGAACATTTCAAGGTAAAACTAAAAAAAATCCGATGACAGCCAAGTTGCCCAACTACAACCAGAAGTTGATCTTTCTCAACTATTTTTGCAGCTTTGTAAAATAAAAACCAACACCTATGAAATTCAGATACCTGCTATTGTTGCTTCTATTTTCTGCATTTTCTTCCTTCGGAAAATCGTCGTCGAAATCGGGAAACCCGGAACTCGTCTCCAAAATCAAATCTACTTCAGGATTGGTGGCCTTTTGGGATTTTAGCGAGAAAGCCGGGAAATCACGGAAAGCCTACGGAAAAGGGAAATTTCCGCTGGCAGAAAACAAAGGAACGATTCCGCGCGCAGACGAAGGACCTTTGTCGGGTTATTCCGCCGTATTTCGCGACAGCGCCTATTTGAGCCTCCCAAACAGCAAAACCGAAGCGCTGAACATTTACGGCAAAAATCGGGGTGTAACCGTAATGGCATGGGTGAAGTGGGAAGGTAAAACCGGCTTTGTGGGTGGCATGTGGAACGAATACGCTTCAGGAGGCAAACGGCAATACGGCTTGTTTGTGAGTTTGCCCTATTACAATGGCGGCGATCAGGTGTGCGGGCATATTTCCTGGACCGGAAAGCCAACTCCACCGTTCCCGTATTCCATCGACTATTCGGCAAGCAAGCAAATCGTACAAAAAAGCCAGTGGCAATTCGTTGCGTTCACCTACGACGGACAATACATTCGCTCGTTCATGAATGGCGAGTTTGAAGTCCGCGAACCGGAACTGATTGATCACACCAAAGGCTTTCCGGGTTATCCGGAAGGAATTACGCACTCGAAAAATCCGTATTATTTTCCCGAAGGAATGGGCAACAACGGATCGGATTTTACAGTTGGCGCAGTTCTGCTGGCTCGGGGAATGGGCAACTATTTCCGTGGTCAGATTGGCGGACTGGCCGTTTTTGACCGGGCGTTAAGTCAGGAGGAAATCGCGAAATTGAAATAGCTTCGCCCGGGAAATTATTAGGTATTGACTCACGCCCGTTGCCTAAAGGCAAACGGAAATAAAAATGCAATCTATTGCACCGCTCCCCGAACGCGAAGCAGTCAAAGGGAACATTCTCCATCAGGAGTTACAATACACACTCGAATTGATCAAGTCATCCATTTGAATTTTGATAAGCACTATTCCAATGAAGACAAACATCAGGAAAATCACAATTCCAATACATACCGAGATAAGCGTTTCAGTATTTGCATATAAACTAATGACTGTTCCCACAACAATAGAGCAACATAAAGCAAAAAAAGTAAAGACTGTCAAGTTTGACTGTCCAACTAATTTTAAGGGTATGACTTTCGTTGCTTACGTCAATTTCACCTTCCCTCATAAATCCAAGCGATTCACTTTTACTTAATAGGGTGCCTAATTGGGAATATAATTTTCTTCTGGAAAAGCTTATCCCATTATCTTCTTTTGCGATCCGGGCATTTAAATCTCTTAACCGATTCTCAATTTTTGATTTGATGGCATTAATGTCATTAATTCGTATGTCAGTGATGATTTCAATTCCTCGCAGTTCGAAAAGATTCATAAAGTCGGGTTCTGAGTTTATTGTGACTAAAGATAAGGAGAACAACTGAAAATCAGGACCAAGATTATCAGAGAATCGCCCTTAAAGATGAAATCAAATTGCCGGGGGAAAAATAAACATTGAAAAAATGAATAACGGATACCTTTCCCTTGGTGTCTGCTGGATAGAAGCAAATGAAATTTGAACGTTTTGACTGACATTCTTCAAAAAAACAACTTTTGATGACTTGCTGTAGTGGTTTTACCCGAAACTGAAATATATCTTTGAGGCATTAACCAATTACGAATCAAACAATGAATCTTGAAAAAATAGCTGCCTGCTTCAGGCTCAATGGTACTGTAAAGTGTGTTGAGCCGCTTGGTGAAGGATTTATCAACGACACGTTTATCATCTCAACTGCTGAAGATTCGGCGCCAGATTACCTGCTACAACGAAAAAACAAGCGCATTTTTACCAATGTTCCCGCCATGATGGAAAACATTGATAAAGTAACAGCTCATATTCGCCGCAAAGTTATTGCCCGAAATGGCGATCCGCTTCGCGAAGTATTGACTGTTGTTCCAGCCCTCGATGGAAAACTTTATCATCAGGACGAAGAAGGTGAATTCTGGGCTGCCTGCATTTTTATCAGCGATACGATTGCCTATCAGGCCGCAAAAACTCCTGAACTGGCTTTTCAGGGTGGAAAAGGAATTGGAATGTTTCAGTCAATGGTGGCCGATCTGAATGAGCCTCTCACCGACATTCTGCCCGGATTCCACAATATTCGCTACCGATTTAACCAATGGGATGCTGTTTTGGCTAAAGACCCGGTCGGCCGCAAAGCAAATCTGGGAACTGAAATCGGCTGGATTGAAAGTCGGCGCGAAGAAATGCTCGATTTCTGGAAACTGGTTGAAAGCGGCGAAATTCCTACCCGAGTAACTCATAACGATACCAAAATCAATAACATTCTTTTCGACGCAAAGGGCGAAGTTTTGTGTGTTATCGATCTCGATACGGTTTTGAACAGCACCTGTCTGAACGATTTTGGCGACGCCATGCGTTCGTACACCAACACCGGAGCCGAAGATGATGAAAACCTCGATGCCGTTTCTTGCGATCTTTCTATTTTTGAAGGATTTACCCGCGGCTACCTCTCGCAAGCCATCAGTTTCCTGAATAAGAAAGAACTGGAATACCTTGCCTTTTCTGCCAAATACATCACTTACGAACAGGTACTTCGTTTCCTGATGGATTACATTGACGGCGACAACTATTATAAAATTAAAAGCCCCGGGCATAATTACCAGCGAACCATTGCGCAATACAAGTTGCTTACCAGCATGGAAGAACAATACCCGGAAATGTGCCGGATTGTAACCGAAACCGCAAATAAGCTGAAATAAAGCAAGAAAGGCTGGCAGTAATCAATCCGCCAGCCTTTCCTGATTTTTAAGATTTACTGAGATTTAAACCTTCTCAACAATTTTCTTCAAAGCGCTAATCATGGCTTTTTCAATTTGGGCATATTCCAGAATATCTTTCCCAATGTAAACAAACATCAGGGCAATCTGATGGTGTTTTCCTTCCAGTTCCTGAAAAAAACAGGACTTATTAAGTCGATATGCTTCGCGCATTCGTCGCTTGAGCAAATTGCGCTTAACGGCACGTTTAAAGTTGCGCTTTGAAACCGAAAATGTAGCCTGTGCCTCAACGGGTATTGCAAGTTCAGTTTTCAGAAAAACAACCTTGAGCGGATAGGACAAGAAAGATTCTCCGGAAGTAAATAATTCTCCGATTAACTTTTGACTGCAAAGTCGCTCGTTCTTCTGAAATGTGAATCTTTCCATCATTCTAAAATACAATAAAAAAGGGGAAAATACTTTCCCCTTCCTCATATCGTTTCGTTGAGTGTTTAACTCTTATTTTGTTTCTTAATGTACTGCTCAAGGGCCATAGTCATCGAAGGAGCCTCAGCTGTAGGAGCTTCAATATCAAGACGAAGGCCGGCATCCTTAACTGCTTTTGCAGTTGCAGGGCCAAAACAGGCAATTTTAATCTCTTCCTGCTCAAAATCCGGAAAATTTTGTAACAACGATTGTATTCCGGAAGGACTGAAAAAGACCAGTATATCGTAATTCACGTTCTTCAGGTCAGATAAATCGCTGCTCACAGTTTTGTAAATGATTGCTTTGGTATAATTGTAGGCAGCTTTATCGAGCAGTGTGGTAATTTCGGGCTGAGCAACCTGCGACATAGGCAAAAGATACTTTTCATCCTTGTGCTTCTTCATCACATCAATCAATTCCGAAAACTTACCGGCTCCGTAAAATATTTTCCGCTTCCGGTAAACGATGTATTTCTGCAGATAAAAGGCAGTTGCCTCAGAAATGCAAAAATATTTCATGGTGTCGGGGATAGTCAGACGAAGCTCGGTGCTGAGACGGAAAAAGTGGTCAATCGCAGTGCGACTCGTGAAAATTACAGCCGTGTGGTCGAGCATTTGAACCCGTGTTTGCCTGAATTCTTTGGAAGAAACACCTTCAACCTGAATGAACGGACGAAAATCAACCTGAACATTGTTTTTTTCGGCCAGATCAAAATAAGGTGATTTGGCAGTTTCTGGTTTCGGCTGCGAAACTAAAATTCTCTTGATCTTCAAGGTAATTGCTTTTAAAATTAATTTCTCCAAACTCTAAACCACCAAAATATTGTAGATCAGAAGTAATGGTAAAAATTCAAGGGTACAAAGGTATAAAATCAAATACAAAATTGAAAAATGTTTTTTCAAGAAAATTTTTATACCCCGAATGAGTGACATCAGGTAGAAGATTCCAATGATTGCAAGGCCTGCAAACAGTACAGCTTCTACCTGCGACAGCGGAATAAATGCAACAACAGCCGTCAGCGGAAGCAAAAATAATCCGAGCGCCCGATTAAAAACGTTAATACTGAACAGATATTCCTGAACCTCAGCCCTACTTTCAGTTAAGATCCCCAAAATGAAATAGACCATGCGTTTCCCCACGAAGTAGCCAACTACTGTTCCCAAACACGCCAGGTAAACGTAAAAAGATTGCGAAAAACCTAACTTAATTTTATAGGCATTCATAAACTGGTATCCAAATAAGGCCAGAACCAGACTGAAAATCAGGTCGAGACGAAATGAAGCATGAAGCAGGTTAAAATACCGTTCACGGAACATGCGTGAAAAAGTGGAATAGTTCAGGGTAGATTGCAGTATTTGATTCAGGTACTTGTTGAAAATTAACCGCACCGAAGCAAACAAAAGAAAGGAAATTACCAGAACGCCAATCAGCCAGTCGGGATTGGAACGGATTACTTTCTTCCCGGGAAAAACTACCTCTACCTTTTGCAAAACGGTTTGAAGCGAATCGTACGGAAGCTGGTGCAACAGATCTTTCCGGTAGTCAAATCCCGTAGTTTCAAGATTTCTAAATTGAGTCCATTCAACACGGTAGCCCATGCAAATCAGGCTGTCGGGAGCAATATAGTTAGCATGAAGCGAGTCGAGCACAGTCGTATCGTGCAGATTATGCTGCACCAATTCCATTCCGGTCAGATAACTTGTGGAGTCCGTCAAAGTAGCATTCAAATCCAGGTTAGTATTTACAGAGTCTGATTTGAATTGATTCGATTGCATACCGCCAGCCAATTGTATAAGTTTGTGGCCGCAAAAGTAGTGATTAATAGTTTTTATTTATCTGCCACCGATACCGATTACATTAAAATTTAACAAGCAACATGTCTGATCCCATAAAAATATACCAGGCTCCTCTTCAGGGATTCACCGATTTTACGTTCCGAAGCATTTATGCTCGTGTATTTGGTAGAATCGACAAATATTTCATCCCGTACATTTCCTTTGGGAAAGGGCACGAAATCAAGCGATCACAATTGAAGGAAGTTTTCCCGGAAAATAATCCAGAACAACCCGTTGTTCCGCAAGTCCTGTTTTCCGACGAACATGAGCTGATTGAGCTGGTGAAAATTCTGGTTGACTTTGGTTATCGCGAAATTAATCTGAACCTGGGTTGCCCCTACCCCATGGCTACCAATAAAGGCCGGGGTTCGGCCTGGCTTCAAAAGCCTGACAGGCTAGAAGAAGCTCTTCAAAAACTTTATTCAGCCGAATTTTCTGCAGTCTTCTCGGTAAAAATGCGTGCAGGGATGACCAATGATCAGGATTTTCTGCCCGTAATGAAAATACTGAATCAGTTTCCGCTTGAAGAGGTCATTTTTCATCCCCGAACAGCTGATCAAATGTATGACGGGAAAGCTAATCCACAGCTTTTTGTGCAGGCCTGCAACATGATGAAGCACCCGATGATTTACAATGGAGACATTTTCAACGAACCCGATTTCCAGTTGCTGAGCGGCATTCTCCCTGCACCTGCTGGCTGGATGATTGGCCGGGGTTTACTATCTGACCCCTTTCTGCCCGGCCGCCTAAAAAATGATCAGATCTTCGAAAATCAGCAACGTGAGAAGAAACGGATTTTTCACGATCAGGTTTTGGAGGCTTATTCAGCACGTCTTGATGGAAGCGGACACATTCTGATGAAGATGAATCAATTCTGGACCTATTTCAGCCAATCGTTCAACAATCCTCACAAAGCGATGAAACTGGTTAAAAAATCGGGAAACATACAGAAATACAATGCAGCAGTAACTGAAATCTTCAATAATTTATAAACAGAACCAGCCACTCAAAAGCCCGATTTAAGTACCTGACCAATACGGTTTGTCTTTGGCTTATCAAGTATTTTTCTCACTTTTGAACTGTCAAAATCCTCAAATATCGACCATTATGAAACTCAAACGAAATTTCCTGTTAGCATCTATATCGCTAATCTTGTTAGTCAGTTGCCAGTCAAAAGATCCGATTCTTGTTGTTTCAACTGAGATTTCAGATGGGTGGACATTCCGGCAGGCCGACAAAGTGGAATGGCTTCCGGCAACCGTTCCGGGTTGTGTTCATACCGATTTGCTCAATAACGGTAAAATTGAAGATCCGTTCTATCGGCTCAACGAACATCAGGTGCAATGGATCGACAAAGTGAACTGGGAATACAAAACCACGTTCAACATTGATCCGGATGCCATTAAACGCGACCGAATTGCGCTCGACTTTAAAGGCCTTGATACTTATGCCGATGTTTTTGTGAACGGGGCTCAAGTACTTTCGGCCGACAATATGTTCCGCGAATGGATGGTTGATGTGAAAGAACACGTAAAGGAAGGACCCAATGAATTGCGCATTTTGTTCCGCTCGCCCATTGTGGAAGGGATAAAGAAATATGATGCCAACGGTTACATCATTCCGGTTTCGGGAAACGATTTAGCCGAAATAGGACAGGTTGAAGGAAATAAAATGGTTTCGGTTTATACCCGAAAGGCCGGCTATCATTTCGGCTGGGACTGGGGCCCAAGGCTGGTTTCGAGCGGATTATGGCGCCCGGTTTATCTCACTTTTTGGGATGACGCACGCATTGAGAGTCTGCAACTCAAACAGAACGCGGTTTCTGAAAAAGAAGCCACTTTTACTGCTGTGTTTGAAGTGGAAGCCAATACCGAAAATCAGGCCGTTGTTACCATTGAAAACGACGGCAACGAGCTGGCGCGGGCAGAAATAAAGCTATCCAAAGGCGTTTCAACATACCCGGTTGATTTCAAAATCGAAAATCCAAAACTTTGGTGGACCAACGGTTTGGGCGAAGCTCATCTTTACAACATAAAAGGGAAACTACTCATGGGCAAGCGCCTTACCGAAAAGTCAGAACGCATCGGCATCCGAACGCTCGAACTGGTCCGCGATAAAGATGAAAAAGGGACATCGTTCTATTTCAAACTAAATGGAGTGCCTGTGTTTATGAAAGGGGCCAACTACATTCCTAACGATATCTTCCCAGCCCGCACAACCGATGAAATGTATCAAAATGTGATCAATACCTCCAAAATTTCAAACTTCAATATGCTGCGTGTTTGGGGTGGCGGCATTTATGAGTACGATCGCTTCTACGATCTTTGCGATCAGAATGGCATTTTGGTTTGGCAGGACTTTATGTTTGCCTGTGCCATGTTTCCCGGCGACGAAGCTTTCCTGAATAACGTGAAAGCTGAGGCCACCGACAACATCAAACGCCTGCGTAATCACCCGTCTATCGCAATGTGGTGCGGAAATAATGAAATTCTGGTTGCCTGGCTTGGCTGGGGTTGGAAGCAAAAAGAAGATGCCCTCAGTCAGGAAAATTCAGACAAAATATGGAAATCGTACACCGATATTTTTCATCAAATTTTGCCCGATGCGGTAGCGGAAAACGATCCGGCCCGAAGCTACTGGGCTTCATCTCCTTCTTCGGGCACCGGAATACCGGCCGACCTCAAGAATGGCGACGAGCATTACTGGGGTGTTTGGTGGGGCAAGGAACCCTTTAAAAATTACGCCACGCACATTGCCCGTTTCATGAGCGAATATGGGTTCCAGTCGTTCCCCGAAATGAAAACGGTGAAACAATACGCCACCCCGGAAGATTACGACATTTTTTCTGAGGTTATGAAATCGCACCAACGTTCATCCATTGGCAACGGCACCATTGAATATTACATGCTGCAAGACTACAAAAAGCCGAAGGATTTTGCCTCGTTCCTGTATGTCAATCACGTGCTTCAGTCCGAAGGAATTAAATTTGCGCTGGAGGGTCACCGCAGGGCAGCACCTTACTGTATGGGCAGCTTATACTGGCAAATTAACGATTGCTGGCCCGTTGCTTCGTGGAGTTCAACCGACTATTACCAACGCTGGAAAGCCTTGCAGTACTTTGCTAAAAAAGGATTTGAACCGGTACTTATTTCGCCTTATACCGAAAACGATTCGCTGAAAGTTGACATCATCAACGATAAACTTACGGCAATAAATGCCCAAATGATTTTGAAAGTAATCGATGCGGAAGGCAAGGAAATCTGGAGAGAATCAAAAGAAGTGACTATTCCGGCCAATTCAAGCGATACATTTTTTAAAGCCCGACAAATCGATTTTCTGAAAAACGTTCAGACCAACAAACAATTTCTGGTGGTTGAACTGCTCGAAAACGGCAAATTGATTTCGAACAATACACTATTCTTCAGGCCAATCAAGGAATTTTTGCTGCCTAAGCCTGAAGTGAAATACGAAATTTCGAAGGCCGATGGCGGATTCGAAATTAACCTGAATACCAATAAACTGGCCAAAAACCTCTATATGACAATTGGAGATGAAGAAGGCTTTTTCTCTGACAATTATTTCGATCTGATTCCGGGACAACCCGCGAAAATTAAGCTAACCACGAGTTTGTCGCATGAAAAACTAAAGGAAGTATTTGCGATTCAAACTCTCGATGGTGCATTCTAACATTTGAAAAACATTTAGCATGAAACGAACATGCTACGGTAACAATATTTAGGGTGGTGGAACAAAAGGCCATGTAAATCTTGTTGGAAAAGCTTTTTTTCATGGCATGGAGTTCCACATGTACGCATTTAAAATTCAACAAATTAACAACAATATTTACGTGTGAAATAGCCATGTGTGCAAATACCCGCACAAACCGCAAGTGAATAAATGGCTATTCCATTTCGTTGGATACTTTAAAAAATGGATGATGCTAATGCGCAGATTTTGAGATGTATTACAAAAATTTATACGAATGAAAGTCCAAAAAATACTCGAAGGAATAGCTGAACCACCACTGGAAATGCTGTCGGAAATGATGGATATCGAAGTTCTTCCGCTTAAAATTGAACAGGTGAACTGGGAGGAATTTCCTTATCTGCCGGAAGTTTCGGTGCAAATAGCCTGGAACGAACATGAACTCTTTCTTCAGTACAAAGTGAAAGAGCAGTCGGTAAAGGCTGAAATCACCATCAATAATGGTCGGGTGTGGACCGATAGCTGCGTGGAGTTTTTTTTGTCGCCGGAAGGAAACGATGAATACTACAACCTGGAAATGAACTGTATTGGGACTGCGCTGCTTGGTTTCCGAAAAAAAGGTAATCCAACTGAACATGCCAGCGATGAACTAATCGATTCCATACGAAGAATTTCATCACTTGGAAATTCACCCTTCCCCGAGCGGAAAGAATTAACTGAATGGCAAATTACAGCCGCCATCTCCTGGGAAATATTTTTTAAACACCGGATCAGGAACGCCTCAGAAATGAAAATGCGCGGCAACTTTTACAAATGTGGCGACGAGTTAAGTGTTCCGCATTTCGTTTCGTGGACCCGGATAAAAACAGAAAAGCCAAGTTTTCATGAACCTGCCTTTTTTGGGGGACTGGAGTTTGAACGCTAAAAGCAAATGATTTTTATACCTCTGGTAGGCAAAAGTCAATCAATGACCTTTGCTTTCTTTTTCAGCGAAATCACATTCGGAATTTTCCAGAAATGATCGTTGTCGTCATTGTCGCAGGTGTTCGACACATAACTGCCAAACTTTGAAACAACGGTATCGCCTGTATTGATGTAAAGACTGGCTTCGGGGCCGCCTTCAAGGTAAACGGCTGTGCGTAGGCTGAACGGTAATTGCTGCATGTAGCCAATCATGGCCCGGTGCGTGTATGGAGAGCGTGTAAAAATCACAAACAGGTTGCCGGTTGTATCGGTAGCGGCTACAATCATACTGCACGACTGATCGGGCCGTTTCGAAAACTGCATTGCAGTGCCGTCGCAGCTCATCATTCGCATCGCCTGGCAAAACGAGTGGTATTCGTGCTTAACTTTTTCCCAGTCCCGACAGGTAATGTCAATAATTTCGAAAGGCAACTTTCCTTTGTCTTTGGGATGCATGGCCAGCATGGCATTGTAATAGTCGCTTTTCTTCGGGTTGTTGTAGTGGTTGAAATTCTTCATAAACCCTTTGTTCGACTGACTGCGGTTGTAGCTATACATTCCGGCATTGATGATGATGTTTTTATCAAACTCCGCCGCCCAGTCAGGAGCAATACGAGGTTTGTGCCCGCGTTCAGAAGCTGTCAGAAATTCAAAGTCAAAATATCGGGGATCAATTTTCAGGATGGTCAGTTTCGAATCGTTGACCACCGATTTGTCAGGCGCATCAATTTCAGCGTACCAAAGGCCTTCCATTAGATCATTCCACGGAATTTCACTAAACCGGGATGCCTGAGCTTTTAACGAAAGACTTATCAGG
>CAYRBM010000145.1:0-13657 GCA_964422425.1 uncultured Odoribacter sp.
TTTTATTCTTGACAACGAGCCTCTCGCCAGATGGTGGCTGAGGAGGATTCTTTGGTCTATGCCCAAAGAGACACTCCCCAGTTCGCAAGCGAATACCATCTGGCTGCTCATTATCAAGAATAAAAGAGAAGACTCGATTGACGTTTTTGTCCACCGAATCTCCTCTGACTAATTTTATTTAAATTTGGATATCAACACTACTTGACGAAGAGCAAAAAAAAAGAAATCAAACAAATAAAAAATAGTAAGACACATAAAAAAAGCCAGACAGTGTTAGCTGCCTGACCTCGTGACACCATTCTAAAGATTCGTTTAAGATGTACCAACCCTAGTTATTAAAGATCCTTATAAGTGAAAAAACAGTATTTCTACTTTTAGTTTCTATCCTATTCGGTTTTCATTTACGACAAATCTATATCTTAGCTAAAATCAGACAATTAAATAAAATGGAAGCAATTGTATTTGTTAAGAATTACGTGGATTACCTTGAGGAAATCAGCCAAGTCATAAAACCCGAACTTCAACATATACTGGAAGAACTTAAAGAAATAGACCCGCATGACCTTGTGCAGCCTGAAACATGGTTTCATTCTGAATCCGAAGCAAAAGGGTTTGTTTGGAGCATGTTTGTTAAATGGGTGAAGAAATACAACCCAATTGAATAAATCTTTTTGGCAATTAAATTCTGCTGCCCCAAATTCCTAAAAATAACTTTGTCCCATTTTAATCCCTAAATGACTAAAAATAGGACGATATATCTGGCTATAAAATCCTGATTTAACTCAAAGAATTTTATTAGGAATTAACTTCAAAAAAATATTACTTTACTATAATCAAAAAATGCTGTCATGAATAGTGAAGAAGTAATTGGGTCATTGTGGAAAATGTTCAACCAATCATCGAACGCATTATCAAAACTTTTGGGTAGAACAAATAATATTGTAGGTGAATACGCCGAGTATCTTGCTTGCCAATTTATAGGAGGTGAAATGTTGGCTCCTTCGAACAAAAGTGCAGATATCCAAGATAGTGATGGAAATTTGTATCAAGTTAAAGCAAGAAAGGTTAGTAATTTGACAACACAATTGAGTGTTATAAGGTCATGGGATTTCAACTATCTAATTGTAATATTATTTGATTTCGAGGGTGTTATTATTAAAGGAGTGAAATTACCAGTTAGTACTGCAAAAAAATGCTCGGTATATAATGAACATCAAAACGGCTGGGTAATATCAACCACTGAAAATTTCTTTAATCAAGAAGAAATTGAAGATATTACCAATAATTTAAATCGAATTGATGTGTCGAAAATAACAGACCTGAAAATTTCAGTGAATCAGTCCATAGACAATATTGATAAACGGATTCATCATACAACGAGGGGCAACATCACTAAAAATGATCAAAAAGAAAAATTTTCAAAGAGTGATGCTTTTAAAATTATAGCGCAAAAGCATAATTACATTACAAACTCAAATTGTTCATATTCAAGTCCTAACAGGACTACTGGTAATTGGTGGTTGGAACCAAAAATTAAGAAATTTGAAAAGGACTTATATCTAATATTGTATGACGATAAAAACAGCACTTTGCACTTATTAAAAATCCCAGCCATGAGCTTCAGGAATGTAGAAGAGCAATTATATACGAGAGAAGAAAAAGAAGCTGTGTCCATTAACATTCCATTTTCTGAGGATATGAATTTTATTGACAGCCATAGTAATCTTTCATTTAACAGGTTCTATGTTGAAACCTTTAAAATCTAATTCACGAACAGCTTTCTTAATTTAGTAAGGGTATTTTTGTTTGTTTTTGTGATTTGGGCTATATGTTGATAGCTATAACCCTTTTTTAGCATCTTTATTTCTTCGGCATATTCATCCTTCATCACGTCCTCACTTTTCCTGAACCCCGATTTTCTGCCGACAACACCGCCAGTATTACGGAAATTCTGATAGCCACTACTTAAACGATTTGAAATTGACTTTCTTTCCATTCGTGCTATTTCCGCCAAAATCGTAACCAAAAACTGGCTCATTGGATTAATTTCTTTTTCAGGGGTAAGTGTTTCAATATTGTAATTTTGAATGTATAGCGATATTTTGTTTTGATTGAGTATTTCAATGGTTTGCAAAACCTGTAACGTATCTCGACCAAGCCTTGACAATTCAGTCACTAAAATTTTGTCGATTTGATGGGTGTTCACAAACTCAATCATTTTTAGTAATTCCTTCCGTTCCAAGTTTTTCTTTGCACCCGATACCTTTTCTGCAAAAATGCCTTCAACCTGATAATTTTGGGCTTCTGCCAATTGTGTAAGGTCATTAATTTGGCGATCGTAATTTTGGCGATCATTCGTACTTGAAACCCTGCAAAATAGGACAACTTTTTTCATAGTTAAACTCTTTAAATCGTAATACAATAATCTATCACATTGAGCTAACTTACAGAAAAACAATGATTTTGCATGATTTACAATGCTAACTTTGCGCTAATTTATCGCTTGCAACTAACTCATTTATAGGATAAAAGAAACACAACATAAAGTATTTGGAATTAAAAGCAGGATGAATTGCACTGATAAAAATTTCAGGGATAGTTTTGCAATTCACGGGTTATAGAATTTCGTAGCTTTTACATTTTGTTCGTTGGCTATTTGTATTTCTCAAGTAATTCATTTCTGATTTCTTTTCGTTTTTCAGCTTTCTTTTCTTTAGAGATCAGTCTGTTCCATGCAAAAGTTGATATTAGCCAAAGTCCTGCCAATGGTGCATACATCAAGGCTGTTAACGTGTTTTTCTGAACTGTACTTGTTATTGTATCAATCCACATTACTAGCTTGTATGGATAATTTAAAGTCCAGGTTTTACAACAGAATTGCAAAATCGTAAACAGAATTATCAAAATCCCCAATCCTATTAACCATTTAGCTGGATTCTGCCATTTTGCAAATTCTTCTTTAATTTCTTTTTCAAGCAGTTTGGCTTTTAGTTGAATATTTTCTTGTTCTTTTTCAGTCAATTTTTTGCCGATTCCCTGATTTTCTTCTTTAAGTTGTTGAATTTCACCCGAAACTGCGGTTTTATGTTCTGCAATGTCGGCTGAAATTTTTTCTTGTTTTTCGGCTAAATTTTCGTTCTGTTTTTTTAGATTTTCAACTTTGGCTTCAAGCTCATGCTTTGCATAGGTTTTCGAATTCTCAAAAATCTGTTCGTTCGTACTATGCCTTAAAATAACACCATTGAACTTATTCTCAACCAAATTATTCAAAATGGTTCGTTGTTGTTCGATGTTTGTTGTCATTTCGGCAATTCCAGCCAAAACAACATGAAGTCTTTCACTATTTATCAGGACTTCAGTATTTTTCAGATTTAAAAAATTTACAAAGCTTTTAAAATCATCTTCAGTGCGGTTTAGATAGCGGAGTAAAATACTCATCCATTGACTTGGTAATAATACAAGCGGTGTTTTATCTTCTCGTTGGTAATCCCAACGGCGTAATCCTTGGTCGGTTGAAATGAAGAAGTATTTTGTATCGAAGATATTCTGTACTTTATTTTCCCTTTTCATCTCTATCCAAAGGATGTTTTCGGCATCAATTGTGGCACTACCAATTATCTCGTTGCCTTCTTTTTGTTTAAAGGTTGCAATACTCGAAGTGTAATCCTTTAAAAGTTCATCTACTTTCTTGTCTTTTACATCAAAAGGTTTTTGAGTGTCAACCTCTATTTTAAACTCCTTCTTAAAGTTATCATAAATGGTATAAACCTCAGCAATAAATAAATCAAGATTGTAATTGGTTCTGCCAATACGCCATTTGTGATAAAAGTTGTAAATATCACGTTGAACTTCAACTTCCTGAAAGAGTTTTGAGTTTACTCTTGGTGAATCAAATTTTCTAATACGGTCAACATGTCCTTTAATACCGTCTTTAAATTCTGTTTCGGTTGATTTTGAAATGAATATTTTTTCGCCCGAATCGCTGAATTTTTTCAAGAATGTTTGTGAACGTTTTTGTCTGTTTTCTCCGTTTATGCCTAATGCTCGGTAAATTATGTTGGTGTCAAGATAAAAAATTTTGTTTTTCAGGTTATCCAGTTGAATTGAAGAACTTCCGTTTTTATTGGTGAGCATGCAATATTCAAGGGCATAACTTGCAATGTCAAAAACAGCTTTGTTCTTCTCAAAATTATCCCATTGTAGAAAATTATTGATTATTTCTTTTTCGTTTTCGGTGTAATTTGAATTCTCAAGATTAATAATGCCTGAAAGGTCTTTTTTGCTGTCGATTAGTTTCTGAAAACTCGATGTATTCGTACTGAAAATGTCATACAGAAATTTATAGAGAATAGCCTTTGAATCGATTTTGATAACCAGCTGGGCATATTCTTTTTGAAATTCAGAAATGAAAAAGTCAATGGTTTTGTTACTGATTTTGGTTAGTAAGGTTTGTTTGCGTTTTTCAGAAAGGCAAACAAATAAATCGCCGTTTCGCTGGTTGGTTAAAAAACCATCTTCTTTTTTGTTTGTAACAATTTCTTTTACAGATTCTTCGTCAAATGTAATACTGTACCGATCCTGAATAAAATCAATTATCTGATGTACTGAGTATTCCATCGTACCGCATTCTAACAAAACCGATTCGATTACTTTGCGGTGAATAGTTTTAGGCGCAACTTCGTAGTTATTGTCAGCATAAAGTACTGCTGCTAAACGAAATAATTGGTTTTGACTTTCTGGGTTCATACGGTTACAGTTTCTTCCACCACAAACGCCTCTTGCAACAATGCTTTTAACAAATGCTCGGTGGCTTGTTGGTTGGATATGATGTGTTCTTTTAATTGTTTTGTTTTGGCTAATTGTTTTTCAATTTCGGCTACGATTCTTTTTTGTTCAGAAATCGGTGGGATAGGAATAACAAATCTTTCAAGATTGTATTTTGGCAGTCCTTCTCGACCAGCACCTGTTGTGGAAGAAAAAATAAACTTCTGAAAATATGGAGATAAAACGACCTTGTGAAAATACTCTCTGTCAACTTGTATTGGTCTAATAATGCAAACGTGCTGACTTACGTTCCCTTCTTCAAAATTGGCTGATACTAAGGCACAACGCCCTAAAGAACCTCCCGTAATATTCAATAAAATATCGTTAGCTAAAACTACTGTTCCGTTCATCTGTTTTTGAACTTCATCGGACACAAATTTAATATCATCAAATACTAATCCATCATTGTAAATGTTTTGAGAACGGAAAAAAGGGAAACCGCTTTTTGAGTAATTACTACCTTTAGGTGTACTTCCTGAACCAATTTTAGAACAAATTTCTCCTAACCGACACCACTCCCAACTTTCAGGAATTTCAAACGGAATTTGGCTGCCGCCGATTTTCAATTCTTCTGGTTTTATGGGTGTCAAAGGTTTTTCCTTTTTGCCCGATTTTTCTTTTTCGGCTTTTATGCGTTTAAGCAGTTCGCTGGCTGGTTCGTCGTTTGGGTCTTGAGGAACTAACTTGCCTTGTACAGCTTCCTGTAAAATGGCTTGGTTAAGGCTTTCTATTTGGGTGAGTTGGTTGGTTAAAAGCAATTGAATTTTCTGAGATTTTTCATATTCCGCTAAAGCCTTTTCAATTTTTGCATTTAGGTCTTCATACCCATTGAGTTGTTCACCTTTAGCCAACAGAACAGCATCGTCTTGAATGTTTTTATCGCAATTTGGTAAAACCAACGATTTCAAGTTTTCGGCATTCGCTTTCGGTCTGAAATTCCTTTCGTTTAGGTTTACTATTTGGCTCCAATAAGCAAAACTGTGCAGGAACAAATAAATATAATCGGGATTGACAGTTGCTTTTGCTCTGATACGAATCAAGTAGCCTGCATATATTGCGTGCTCGGGGGCAAAATCAATTTTAAAACTTTTACCCGTTGTTCCTCCTGTTCGGGCAATCAAAATGTCTTCGTTTTTCAGCAAATAAGTTTCTTCATCATCGCAATTGCAAAAAGGAACTGTTTCCCAATTTACGTTGCTTTCATGAATATCGCTTATTCTTAAAAACTTGTTTTTACCCGATTGCAGAGCCGAAGCGTTATAACCGTATTGATTCCCTTCAATTAGTTTTTCCAAGCGAACAGGAGAATTGTATTTCTCAAATAAATGAATGAGAATAAGTGTATTTCGTATCTGTTTCTTTATTTCCTCTTGGTCGTTTATAAATGTGAGAGGAACATATTCAAATTTTAATTTATTCATGTTCCAACTCGCTAATTAATTTATTAATAAGATTTTGATTGGTTTTAATTTTGGTAATTATTTCGCTTCGGTTATAGGTAACTTCTTCAACTTTTTTATTCGGATTTTTCACATCCAAATCATAACCTTTTTCAATAATTGTTTCAATTGGAACTTTCCAAGCAAAATCATGTTCAACCCTATTATTCCACCATTCTTTTACACCCTCAAATTCCTCAATGCGGATTGGCTTCGTTTTACTGTATGCTTTGTATCCTTCGGGTAAAGTGTGTTCATAATACCATATTTCTTTAGTCTGTTTGCCTTTCTCAAAGAAAATCAGGTTGGTGTTTACCGTTGCATATGGAGCAAAAACCGATTGAGGTAAGCGGACAATGGTATGTACATTGCAATCTTCCAACAACTTTTGGCGAACACGTTGTTTTACTCCTTCACCTGTTAAACTGCCATCGGGCAATACAATTCCTGCACGTCCGCCATCTTTCAGCAATTGGATAAACAAAATTAAAAACAAGTCGGCACTTTCTTTTGTGCGATAGTTCAACGGAAAATTGGTTTCCATGCCATCGCCAACCACACCGCCAAATGGTGGGTTAGCCACGATAATATCGACCCTGTCTTTTTGTTTTATGGAAGTCAGTTCACGACTTAAAGCATCGGTATTTTCTATCTGTGGAATTTCAATATCGTGCGTAATCAGGTTTACTACGCTCAACATGTAGGGGAGCGGTTTCAGTTCTGTGCCAGTTATCGTTTCTTGCAACGTTTTCCGATCGGCAACATTCTTCACCTGATTTTTCAGATTTTCGATGGCACACACCAAGAAACCCGCTGTTCCGCAAGCTGGGTCGCATATTTTTTCGCCCAATTGCGGGTTTACCATATCCACAATAAATTGAGTTACAGCCCGTGGAGTGTAAAACTCGCCTGTGTCTTTTTTGGTGGCAAGCCCTTGCAGAACATCTTCGTAAATGGCATTGAAAATATGATGCTCTTTACTGCTGTTAAAATCAATTTCGTTGAGCTTGTTTATGGCTTGGCGAAAAGTGGTTCCGCTTTTCATGTAGTTGTTGGTACCATCGAAAATATTGCGGATTATAACGCCCAGCTTATCGTCAAGTCCAATTTGCAATTCTTTTAATGTCGGGAAAAGTTTGTTGTTCACAAAGTTAATCAACTCGTCACCTGTGATTCCTTCGTCATTTTCGGCCCAGTTTCGCCATTGCAGTTCCGCTGGAATTGGCGATTTGTATTTTAAATCAAGGATTTCCTTTTCCTTGTCTTTGTCGTCAAAAAGTTTTAAGAAAATCATCCAGCCCAATTGTTCAATGCGTTGCGCATCGCCACTCAAGCCGGGGTCTTTCCTGAAAATATCCCGAATGGATTTTATTACTCCGCCTATATTGCTCATTCCTATTTTTTAATTTTTGAATTCTGATCGATCACTTTCATTGTTTTTTCAAAATCGTCCAATTGCTTGTCTTTTTCAGCAATTGCTTTTAACCTATATTTCTCATACTCATTCTCGGCAAAGCTAATAGCCATTTCATGAGAAACCCGCCCTGCATCTTTTAAAATTTCCCTGTCGTTGAGCGATAAGAACCCGTGAAGTTTTTCAATCCAATCGTTCATGTACATTGGAATCCTGCGCATGGCCTGACCTTCAGCAAACACGAGGTATTGTTCGACCAAGTTATTCAACGCCAGTAGCTCATCTGCGTTCAGGTAGTTTTTTGCAATGGATACATCCTGTTTTCGAGGTTTATCTCCTCTCCAATTAGTCAAACCCATGTTGGGCTTCTCGCTGTCGGCCCTGCTTTTGATGATTTCAGCAGCCGTTTGCCTTGTAATTGCCCAGTGCATTTTGTTTTGCACGGTTTTGAAAAATAGAATACTTGTTTCCAACGTCGGGTCATAATCGACACTGGTAGCGTAGATATCTGTTATTTTTTGGTAAAAGCGTTTTTCTGAAGTCCGTATGTCTTGAATACGCCGCAGTAACTCATCGAAATAATCAAATGGCAAATCCGGGTTCTTTAAGCGTTCATCATCCATCACAAAACCTTTCACAATATATTCTCGGATACGTTGCGTTGCCCAAATCCTGAATTTTGTTGCAACATGCGATTTTATTCTGTACCCAACTGAAATAATCGCATCAAGGTTGTAGAATTTCTGGTTTCGTTCCACCTTTCGGTTGCCTTCCTGCCGAACTTGTAAGAAATTCTTACAAGTTGCATCCTCCTGTAATTCACCTTCTTCAAAGATGTTCTTTAGATGAATGGTAATGTTTTGAGGTGTCGTTTGAAACAACTCGGCCATTAATTTTTGAGTCAACCAAACGGTTTCATTTTCAAGTCTGACATCAATTTTTGTCTGTCCGCTTTCGGTTTGATATATAATGATTTGTGAATTACCCATTTATTTATGCCACTTTGTACAGTTCGTTTTCTAAATCTTTGATGGCATTGTCGAATGCTTCACGACTGCCAAATACTTTTACTATTTCTGTTACTGAACCGAAATCGCTGATTGGTGGAACCGTTAAAATTTGAATGTTCTCCATGTTTTCAATGCCTTGGTCAGCATATTTGTCCAACAAGGCTTCCAGTACATTTCGGGCTTGGTCGCCATATTTCGTGAAATAGTTGCGTTTTTTCACATTGTTTGCCCGTTCTTTACGAGTCAATGGCGGTTGGTCGAAAGCCACATGGCAAATAAGATCGAATAAATCAACCTGTTTTTCAACAGCCTCATACAAAGCATCCACCATGACACCCTGGTCCATCAGCTCAGCAATAATTGCCTCTTTACGCTCGGTTGTTTTCCATTTATTCAGGAATTCATCCAATGTTGCAAACTGACCTGTGATTATTTCCCTTGTATGGTCTTTCAAACTTGTTGTAATTGGTTTTCCATGTTGGTCGATATGCAGTTCTCTACTAACCAACACCGAAACGTCTACACCATTTACGTATACCTTTGGCCTTGGTTCATGCACAAATGTTCCTGTATCATCTGGCTCTGGATAATGCACCAGAGGTTTCTTGATTTCAATTTCTTCACCCGATTCTTCATCAATTATAGGTTCTTCGTTGGTTTCTTCTTCATCAACAATACCTCCTAAGTCCATATCTTCCGAAAGAGGTTTAATTCGAATTGGGTCACCGTCAAACTCTGTGTCGGCAAACAAATCTGTGGCATTTCTGAAGTCCAAAATGGTGAAATACAATTTGCCGTATTCTTCATTAATTCGTGTTCCACGACCAATAATCTGTTTGAATTTGGTCATTGAATTAATGTTGGCATCCAATACAATCACTTTACAAGTCTGAGCATCAACGCCTGTGGTCATCAACTCGGACGTTGTCGCGATTACAGGATATTTTTCTTCGGGGTTTATGAAATTGTCCAATTCCCGTTTCCCCTCGTCATTGTCGCCCGTAATCTGCATGATATACTTGTAATTCTCGGTTACCAAATCGGGATTTTGTTTTGCCAATGCGGTACGCATTCGCTCGGCATGGTCAATGTCAACACAGAAAATAATGGATTTTGCAAAACGGTCGTAGCCTTTCAGAAACTCGCTTAGTTTTTGAGCAACCAAATCGGTGCGTTCCTCAATTACAAGGTTTTTATCAAAATCACGGCGATTATAAATTCTGTCTTCAATCTCTTTGCCGTTTACATCAGTTTGACCTTGGTCTGGTCGCCAGCCTTCTGCATCAACATTTAATGCAATTCGGATTACTCGATAAGGAGCAAGGAAACCATCATCAATACCTTGTCGCAAAGAATAAGTATAAATCGGCTCGCCAAAATATTCAGAATTGCTTGCTTCGTTTGTTTCCTTTGGAGTTGCAGTTAAACCGATGTGTGTAGCAGTTTTGAAATAATTCAAGATTTCACGCCAACTGCTATCATCTTTTGCACTTCCACGGTGACACTCGTCAATTACTATCAGGTCGAAAAACTCTCTTGAAAACTGTCTGTAAACATTTGCTGGTTCATCATTTCCTGAAAGTCCTTGATACAACGCCAAATAAACTTCAAAACTCTTATCAATCTGTCTGTGCTTTACCACAGTCATTTTGTCTTTGAAGTGTTTAAAATCGCCCCGTTTAGTTTGGTCAATCAATGCGTTACGGTCAGCCAAAAACAAAATCCGTTTTTTTGCTCCGCTTTTCCAAAGTCGGTGAATGATTTGAAATGCGGTATAAGTTTTACCTGTTCCTGTTGCCATTACAAGCAAAATCCTGTTCTGTCCGTTTGCAATGGCTTCAACGGTGCGGTTTACCGCAATCTCTTGGTAATATCTTGGTCTGCGACCAGAACCATCGAAAAAATAATCTTGTGATACAATTTTTTCAGCATCGGTTGTAGTAATTCCTTTGTATTGCTTGTACTTTGCCCAAAGTCCTTCGGGAGTTGGAAACTCATTTAAGCCAATTTCCTTTTCGATATGTTCGTCCGTTGCAGTCCTGTCGTGAAAAAGAAAACCGTCCCCATTACTACTGAAAACGCAAGGAATATCTAAAATCCTTGCATAATCAAGTCCTTGTTGGATTCCAGCCCTTACCGAATGGTTGTTATCTTTGGCTTCAATTATCGCTATCGGAATATTGGGTTTGTAGTACAGAATGTAATCAGCCCTTTTTCGTTGTCCTCTTGCAGTAAATTTTCCTCGAACATATATTTTTCCATCAGTAAAAGAAACTTCCTCCAATATTTGCAAATGCTTATCCCAGCCAGCGTTTTCTAACGCAGGAGTTATATATTTTGTGCAAATATCTCTTTCCGATAATTTTTTTTTGTCAATCATTTCAATTTTCTAAAAACCTCAAAATCCAGATAATGCTTCAGTTTAGAAGCGTGTACATTGGCAAAATTGTACTCTATGGCAAGCTTTGGTTTGAGCGTCGGCTCGTGGGGCTTGCCAATGTGTGCAATGTTAGTTGGGACTTCAATTCTCCTCTTGACTGTGTTGTGCGTTCGGTTTTCTATCATTCATTACAGAAATTCTTTCGAAAACTTAGAATTAACTTCAATCCTGTTCGAGAATTTCAAAGACTACCAAATATAATGTATTAATTCGCTCGATGTTCTGAGTGATATATAAGAATGGGCGAATAATATGTTTTTTTTTAATGGAATAGTATTTTTGGCAGAGGAAGCGCATATTTTTCTTGAAGTATCTTCTATTTTTCAAAAAAGTAGCTCAAGATTCACAAACAGGTCGATTCTGGTTGGTCAATTATCTGACTGAAAAAATTCAATCTTTCCGTTTAAAGACCATTTGATCAGGGAGTTTACAGATTTCACCAAAGATCGAGCTGCATATACAAACCCCGACAAAATATACCCAAGAACTAGCTTAGTTGCACAACAAACTTTGGGCTAAATCCTTATATATCCACATTATAATCGGTTTGTCTGGCATGGCCAGTTGCATTGATTTCTCTACATTAGCTCTTTACAGCAACAAAAAATGGAGCATTACCACCAAAATCTAATTGGAATTCTAAAAAGATATCTGGCCGACAACAACATTAACATCATCTTCGAAAATGAAGGACTTTTGGAACTTTCTATCCCAAGGTTGCCGAATGTGATTATTACCGCTCAATATGTAACATCATCACCAGTTGACAAGAATATTCACGGGTCGAAGAATAATACAAGCATCGATACAGTTGCCAGATTCCTCTTGCCTGACCTTCAGCTGAAGTCACCGCCAAGATTTTTCATTTTTCCGCTACATAACAAGAGTAAAGGGACGTTAAACTTTGCGATAGTTCCAAGTCAAATATTAATTGAAAGAGCTCACAACAAGTTCAACCCTGAAATAATTAAACCACCAATTGAAATGGTGTTTTGGTTGATGCCTGATGATTGTCTTTATGATTGCACGAACATCTCTTTCGAAGGGGAGTGGTTCTTTATGAGCAAAGGCGGTAATGGTAGGATGGCTGATAATACCGATAGGAATTACACTTCTTTTTTGAATAACTGGCGGTTGCTGGTTGATATTTGAAATATAGTCAATCTGGGACGTTCTGGTGAGTGCCGTTTCCTTGCCAATACTTCGTTCAGGTCTATTGCAAAAACTCATTTAAACTTGCACCAGGGGTATAAATCTACTATTCTATTTCAACTAATGAATTACCACTATATACAGAATCATTAATCAATTTTACCATTTCGTCCATATCTATTTCAGTTGAATTAAAATGAGCTCGGACTGTTTTTGGAGATAATCCTGAAACTGCCACAACGTTTGTCTGTGTTAATTTACGGCCAGTTCGTATTAATTCGGTCTTCGCCGACTGAATTTTCTTGATTGATATATTTCGGCGATGATACCCGTTTAGAGTATTTGAAATTTTGATTTTATCCTCCGTTGAAATGCCACAATTAGGGTTAAAATGAACAAATTTGGTGTATTGTTGATGATTAGTTACACCTGTTCGTTTAATGCCATTGTAAACAAGATTAAAAAATCGGATGAATTCCTTTCGTTCCATTCGGGGGCGAGCAAACCTATTATTTACATAAAAAAGAAATGAAAAAATGTATTCTTTTTCAATATCAGGGTTCAAATGTACCAGCTGATGTATCATACATTGATATATCGTATGCTTTGTGCTATCCTTGATAATTTGTGGAATAAAAACCTCCACAAAATCAATCGGTTTAAAGTCAACCACTGGGTTTATTACCTCTACTTGAGTACTGGTAATGAGTTTTTCATAAACCTTATCAATTGATAGAACAGAAAAAGGGGAATTCAGTCTATTAGTAATAAACGTAGATGAATTAGACTGTTTTCCCTCTTTTTTTATCGGTTCTGTTTGTATTTCAGGTATTGAAAGTTCTATTTCATTTTCGTAATTGAAGTAAACTTGGGTATCTGATGATATAAACATCGCCCGACCTAAACCTCCAGCATTTTTATCTATTGGTTCACCTTTTAGTATGGTATCTATTATTTGGTTGCGAAAGAGTTCGAAGTTGTCATTCGTTATGTCGTTTTTAACCTTGAATAGTACAGAAATTCCACCCTTACTTGAAGAGAAGCAAACGAGCGAGGCCAGATGACCATATTTTTTAATGAAATAGTCCTTATACTCATCTGGATTGGTCGTGTCGATGTCGAAGTATATGTAGCCGCTGGAATGAATGAAGTTGGTTCGGAAATTTTCTTCATTTAATAACCGCTTTGAAACAATACAATTGGGGGTAATGTAGGGCAGTTGTTCTTTTAATTTCTTGTAAGAATCATCACCATTATTTCTACGGGTTCTGATTTCATATATCAAACCAGCATTCGTATTATTCTTTATTTTCTTTACTAATTCAGGTAAGTCAATAAATCTATTACAGTTTGTGTCGGTAATTCCATTTTCAAAATA
>CAYRBM010000146.1:0-13560 GCA_964422425.1 uncultured Odoribacter sp.
TCTACTCTTGCAAGAAAGATGAACTTACAGTCGCTGACAGTTACTTTAAAATAAAGATTTATGGGAAAATTCTGAATATTGGCCTTAATAATGCAGAATATACAGCAGGGTTCAATGTACAGTCATTTAATTATTACGATGAAATTACATCGACTGATGCTGGAGCAGCTATTATTACGAAAAACAGAGCAGGACTTTCTTCTGTAAAGATGATGTTTCCAGACAGCACGGTTCAACTGAATACTTTTACATTCCTTAATGTAGAGAATTCATTGAATTATAGTTCAAAAACAATTGACATGACACTAAAAGCAACTAAAATTGATGCATTTGATCAAATTCTTGAAGCCACGTTTGCTGGTACATTTATTGATAATGCATCAGGAAAGAATGTTGCTGTGAATGGTGAAATAAAATTTTACGGGAAATAGGTAGTGAGTTTTCTCAATTTTTTTGAGGCGACTTTATCAGTTTTAAACAGCGCGTTTTTTCATGCAGGGGTTGTTTCTTCGGATTCAGCCCCTGCTTTTTTTGTTTTCGTTCTCAACTATTTTCCAACCGTTAAATTGGCCGATATTTAAAGGTATTTGGATTGCAATTCAATCGGCTACCTTTTTAATAATGTGCGAAGAATTGATAGTTCCCGGCTTTCATTTTAAATTTGATAAATGATCCGTCCGATCCTACAATTTCATAAATATTATTCCGAATATATTTCCCATTTCGCCAGATTATTATTCCGTTGCATTGTATTGAACTAACATTCATTCGTGGTATACCTACTATAGAATAGGTTTCTTCCGGAATTTGAACATTCAACGTAAATTGATTCTTTTCATTTTTAAATGAAGATTCGATGATGCCGTTAACACTTGGCACGGTTGCTTTTGCAGAAGCCAGTCCTGCTGGTTGCGGAAGTACCTGAAATACTTTATACCCAGGTTCAACAGGAGAAATACCACATACATATTGCGACAAGATTGTTAATCCTCCACCGCTCCAGGCGTGATTCGTTGTTCCGCCCCCATAACCTTTCTTGCCAATTCCCCATCCCTCGTATAGGGTTGTTCGTTCAGGATCCAGAACCATTTCTTCGAAACGGCGTTTCATTCGCTCAATTCCATAGTTTCCCTGCCCCATAAGAAAGAGAGATTCAATAACGTATTTTTCCATGTAAGGACTAGCATATTCTTGCGTTTTGAGTACCTCAAAAATTGCCGGATATAACTCAGGATCTGCCAGGCCGGCAACAACTGCCAATGCCTGAACCCTGTCGTCTGTTTCTTTCGAATAATCGGGATGCCGGTATGCTTTTCCATTCCAAAAGGTCTGATTAAAAGCTTTTTTGAAATCGGCCATGTGTTGGGTATATTCATCAACATCTTTCCGGATTCCCAGAAGATCGGCCATGCTCCGTGCCCCTTGTAATGCCAGATAATACCACTCATTCAAAAGTAGGTTTTTATCGACATTGGTGCCCCAGTCTCCCCAAAGCCATCCTCCTTTGCGTATCTGTAAATTGCCCTGTTCATTTATTTTCCAAACTTTCAGGTACTTTTTTACTCCATCGTATAAATCAGCAATTGGTAGCTTGTCGCCGGTATTTAAATAGTAGTTCCAAAAGCCATATTTCCCAACCGAAGCCAACATCTGACCGGGTAGTTCGTCATTGAAATTCGATGCTGGAACAGGCGAAAACAGGGTGCTGTCCTCGCGTTGCCAACCAATCAACTCGTACATTCCTTTCTTCATCAGTAAATGACTGTTAGAATCTAGTGCATAAAATGCCTCGCCCGATTCAATTACTTCATCGCCCCACCACTGGGCGCGTTCGCGATCCGGGCAATCCATGTACGTGTCGCGCATGGTTACAAGTAAAGTGCGACGCGATTTTTCCCATAATCTGTTCAGAAATGGATCGTTACATTCAAAGGAGCCTGAAAATTCGGTGTCATACGATGTTTCCCTGTATTTCAGAGCGATGATTTCAATGTTTTTAGGAATTAGATAAAATACCTTTTGCCCATTTATCCAGCCATAGCTTTCGTATTCCTGAAGTCCGTCTTTTGTGATGTACTCAGCCCGAATGTTGTTTGTTCCTCCACCTTGATAATGATCGGTGTAAATGACAATTTTCTCGCCGGCAGAGGCTTTAATCTTTAAATATGGGGTGATGTGTGCGTTATAAGGAATGAAACAAATTAGAGTGTCGATTTTAGTGCCCAACCTTCTTTCTGTTTTTTGATAATCAGTGATACCATAATCTTTCCATTGCGGAATAATACGCGGATACAATTTATTCCACGGAGCTGTTCCTTCTCCGCCAAGTTCTTTCGATCTGCTCCATCCTTCAGGTTTGAAGGTTGGCATTTGCCAATCAGCAA
This sequence comes from uncultured Odoribacter sp., assembly GCA_964422425.1. Classification (GTDB taxonomy): domain Bacteria; phylum Bacteroidota; class Bacteroidia; order Bacteroidales; family Prolixibacteraceae; genus Aquipluma. Next base: position 2,385 of record CAYRBM010000146.1, read on the forward strand.
TCTCAAACCGGGCATCATATAAAATGTTTGATTCAGGCAAGCGGAAGTTCGGTATTGGAGCCCCGGCTGTTTGATATGCCGGATGGATGCAAGAAAACCACCGCTGATTACTGATAAGCTTAAATCCATTATCGGCATTGCATTCGACAAATAAGCCAGCCTTGCCACTTGGATTGTGCGAAAAACCATCTTTTCCAAAGTGCCATACGAGTATGGCGATCGTATTATCTCCATTTGTTAAATGCGGGGCAAAATCAATTTCATCGTAATACGTATCTTTTGGTGTTGGTCCACGTTTTACCCCACCTTCAAAAACAATCATTTTACCATTGATCCATAACCAGTATTTTGAGTCAACGGCAATTTTGGTTTTTGCAATGAGCGGCAATTCATTTATCGTGAATGTATGCCGAAAGCACATCCAGAGATTGGTGGTATTCTGGCAGTCGGCAGCTGTTATCCATTGTGCATTGGTTTCTTTAGCTTGAAGTTGTTGTAGCACCGATACCAGAAGGAGTGAAAGAATAATAATTATCTTCATTTTTTTTCTATTTAATTATTTCGACAAATGAATACGAATTGTAAATAGTATTGTATTGTCATCTGTAGTAATTGTGTTTTGTTTCTGTCTCACGATGAGATGTGTAGCACTTAAAAAAGATTAGACTCTGTCGTAAAAACCTAAAGGATGCAATCAGAAAATGATGTAAATAGATTGCAATAATAGTTAAAACAATGCACTTTAGTGCAACTGTCGTACTGTCACCAAAATCATAATTTTAAATTCCGTAAGATAGTAATCGATCGCTAATGGAAATGGATAGCTTCGTTAAGATTATCCCAAAGTGTAAAGGTAAAATTAACTGAAGCTTAAGAGTTAAAATAATTCTTTTTGTTGTAGTTATTAAATTAAATTTAAAATGTATTTTGCAGAAAATGAATATTTTTTTTACTGTGATTAATTTGTAGTACATCTGGCTTTAAATTAATGATTTGTGTTGTTTGAATCCATTAGAAAATGTAGAAATTGCAATAGGTGTGATTTGTTTTATCTAAATTAAATATTACTTTTGAATATAGAATTAATAAGAGTCTGAAATTAACAATTACAGATGAAACGAGCCATGAGAGATAATCTCACACAGACACATGATTATCGCTGGCGAGGTCTATCAGACAATTACAAAACAAATTATAAACAAATGAAAGAAGTTGGATTAGTAAATCGTTTATTGGCAAAAGTTATTGCGGAGCAGGGACATCAGGATTTATTAATGGTTGTTGATGCTGGTTTTGCAATTCCCAGGAATATCGAAGTTGTTGATTTGTCGCTTAGCGAAAATAAACCGATGGTTCTAGAGGTACTATCCGAATTAAAAAAATATCATTCTGTTGAAAAAATGATTATAGCACAGCAAACAAAAGATACAAATCCAACTTTGCTTCACAATATGTCAAAAATATGGTCCGATTCGATGGAAGTACAGCTTGTTGATCATACAGAACTTAAAAAAATAGCAAAAGAAGTGAAAGCTGTTGTCCGGACAGGTGATTTTACAGCCTACGGAAATGTAATTCTTGTTTCAGGGGCTGGTGATCGATGGTATTGCGAAAATGAATCATAAACTAATTTTACTATGGTAGAATCAATAAGCACGATTGATGCGATAATTATAGTAGTGTACCTGATTGGTATTTTGGTCATCGGTATTATGTCGGTCAAGTTAAAAAAATTAACCAGCGATGGTTATTTTCTGGCTGGTCGAGGACTGAAATGGCCTGTTATCGGAGCTGCACTTTTTGCTTCCAATATTTCTACAATACACTTGGTAGGATTGGCTGCTTCGGGATATAACGAAGGTCTTGTATGGGGTAATTTCGAATGGTTAGCCGCGGTAACGCTTATTTTGTTGGGATTGGTTTTTGCACCTTTTTATTTTAAAAGTAAAATTGCGACTCTTCCTGAGTTTCTGGAAAAGCGGTACGGATCAGCTTCCCGAACTGTTCTGGCATTTATTGGTATTATCGGCGCTTTGTTTGTGCACATCGGAATGAGTTTATATGCCGGGGCTGTTGTTTTTCAAACCTTTTTCGGAATTGATGTATTTACCTCAATCATTATTATTTCATTGGTTACAACACTTTACACGGTCTTAGGCGGTCTAAAAGCGGTTGTTATTACTGAAACGATCCAAACTGTTATTTTAATCGGAGGGTCAGTCATTCTGACAATTATTGCAATTCTGGCTTTACCCGACAAGGGTGTTCATACCATGGCTGAATTTAAGGCTTTGTTAAAGCCCGGACAATTGGACATGCTGCACACAAAAGAAAGTTTAAAAGCTTTGAGTGAAGGTGGGTATGAATCAGGTTTAACCTGGTATGCCTGTTTGCTCGGCTACCCGGTTCTAGGATTGTGGTACTGGTGTTCCGATCAGACTATAGTTCAACGGGTTCTTGGAGCTAAAACGCAGAATGATGCGCAGTTAGGGCCAGTTTTTGCCGGATTCCTGAAAATTCTTCCGGTTTTTATTCTGGTTCTTCCAGGTGTAATTGCTTACGTGCTTTTTAAAGATATTATTGGCACAAATGCCAATCAGGCCTATCCGGTTATGATTAACCAACTGCTTCCAATTGGTTTAAAGGGAATTATGGCTGCTTCATTGCTGGCTGCTCTGATGAGTACCATAGCAGCAGCTTTAAATAGTTCAGCTACCTTGGTTGCAATTGACATTGTAAAAAGATTAAAACCCAAAACAACGGATAAAGAACAAATCAGAGTTGGCCGCATTGCTGCAGTAGTGGTGATGGTGCTGGCCATGTTGTGGTCAACACAGGGCGATAAATTTTCAAGCATTTTTGAAGCGATCAACAAAATTGCAGCAGCCATTGCTCCTCCGGTAGCGGTAGTTCTTCTGTTTGGTGTTTTTTCAAGAAGAGGAACAAAAGAAGCAAGTTTCGTAACCCTGATTTCAGGATTAATTTTAGGAATCGTTATTTTTTGTTTGGATTTTGAACCAATCAGTGGATACATGTACTTAACCAAAGGTTTTCATCTGCCATTTATGATGCAGGCCTGGTGGTTATTTGTTATTTGCACCGTCATTTATTTCGCTGTAAGTTACCTTACTCCCAAACCCGACCCAAAAGTAATTGAATTGTACACCTGGGAAAATCCACTTTCAGTAATTTCCAAAGGCAAATATATTGGCCTGAAAGACCCTCGTTTATGGGTGGCAGTTTTGGTTGCAACCCTTGTTCTGCTATACATTATTTTTTCGTAACAATATGATGAGACAGGCAATCATGATTTCTCCGGGTGTGATTGAACACCGGGAAGTTCCAAAACCAGAAGTTTTAAGCGATAACGAGGTTTTGCTGAGAATAAAAAAAATAGGGGTTTGTGGTTCCGATATCCATGTTTTTCATGGCGAGCATCCTGCAACACCATATCCGGTAATTCAAGGACACGAATATTCTGCAATCGTTGAAGCTGTTGGCGCAAGCGTTAACAGAGTTCAGCCGGGAATGAAAGTAACTGCCCGGCCACAATTGGTTTGTGGCAAATGTGGCCCTTGCCGGAAAGGACAATACAATGCCTGTCAGGAGTTAAAAGTGCAGGGTTTTCAGGCGCCTGGAGTGGCTCAGGATTATTTTATTGTTCCTGAAGACCGGATAATCGTTCTACCGGATTCGTTGTCTCTCGATCAGGGGGCAATGATCGAACCTGCTGCTGTTGGAGCGCATTCAACCAGTCGATTATCAAATTTGAAAGGAAAAAATGTGGTCGTGGCCGGAGCTGGTACGATCGGAAATCTGGTAGCACAGTTTGCTAAAGCCCGTGGCGCGAATAAGGTACTGATTACTGATGTCAGCAATTATCGTTTGGACAAAGCCCGGGAATGTGGCATTGAGTTGACTTTGAACGTTCTTGAAACGCCTTTTGAAGAGGGAATCAGATCATGCTTTGGAGAAGATGGCTTTCAGGTAGGTTTCGAAGCTGCCGGAGCACAGGCAACACTCGATTATTTAATGGCAAATGTTGAAAAAGGCGGTGATATTGTTATTCTTGGAGTGTATGGCAAGAATCCTACAGTCAATATGTTTTACCTGGGCGAGCACGAGTTGAATGTATATGGCTCGATGATGTACCGCCACGAAGATTACGATGAAGCTGCAACAATGATGGCAGCTGGTCGGATAGTTACTGAACCATTGATAACGAAGCATTTCTCTTTTGGCGAATATCTGGAAGCCTATCATTACATCGAAGAGCAAAAGGAGAAATCAATGAAAGTTATGATTGATCTTTAGTCGTCTGGCAACAAATTAACAAAAGAAGAAATAAGAACGGTTTAGTTAGAAATCCCCCTCTTTATTTCTAGAAATAGATCAAAGAATTCTAATACAATATTAAGAAATCGAAATATGAAATCATTTAATTATCATCAGTCTACTCAAATTATTTTTGGGAAAGGTCGCATTGCTGAACTAGCCGATATTACCTTGAAATATGGCAACAGAGTATTATTGGTTACAAGTTCTGCAACTGTACCTGCCTTTAAAGAGCAGATAAATCAGATCAAAGTAAATCTTGCAAAAGCAAAAGTTGAAGTTGCTCATTTTGATGGTGTTACTCCAAATCCAACCACTCATGTTATAGCTGACGGTGCTAAAATGGCCAGAGAATTTGGAGCAAACGTAATCATTGGAATTGGTGGTGGATCGAGCATGGATGCAGCGAAAGCAATTTCAGTTGAAGCTACTCACGAAGGATCGTGTTGGGATTACCTGTTTTACAAGCAGCCACAACCGTCAGCCGATAAATTATTGCCGGTAATTGCAGTGTCCACAACTTCAGGAACAGGCTCGCAGGTTACTCAGGTTTCTGTGGTAACGAATCCTGAATGTCGCGATAAATCAGCTTTGTATAACAATATTTTATATCCTGAAGTTTGTATTGTTGATCCTGAATTAATGCTTACTGTACCGAAATATATTTCTGCTACTACTGGGTTCGATGTGTTGTGCCACGCTTTTGAAAGTACTATTAATCCCGGTACCGGTGCCTATGTCGATTTATTGGCCTGGGAAGCGATTGCCCTGGTAGCCGAAAACTTACCAAAAGTTCTTGCCAATTTAAATGATATTGATGCCCGTGAGAAAATGGCCTGGGCCGATATTTTAGCCGGACTATGTATCGCCAACGCCGGGGTTACCCTTCCGCATGGCATGGGAATGGCGATCGGTGGAATGTATCCACATGTAGCTCATGGCGAAGCTTTGGCAATTGTTTATCCTGCTTTTGCTGAGTTTACCTGGCAATCGGCAGTTCCGCAATTCTCTAAATTGGCCCGATTACTCAATCCCGAATTGAATGCTGTTTCTGATGAGGAGGCCGCGTCAAAATCTCCGGTTGAAATCACCAGATTTTTGACTTTGATTCAACTTCGTAAATCGTTGAGTGATGTGAATATGCCAGAAGCCGAAATTTTGAAATTGGCCGATCAATGCATGGTTTTGCCCGATTACAAGGGCAATCCAAGGGTTGCAACTCGCGATGAAATGATTGAACTGGTGAAGTCTAGTTATTAAAAATAATATGAATGAAATAATGTCGAATTTATTAATTTGTTCTCTCGCCACAACTCACAACTTCGCTTTTGTGATGCCCTTTTTTCTTTCTTCGCGAAGAGAGGGGGGACCTCCGCAAGCAGAGCTGGGGGGAGTTGAGTATGTAAATTCGACAATAAATTGTTCTTACAACTTAATTTAAAATATAAAACCCTATCGGATGAAATTTTATCGTAGTAAGGAAATATTGGCTTTGATGGCCATCTCACCATTGTGTCTGAATTTATCAGCAAAAAATATTCAAAAACCCAACATCGTTTTTTTCCTGGTCGACGATATGGGTTGGATGGATATCGGGGTCAACGGCAGTTCCTTCTACGAAACACCAAATATCGACAGGCTGGCAAGCGAAGGTGTCCGGTTTACACAGGCTTATGCCGCCTCACCGGTTTGTTCACCCACGCGTGCATCCATACTGACGGGTAAAAATCCGGCACGTATTCATCTCACACAATGGATTGGTGGCCCCGGAAACCCCGAATACGTGCGCAACCTTCCGCTCGAAGAGGTTCTTTTCCCTGAAATCCTGAAAGATGCTGGCTACAAAACTATTTTTCTTGGTAAATGGCACCTGAACAATGTTGAGGGAGAAGGAACATACTGGCCCGACAAACAGGGGTTCGACATTAACATTGGTGGTCACCACCGGGGCGGACTGTACATTAAAAACAAATACTTTTCTCCCTGGGACATTCCAAACCTGGAGAATGGCCCCGATGGCGAATACATGACCGATCGCTTGGCTCAGGAGGCCATTAATTTTATTGACGGAAATGCCAGAAACCCGTTTCTTATGTATTTTTCATTTTATCAGGTACATGCACCATTTAACGCTCCTGAAGATCGGGTAGAAAAATACAACATTAAAAAAGAACAACTGGGATTAACCGACAACGACAGGTTTGGGGAGGCAACTTTTGCAGATAAAACCTTTACGTACAGAAAGAAACAAGATCACCCCACTTATGCCGCCATGGTCGAATCGATGGACATGGCCGTTGGACGTGTACTCGACCAGTTAAAACAAAAAGGACTAGAGAAAAATACGGTTGTCATTTTCTTTTCAGATAATGGAGGTTTGTCAACTTCGGAAGGAACACCAACCGCGAACACTCCTTTGCGAAACGGCAAAGGCTGGCTTTATGAAGGTGGCATAAGAGAACCAGCTATTATTAAGTGGCCGGGCAAAGCCAAAGCCGGATCAGTGTCGGATGCGGTAATTACAAGTATGGATTTTTACCCTACAATTCTCGAAATGACCGGACAGGCTCTTCGTCCCGATTTGCATGTTGACGGCAAAAGTCTGGTGCCGCTGCTGAAGGGAAAAGCAAAAGAAATACACGAAGCAGCCTATTTTCATTACCCGCACCGTTCCAATCAAAAAGGAGGCCCAAGCAGTGCTATCCGCGAAGGCGATTACAAGCTGATTGTTTTCCTGAACGACAACAAGCTGGAATTGTACAACATTAAAAACGATATCAGCGAAACAAATAATCTGGCTGAAGAGTTGCCGGAAATGCGCGACAAACTTCTGAAAAAACTAATTCAATGGTGGGACGAAGTAGACGCCAGTTTTCCTGAAGGCTATTCCAAACCCTCGAAATAAAACGATTCACATGAAATTTAAAACATACAAACTATTTACAATTGGGTTCTCTTTGCTGCTGTTCTTATTTACCTTTTCAGGATACGCAGCTTCCCCAAAACCTGTGAAAGTATTTATTCTGGCTGGTCAGTCGAACATGCAGGGGCACGGCGAAATTACTAAAGGCGAAAAAGGGAACCTAAAGTGGCTGGTTCAGAACGACAAATCAGGAAAATACAATCATCTGGTTGACAAAAACGGCAATTGGAAAAAACGCGACGATGTGTTCGTGTATGCAAAAGACAAATTCGACACCTTACATACCGGCCCGCTAAGCGTTGGATTTGGTGCTCTCGAATCTACCATTGGGCCCGAACTTCAGTTTGGAAATTTAATTGGCGATTATTATAAAAACGATGTTTTACTGATTAAAACTGCCTGGGGCGGAAAAAGCCTTGCTGTCGACTTCTGTCCACCGGGTGCTGTAAGCGATTCGGGATATGTTCGGATTCCTTATGCGCCAAAAGACACCGGTTACTATTACGTACAAATGATGGCAAGCATTTACGATGTGCTGAACAACTTGCATAAATACGTCCCGGCATATTCAGGCCAGGGATACGAAATTGCCGGTTTTGCCTGGCATCAGGGCTGGAACGACCGCGTAAACAAGGCGGCAAACGAAGCCTACCAAAGCAATCTCACTCATCTTATAAAAGATGTGCGGCGCGATTTGGGAACTCCCAATCTTCCTTTTGTGATTGCAACCACAGGAATGAGAAGTTTAAAAGCCGACGATCCATTGGAACTTTCAATGATCAATGCACAATTGGCCGTTAAATCACAACCCGAATTTAAAGGAAATGTGGATGTGGTAGATACCCGCAGTTTCTGGCGGGAAGCTGAAGATTCGCCTGCAAAGCAAAATTACCATTGGAACCGAAATGCGGAATCCTATTGTTTGGTTGGCGAGTCGCTGGCTAAGGCCATGATTGAGATGCTTCAGGAGAACAAAAAAAATAAAATACCCACACCAATCAGGCCTGCAACCACTGCTGAAAACAAAATTTTGCTGCCAACACCTCCCATGGGATGGAACAGTTGGAACGCCTTCGAGAAAGATATTGATGAAAACAAAATTAAAGCGATTGCCGACATCATGGTTAGTTCGGGAATGCGCGATGCCGGATATAAATTTCTTGTTTTAGACGATGCCTGGATGGCCGCCGACAGAAATAAAAATGGCGAATTAGTGGCCGATTCGGTAAAATTTCCGGGTGGCATGAAAGCCATTGGCGACTACATTCACAGCAAGGGATTAAAATTCGGTATTTACGAATGCCGCGGTCGTGTTACCTGCCAAAATCTGCCTGGCAGTTTCGAACACGAACAAACCGATATGAATTCGTTTGCATCGTGGGGAGTCGACTACATCAAAATGGATGCTTGTTTTGCTGCTCAAAACGGCAGATTAAGTACCGAAGATTTCGCGATTTACGCTGATGCTATCAAGAAAACAGGTCGTCCAATGGTTTTCAGTATTTCCGATTTCGGTCAGGGAGCCTGGGCCTGGGGAGGCAAAAATTACGCGCAGCTATGGCGCACTTCCATGGATATTTATCGCAATATCAACTCGGTTTACCGATGTGCCGAAACTTCGGGAGGAGCTGGTTCCATTCATCCGGCTTTTAATGGCTTGTGGCAATTTGCGGGTCCCGATTCGTGGAACGACCCCGACATGCTGCAAATTGGCAACCTGAAAAGTGTCGCCGAAGATAAAGTACATTTCAGTTTGTGGGCCATTCTGGCAGCTCCGCTTATGGCAGGCAACGACCTTCGGATCATGTCTGATACCGTTAAAAATTTTCTCCTGGCTCCGGAATTAATTGCCATTAATCAGGATTCACGGGCTCAACAGGGATACAAAGTATTTCAGGAAGATAGTATTGAAATATTCAACAAACCGCTGGCCGATGGTACAACCGCTGTTTTGTTGCTTAACAAAGGCACAAAAAAAACCGATGTTACCGTTTCGTGGAAACAAATTGGGTTGAAAGGCAAGCAGCCGGTTCGTGATTTATGGGAACAAAAAGATTTGGGAATGTTCCAAAATTCGTTTACTGCCAAAAACCTGGAACAACACGGGCACATGCTTATTAAAGTAGGGAAAAAAGGTTCAAAACCACTTCCCGGGCCAACTCCAGTTTCTCCCGAGAAATATACAGTTACAAAACCCGGAACCACTTATTTGAGCGACCTCTATTACATCATGAAAGAATTTAATCATCCGCAAGTTGATAAAAATTATCAGGGAGATGTTCTTCAGTTAAATGGCACAACATATAAAAAGGGTCTGGGCTGTAAAAGTAAATCAATACTGATGTACAAACTCGATGGAAAAGCGGAACGTTTTCAGGCGACAGTTGCATTAGACGAGGCTTCACCAGACGGGAATACCGGAAAATTCAGAATACTGAACGAAGATAAATTTGGTGGGCGGGTAATTTACAATAGCGAAGATCTAAAAAAAGGAGAATCTAAAACTATTGACATCAATGTCGAAAATCTTGATTTTATTCTACTTGAATTTACCGGGAAAGAAGTGTTTGGCAACTGGCTGGATGCTAAAGTAATTTCAAAAAAATAACAAAACATCGATGAAAAATTTAATTGCAATTTTTGCTCTGTTTATATTTTCTCCTGATCTGGTAGCTCAGAATCCGGAGGATAAAGGTTTGCAGGCAATCACCATAAGTACTGTTGAGGCTCCGCTCAGTTTTCTGGCATCGGATTGGACCGAAGGGCGAGAGATGGGTACCAAAGGTGAATATCTGGCGGCCGACTACATCGCCAGTATTTTTCAGATGTACGACATCAAACCGCTTGGCGATATGGAATTGAAGAGAATGAGCCGTGAGTTTAAATTGAAAGGCGCTTCGCCGGAATCCTATCGCAGTTATTTTCAGAATTTTGATTTGGTTTCAGAAAAACGAAAAGTGGGCAACGAACTTCAGTTGATTACAAAAAATGATTTTTCAAGCCAAACAAAGAAATTAATGGAAGGGGTTGATTACCTTTTGTCGGGAAATTACGAGCCTGTTGAAATTGATGCTCCTGTTGTTTTTCTGGGCTATGGGGTGAAAAACAAAGCGCTTAAATGTGATCCATACCTGAAAGCCAATATCAAAGGAAAAATTGTTTTTCTACTTTCGGGATACGCTGGGAACAAAGATCATTCTTCGACGAATTACAAAACCATCAGTGCTGACAGTAGCCTTACAGCCAATCAAATTGAAAAGGAAAAAATCGATCAGGTGATCAAGGCTGGTGCTTTGGCGGTCATTAAATACAATCCTGATCAGAAAATCAAGTCGGCAAACCCCTCGAATTTACCCATGTTTTACGACAATGAGTATTATGAAGGCGATCAACCACAAGACGATTTTTACCTGAAAAAAATAAGTCTGCCGAATTGGGAGCCCAGGGAGGGAATCCCGGTAATACAGGTAACCAAAAACATTGCAGAATCAATTCTTCCCAATTCTGGAGAGCTGCTTCCTGCCATGCAAAAATCAGATTACAACATGGCTTCTTTTCTCCCAATTGAACTTACTGCGTCCCGGCTTCATCTGAAGTTTGATGTTGAGAAAAAAGTCATCCGGGCCAGAAATGTGTTGGGTTACATCGAAGGTGAAAATCGCGATGAGGTTATTGTTATCGGGGCTCATTACGATCATGTCGGAAAATACAACGGTTTTATTTTCAACGGCGCCGACGACAATGCTTCCGGAACAGCAGGTATGATAACTTTGGCAAGAGCTTTCAAGGAAAGTGGTGTGAAACCTGCCAAAACTATTGTATTCGCTGCATGGACTGGCGAGGAGCAAGGTTTGTGGGGCTCAAAGTATTTCGTAAAAAATATTCCTGATCGCCTCAATGTAAAGCTCAATGTAAATA
>CAYRBM010000147.1:0-13552 GCA_964422425.1 uncultured Odoribacter sp.
GACTTGAGGTTCCATCACCCGACCAGGCAATTAAAACTGTTCGGTCAAAAAATGGTTCTCTGTGTTTGTCCATTTTCAAAACGAAATGAATTCCATAACTGTATGGATTCTTTTCGATAGAACGAACCGCTTTTTTAAAATCTGAAAAACTTCGTACAGGTGTAAACCAACTTCTAAGTCCCATTTTTGATTTAATTTTTACTTGATATTGAATTTTTTCGGGATTCAAAACTTGCTTTAAACAATTCGACTTTTCGCTCCAATAGGTGATATTCACCAGAATCCTTTAAATCCTGAACCATATCATCAATCATTCCCTGCGACAGGTTTTCTGCCCAAGGGCCATAAATACCGGCTTCCGCTGTTCGCTCAATTTCAAGCAATTCCTTTACTTCTGTCAATGTTAAGTTTACACCAGGATAATTTTCTTCCAGCCAGGCAATAAGTTCGTTTGATTGTGTTCCAGACATAGCTTTGATTGTTATATTTTAAAAGCCAGATCAATCAAGATACCAGTGAGAAAAATGATTCATTGTGCCAGGATCAGCATTTTTCCTTAAGAATTCTGCATCATCTCTCCAGTGAAAAAGCACCATTCGGTTGTGATGAACGAATGAATGCTGGGAACTTTTTCGGTCAAGCGCATTTGCATCTCTCACAATTAATATTGAATTCTCAGGAAGTTCTGAGGCTGATACTCTTTCCATCTCCAAATCTTCGGAGATTTTCCAATATTCAAATCCGTATGAAGCGATTGGATCTCCTTCTGGATCCCAAAGCAGATTAAAATGATTTTCCAATACATCCAGACTTTTATTTTGCCATAAAATGAAATCAATGGGATAGCTTATCAATCCTGATTGACAAATATACAAGTCAACCTTATGTGCACTTTGTTTTACAGCCTCGAATGCAACTTGTAAAATTTTCTGATAATCGTTGCAAATGATTCTGATTTTAGGATAGGTTCTTTTATTCGAAGCTTTAACTGATTCATCATTCATCATCATTTCAATACTCCTAGAAAGCTTTGAAATTGCTTCATCACGATTTTTTGTATTTAAATTCTCGTTTTTCATACTCTGCATATTATAATTCTTACTCCAAAATATTATACCACCTTACCTTAGTCAGTATTGGTCAGTTGTCCAATACTTTTACATCTCATTCAAAGTCATCGGCCCCCATTTATCGAGATAAAGCACTTCGCCCTCTTTCCACTCTCCCGAATATTTTATTCCCTTTATTGTAATGACGCCTTTCCCATTCATTTTATCATCCACCCATTCTCCTTCATATACCGTTCCGTCGGGCCAGTAGCCAGTCCCCATACCATTATATTTTTCATGTCTTACATCGCCCGAGTACCTCGAACCATCAGGAAATGTTACTGTTCCAACACCTTTCATCTCATCGTCATAAATGACTCCTTCAAATACAGTTCCATCCTGGTATTCCATCATTCCTTTCCCTAAAATCCTGTCGTTTTTCCACTCACCAACGTATCTTTTCCGCCCGTCTTTTGCATTTACCGGGTAAATTAAGATGCCAAAACCATCTCTCATCCCATTTACAGTTTCTCCTTCATATACTGATCCATCAGGGTAGTGTAGTATGGTATTTTTCTTTTCAGACATTCGAGCTACTAATTTTTGAGATGATACTAATTGTAATGATTAGCGGTTACAGGGCCTCCCTGATTTTATCAACCAGGTAAGTTCGCATAAGTTCCTCCGGATTCGCATTGCTGATTTTCCAATCATGCTTGCGTTTTATGGTCGTTGGTACATCTCCGGTCAGCGATAAAATGTTGGCATCAGTTACGTACGATTTATGGGCTCCGGTAATTACATGTATAGCTACAAATTTATATTTACCGCAAAGGTATTTCAGTAATCCGGCGCTTACTTTATATTCCGGAATTGCCCAATTATCAGCATAGAGAAGATATTTCTCAATAAGCGACTCTGAAACATTATTATATTCATAAAATTCTAAAGGTGGAAAATTGATAAAAAGCAAAATATCCTGATTCTTATTTGAATTCAATACATTAATCAGGGTTTGTACGGTATAAATATCGGGCAATAAGTCAACATTCAGTTTTTCCGCTTCCGACTTCAGTTTTTGGGATTCTTCTATACTCAAATCCGTAAACGTGTTGTATAAACTTGCATTAATAACGATCATGGATATTTCTTTTTATTTTGCAATGGTATTTTTTGTGTGGCAAATCCTTCTAAACAATAGATCTTGTAATTTTGTATCAAATTTCAATCGGTGGATAGTTTTACTTCCATCGTGAAGAGTTATTGATATTGTAATTTGTTTCAATAATATAATCCATTTGCATAGATGTAATCGAATGCACAAAACTCTCTTGAATTAAAATATAAGTACGAAGATTTTCGACTTTAATAATTAAACTAATACAAGCGAAACATAATACCATTTTTAATAGAGACTTATGATCAACAATTTATTTATACTACCTCGTATAATATTTGATTAAACAGCTTTTAGTATAATGCTCCTTTTTAAGTTCAATTAATCATTTTCATATTTAATCCTTAACACAGCGAATACTTGAACCATACCAAGTCCAGAAATCGCAAGTTTCAAGATTTTGGCTACTATTTCTTAGGCTACGAATTTTCATTTTATCTTCATCACTCTCAGTTGAACTCCACCACTGACCATATTTTCCAACTCCGGAAAAGCCATCCCCCATAATTATTCCACCAGGAAGAGCAGAAAACCCGAAATCATCGATTCCGCAGCCTTTATTATTATCATAATTCATATCCCAGCCTTTTTTTGCTTTCAAGTGTTTACCAAGGTTATACCAATCTCCATGCGAAGATTTTTCATACACTCCCTTCTTATTGTTAATATATCGTGCTAGTTGCTCCCATTCTCCTTGAGATGGGATGTGCCAACCACTTGGACAGGCTCGTTTTGCAGCTTCCCAACTGTATAATCTTCCATAAATATCTACATTTCTTTCATCCTCATCATAGGCCCAACAGTCTTTTCCAATATTATAAGCCAAATTTTCTGCCATCCAAACCTGATTTCCAATTTTAACAGTATAATACGTTTCCCCATCACGAGGATCAGTGAAGTACCCTGAATCTCCATTATCAATATTTTCTCTTATTTTATTCTCAGAAGTTTTCTGTCCTGTTGAATTTACTGTACCAGAATCTTCCAAAGGAGCACCACATTCACTACAAAATTTTGAAAAATTTGTTAACAATGCATTACAGCTAGGACATTTGATTTCTAGTTTTGCACCACATTCGCTACAAAATCTTGCACCAGGATTAATTTTTGCATTACAAGAAAGACATTTCATCTTATTTGACTTTTTAAACAATAAATATTAATGGACGTCTAAGACCAAGAATCACCTATTCAAAAATTGCCTTATTCGTTAGTGAACTTATCTGGTTTGTGTAAAAACGTAAGACTTATATAAAATTTTAAAATCAATTCTAAGAATTCACAACCATACTTTATACAAACAAATCATCCTTTAAACGCCAGATCAATTCGGGACTAATGCTACGTTATAACAAAGACGTTTAAATAATAACTAATTTTAAATGCTCAGGGATTGACTTAATTCTTTTATTTATATTCATTTTGAAGTAATTTGCTCTAACCTATTTGCCTGATCGTTGAGTTATTACTGACAAGGTAAGCCCTGTTTTTATCGGTTTGTACTTGCACACAATCTCCATTCCAAATTGCATAGATTGGTTTACCATACATTGTCGGAAAATTGTAAATAGTTTGCTGCAATGATTTTTGCCTATTTCTTGCTACGACAGCCTGACCTTCGCAAAAAAGCGGACTACCTATGATTGATGCTGAGAATCCCATATTTTTAGTTTTTAATTATGTATTACACAAATTATTATTTGACTCTTCTAATGAAACAACACCTTATACTTATCAACAAATGTTTTGCCTTGTTTTTGGATATAGTCATTTATTGACTTTGGTGAATTAAAATCAATTTTCAATTCTGGATTTCGTTCAATGTATTTTCTAATCATTTGGGAATGGTCTGTTTCTAAATCCTGTGTTGTAATATGAAAATTGCTCATATTTTTATACAACTCTAAAACTCCTGTAATAAATTTATCATCTGCAACAGTGGGGGTGTTTCCTAACATATAACCGACATAAAAACCAGTTAATTTTGCGTTTAACTCTTCTTCATCCGCTAGATATAAATAAGCAATTAATCTTTCATAATTCTTCCGCAAAGGAGAGTTTACATATTCGATTATTCGGTTTTTATATCCCTTACTTTTAGATTCTTCAAGGATTGGGGTAGTCAATTGATCTTCCTTTTTAATTGCCGCTCTGGTTCCAGCTATTAAATGACAACATTCATGTGCAAAACTTCCAGCATTTAAGTTATTACAACTAATAGCACCATCTGCTATTTTAGCTGATGGCGGAGTTGTTTCTTCATCAATAATGTTTACTACAATCTTTTCTAACGATAACCTAAAATTACTTATATCACAAACTACTTTATCTCCGACAGCCTTTCTTTTTATTTGAGGCCAAAATTGCGTAGCTATTTCAAATGGAAGAGTTGATAATTTTGCTTTTCTGAGGTTTTCCATATTTTTCAAGTTTAGTCGTTAGGAGAAATTTTTTACATTCAATATTTGTATAATATTTCTGTAAGTTTTTAGGGTTTGTTTTGAATAAAAATATTGAAATAACTCAACTTACGGGTGATGAATGTATAAACGCAGCTTTTTGAAGGATGAGCTAGCTGTTTTAGCTCATAAGCGTTAAAATGACTAATGTTGACGAGTTATTGTTATATTAAATGAATTTACTGATTCTTAAAAATGAATTAATTAATAATTTTTACCCGTTATAACTGATTTGATTTTGTTTTAAAAATACCTTCAGAGGGCAAAACCCCGAGGTTTTAATCCTAAAGTTTTAGAAAAATTAAATTCCCTGAAATTGTTCCTAATGCAAGTGAGTTTTCACAAATTGCATACTCACAGATATCTTCTAAGCATTCGTGTTCATCCAGTTTATTGCCTGATGTAATATCCCATAAAATACACGTATTGAGTGAGATTGTCAATACATTTTTCTCCTTGTTTACAAAAGCAACATGACTGACTTTTTGCTTATACCCTGATAGCTTGTGTAATATTGTGGCTGATTCCAGATCCCATAACAAGCATAATTGATCTTCAGCTGCTGTTATTAGATATTTTCCATCGGGCGAAAGAGCAAGCGTATTTATTTTGCCGGTATGACCAGATAATTCCCTCTTTATTTTGCCAGTCATGAGTTCCTGAATAATACAATTTCCATCGGCCGAAGCCATAACAACATGCTTTTCATCGGGAGTTATTTCAGCATAATTGACGTTGGAATGGTTTTCTTTGAGCTCTTTTATTACTGTTCCTTCCGGTATTTGCCAGATTGTGGCAGCCTGATTACTGGGAAATGATAGCAGTTTCTTTCCCTGCTCAAATAATCTGCTTGTGTCATACCAGTTAGAACCTGGACTCTTAATGACTTTGATTTTCTTCCCAGTTTTCAGGTTCCAGATATCGGTAATACTTTCATCTCTTTTTAGTAACACATATTTATTATCCGGAGTAATGCCAAGGTCTTGATCATTAAATACATAGTTTTTTGCAACAAAAAAACTAATTGCTTTTTTGGTTTTCCAGTCCCATAGGCTGCACACTCTTCTGTCATATTCCAAATCCGAAATTACAAACAAAAAATTACCATCAGGAGATTTTGTTAAAGAACTGACCGGAGATAGAAGAATATTATCGTACCCCAAATGGTCTCCATTATCGCTGAAATGGTCAAAATCGAAATCAAGAAGCGGATGTATTTGTTTTAGAGGAGCACCAGTTAATACATCCCAAAAAATCATCGTTCCGTCAGCTGATGAGGAAACGATTTGCTTACCATAATCAATAAACTGGAGTCCACTTATTTTTTTTGTATGTCCTGGAACAAATTCAACCCATTGAAGAGGATTCCACAAAAAATGACCTTTATCTGAAGAAGAATATACCATTCGGCCATCATCAGAAAATCCTTTGACCTCGAAATGCCCGGGTAAAATTTGAAGTAATTTTCTGGTTTCAACGTCCCAGATCATTACACATTTTTTGTTACTCCCAATAATTAGTTTACCATCCGGAGTGAAATTCAATTTCAGCACTTTGAAATAAAAACCTTCGAGGTAGATTAACTCATTTTGTTCTGAAAAATGACAGATTGCACATTGTGAATAGAACGAAGCAGCGAACATTGTATTGTCGGGAGAAACACATAGCGCTTGTAAAGAATCATCCGGAAATTGTATTGTTTTAACAACTGTCAGGTTGGGAATATTGTCTAATGACAATTTCTTTGAGCCAGGTGTTTTAACTGATTTTAGGTCATAGATTTCAACCTTAGAGCTGGTACCTGACAAGAGGTATTTTCCATCGGAAGTTACTGCAATAGCTTTTGTTTCTTCCCAACCATTAATTTTTCTAACAAGAAAGCCTTTTTTTAATTCAAAAAGAAGATTTTTCCTGAACATGAGGTTGATTTAAAGTTATAAAATGCTTATTCTATTATAGTTGCTCAATTTTTTATTACTACCAAAATGGATCGTACTGTGAGATAATTAAGAAATTACCATCGGCAGTAATTTCAATGGGAACAACACCAGTTGAAAAACCAACCAAGCGCATAATGGGCCGATCATTTATTAAATCCCATATAACGCATGTTGAATCTTGCAGTGCAATTGCTGCAGTTTCTCCGTTGGGAGCCATCGCAAAGCCTTGAACTTCTTTCTTTTCAAGAGGGATTTCTAATCTATGTTTATTAAATCTGTAATTTCGGGTGAATAATTCATCTTCATAATTTTTGTTAAAAAGATGTGAGATTGGAGTCATTTTCTCAAAATTCCAGAAAGTGTAACTATCATCATTATTCCTGGTAATCCCTAGTTTTCCTTTTTCAGTTTTCCAAATATGAATTAATTCTCCACCTGGACAAGTAAAATTAATACGTTCAGGTTCAGTAGAATTAATAGATTTACTATTAAAATATTCAACTAACATTATTTACTTGTTTAAATCAATTAGTTGTTATATAGCTTTTAAAATCAATTATTTTAGTGTCTCATCAAAAAATCATTGACGATTCTCTGATTATAATGTCCTTATCAGTGAACCATTTTCTTTTCTCAATTCGGTTTTCCCTTTGTTTGTGCCGATTGCAATGTCAGAACCATACCATCTGGCATTTAAGGCATCACCATTTCCGATTGTTCGCACCAAACTTCCGTTGTCTTTGCGAATTTCAACCTTGCCTTTAACAGTTGTAATAACCACTAACGATTGATCACCGTTAAAGTCGGCATAAACTGCGTCTCCATTCCCAATAGTCCGAATTAAACTTCCGTTGTCTTTACGAATTTCAACTTTACCGCTTTTAATTTGTAGAATGTTCATAGATTGAATTTTAATGAGTTGTTGTAAAAGTTGTTATACAAAATAGTATTTCTATCTATCTTTATTTAAAATTTTGGGAGCAATTCCGGAGTTCGCATCTCATTTTTACAATATAAATTTAACTCACCTGAGTTATTTTACTTTTTACGATTTGGCGATACAGAATTCGGATTTAATTCTTTGAGAATTGCATCAAAACATACATTTTTCAACTTAGCGGCTACTTCCCTGGCTTCAATTTCATAGGGATTGTCATCATATCCAAGTTTTTCTTCTAGCACATTACTATTTTTTATATGCTTTTTGGAACTGAACTGGAGGTAATGAACATACTCATGAATAACTGTTTCCCCAACGTCTATTAATAAAAGGTTTTCCCACAACCGAATGAGAAATGTTTTATTGTCACAAAAATAGGTGCCATAGGTTTTACTAAAGGAATAGTAAATTTTTAAAATATACTGACCATTTTTCTTTCCAAGATTTACATCACACCATTTCGTACACATCACCACAAATTCCTTTTTCCCTATATTTAAGGACTTCAGATCTTTGATTTTCAATCTTTTGGAATCTGACCATACATTCCTCCTTTTTTTTTCATAAATAGAATCGTAATCAATAACTAAAGGCCGATATTTACTTTTCTGTAGAAAATTCTGGTAGAAGTTTTTAAGAATATTCAGAAATTTCATTTTCGAAAATTTGATTTTAACTCATTTTCAATGACCCCTTCTGACTACCTTAAACAGACTGCCTTAATCTATATTTTTTATTGTGGGTTTCAATTTTTTGGTTGAACTCCAAATCATCAAGTAGGTAAAGTGTATGCTCTTTTGAAATTCCTTCTCCATTATATTTCAGTTCTTCTTGCATTAAATGTTTATGAATTTGGGTGACTGACTTTGCTGTACATAAAAACTCAATGATCAAATTTTGCTTCCTCTCAATTTCTGATTTCCATTTATTATGGCGATTCACTTCTTTCTGGAGTTCACTGTGCAATATCGGACAAGTTTCTTTTATATCTTCCAGGTTTTCAAATGAATAAAAATACATAGGATGTTCATAATTCAAGTCATCGTCTTCAAAAAGCTCCTCGCATTCGTATTTAACATTTAGTGTTTTTAAAGCAAGTTCTACCAAATAATACAGAAACTCGCCTTCCAATATTCTAAAACAACATTTGCCGTCCCGATAAATTACTTCGCTGTTATGTGTAAAAATCCAATCGGCAGTTAACTTTACTTCCATAAGTAGTCAAATATTAATAAAAAGCTTGAGGAGCACTAAATTTCAATTATTCCGAAATAGATTCAATTAGATCATTATGACTTTTCATAAACTAGTTCTTGGATGAACTCTTCATTAAGAATCGACCTGATTTTAATCAAACTTACCAAATCTCACCCATCCGTTTTTAATCAATGTATGAGCGTTGAATTTTGCCTAATGAATGAAAGGTTTGAGCGAATAAGCGTAGAAAAGGAGCTGATAATTGCTACGTAATTTATAGCAGGCCGGGTTAACCCTGACTGATTTCAATGGGTAAATAAATTTCAACTTTTAGGCCGCTGGTTCCGTTTTCGCTGAATAAATCGGTATAGACAATTTTGTACTTATCGGGTAATTCAGCTGTATTGAAGA
Organism: uncultured Odoribacter sp.; assembly: GCA_964422425.1. Classification (GTDB taxonomy): domain Bacteria; phylum Bacteroidota; class Bacteroidia; order Bacteroidales; family Prolixibacteraceae; genus Aquipluma. The sequence continues at coordinate 9,174 of CAYRBM010000147.1, forward strand.
GTTTGAGACGTGTTTCGGTGATCTTCCCGCTGTGTAACCGGTCTTCCATCTGATTAAAAGATTTTACTTCCGTTTTTTCTCGTCCAACACCGTTGTCGGTAATCGTACATTTTAAAACATCACCGGAAAGGAGTTGAAACAGAATGGAAAGCTGGCCTTTCTCCTTTAAATTCGAGAAGCCATGCCTGATTGCATTTTCAACAAATGGTTGTATCAACATAGGTGGAATTTGAACGAAACTGATGGTGTTTTCTTTTTCACACCGGATACTATAGTTAAATTTATCGGGGAAACGCATTTGTTCCAGGTGTAAATAACTTTTGAGAAATTCAATTTCCTGATTCAGTGTAACCATGCGCCGGTTGGCATTTGACAGCGACTCTCGGATTACTTTCGAAAAATCTGACAAATAAGACAAAACCTGATCCATTTTATTGGCTAAAACATAATACTGAATACCATTGATACAGTTAAAAATAAAGTGCGGGTTCATTTGGGCTTGCAAAGCCTGCATTTCAAGTGTGGCAATGGTTTTTTCGATTTCAAGCTTTCTTTGCAGGTTTGTTTTCCTGATTCTGAAATATTTTCTGAGTGCAACGAATATTAACGCACTCCAAACTATTAAGATTAATAAACGGACGTACCAAATTTCCCACCAAAACGGACGTACAACAAAATCGAAAACGATTGGCAAAGCTTCAGTATTGGTGTTACTGTTAAACGATTCGATACAAAAAGTATACTTTCCGTGAGGCAGATTGGTATAAACTGCGATACGGTTCTCAGACCAGTTGTTCCAGGTTTTATCGTAACCTTTCAAGTAATACCTGAATTTATCTTTGGTTGAATTTCTGTAATTCAGGATGTCGAAATGGAAAGTAAGATCGTTCTCGGTCTGCTTAAACTTAGGCATTTCTGTTGGCACCGAAGTCCATTTATTCAATTTGTCTGCATGCAGGAAATTGGAAATGGGCTGGTTGTTGATCTGAATTTCTTTCAAAATAACACTGCTTCTTTCAATTTGATGTGCCAGCAGTTTTTTTGTGTCAAGTTTGATGAGATTTTTTCCTGCTCCTATCCACAGATTACCGGCGGAGTCGATTACAGCATGTTTGGCAGTCTGCCCTGAGTAACCCTCTTCTTCGTCAAAAAAGCGAACAGTACATTTATTGTTGGCAAAAAGTTCGTTAAGGTCGATACAGTTTAGTCCGCGGTTTGTTCCGGCCCAGAGTTTCCCGTTTCTATCGGCAACCAGCCAAAAAATACTGTTCCCATGTAATCCGTTTTCGCTGTTAATCCGGTAATCGATTTTAAGTTTCCGATTACTGTACGATGCAATACAGATTTCGCCATGGTTTGAACCAAAGATGACATGATCAGACTCATCGAAGCAAATGTCATTCAGGTTATTGTTGATTGTGCTATCGGTTTGATTCAGATTGGTCAATTGCATTCCTTCGCTGACCCAAAGTCCCGTAACCCAACTGGTGTACCAATATTGGTTGTCGTGTTTTACCAATCGTGTAACATTGTGAGGGTCGCCTGTTTGGGTAAATTGCGTAAACAGTTTAAGCGGAAAAAAACGCGAATTATCGTATTTTAAGCGACTTGACTTATAACGCGGGTTTAAAGCTGTTGGTCCCCATACACTGACAATCAAGGTGTCGCCCATTGATGCAAATTCGCCTAAAGCTCCTTCCTGTCCCAAATAATTTGTCACACCGGTGGCAAAATCCCGACGAAAAAGGCCCAACTCACTCGAAAAAATGATTGAATGTTTGGTGTCTTCAGTAACCTTATTGAAGTTAAAATCGATTTGTTTTTCAAATAATGTCAACTCGGAGAAATTCAGGTCTTTAGCGGCTTTCATTGTTTCACCCATCGGAGGTAGTTTCTTGTTTAGCGGGTGGTTCCAAAATTGCCGGTATGCTAAAATCATAGGGCGTTTATCCAGTCTCGTGAAACTTTGGTCAGAGGTATTCATTTTAATAAGTTCATGGCTTCCTGAGATCCAAAGTGAATTACCGGAATCAAGATACAGGTTATTTATTTTTTGCGCCGATTGAAAATAAGCTGAAGTAAACTCGACAATGTTACTAAATGAAACTTTATATAACCCCTCGTTTATTGTTCCTACCCACAAAATATCTTCTTTTGGGTCATAATATACCGTCCAAATCTCGCGGTCGGTAATACCGAAAGTTGTTTTGAAAGCTTGTACCGACCTGCCATCATAGCGAAAAATTCCCCCCTTTTGCTTCATATTTTGGTACGACCAGGCAGCCAACCAGATATTGCGATGTTTGTCTTCAGTAATACTGAAAACTTGTCCTAAAGTATCACATTTGAAGATTTCCTTTTTACCATAAAGCCAAATCCCTTTATTCTGATTTGAAAAAAGGGTATCTCCATTTGAAGATAAAAAGCATGAAAAACTATGGATCGGATAATGCTTACCGGTATCATGCACTGATACGAATTTATTTTGATCAGGATAGTATCGGATAGGGTTTTGATGCCCGTAAGTTGTTACATAGATAAAATTTCCGGTCTCACACAAGCCGGTAACGGTTCTTCCTTTATCCGTTGTAAACATCTCTGAAGGAGATGCGCTTATTGTATTCTCTCGAATAGTATTAACTCCACCTTCTGCCCCTGCAATCAAACAATGGAATTTTTGGGAATAAACGAGTACTCGGATATAATTACTGACCATTCCATTTTTCGTTGTATACCGCTCAAAATGCCGACCATCATATTTGTAAAGTCCATCGCCATAGCTGCCAAACCATAAATTAGCATCTTCATCTTCAGTTATAGCCCATATTTTGCTTGCGGTCATTCCTTCATTCGACTTATAAATCCGAAATGATTTCCCGTCATACGAACACAATCCGGCATCAGTCCCTAACCAAAACAGACCTCTGGAATCCTTATAAATACAACGGATAGACATACTTGGCAGTCCATCGTTCATGGTGTAGTTGCGGGTCGGATAAGTTTGAGAAAAAAGCTGATGGGGATTGCTGCAAAGTGCAATCAGAAACAGGCAACTGAATAGGTATTTGCCTGATTTTTCCAGTGAAAATATTGTCTTACCGGTAAAATTCAAATCAGTAAAAGATTTAAGCTTCAAAGGCTTTTAAGTATTTTGATCAAATCGTCCTTCCGACGTGCAGCAACATCCAATTTTGCTCCATTTTCCATTGTAATAAAATATCCATCGTTTCGGCTAAAGGATTTCACAAAATTGAGATTAACGATGTACGAACGGTGGATTCTGAAAAATGTAGTTGGTGGCATGGTCTTTTCAAGATCACCAATCGATCTGGAAATCATAATAATCTTTCCTGATAGGGTATGAACATTGGTATAATTCTCATCCGCTTCGAAGTATATGATGTCATTGATTTTTTCGAGCTGAAACCCATAAGATGTAGGTAAGGCTATCTTTTCGATAGTATTTGATGGATTTATTACTGCCAAAAGTTTTTCGATGTTTTCTTTCTCAATACCCAAGGATACTTTCTTTTCGTACAACGAAAATGCAATCTTGAGATCTTCAACACTAATCGGTTTCAGCAGATAGTCAAGAGCAGCAACTTTTATGGCATTTATGGCATATTCTTTATAAGCGGTAGTGAAAATAACAGAGAATTTGAATTGCTGAAAATAATTAAAAAGCATGAATCCGTTTTCTTCCGGCATTTCAATATCCAGAAATACCAAATCCGGATCATATTTATAGATTAAAAGGACTCCTTCTTTTAAAGATTCGGCTTTCCCCAATATTTTTACTTTATCGGCAAAATAATGATTCAGCATCAACTCCAAAGAGTCTCTTGCCGGTTTTTCATCATCAATAATGATACAATTTATCATGATTTTATTCTGTTTTTACAAATATGCAGAAAAGTAAATCACAAATGTTTATAATTTCATTATTAACGTATTTTAGACAATGAAAGCAGCATTTCGGCTGATTAACGTAAATTACTGGCATTTCTTGTCGCTACCATTTAATAAAAGCAGATTGAAAAGTGAAAAAGAAATAACTCATTACAACATCAATACTTCGCTCCAATTATTTAAAAACAAACTGAAGTCCATATCCTTTCTATCAGCAACACGGGCGTATCCTTTGCTCAGAAAATACCATTCTCCCTCCAAACCAATATTAGTTGTCTCATAAACTTTGCGATCGTCCAACATCCATAACCAGAAGTAAGCTTGGTTTTCGTGGATTCTCTTTCGTGCTTCTAAACGCCTAAATAATTTCGATGATTCAATTACTAAAAACTCAGTATTTCCATTTATCAGATTTTCAAAAGCTAAAACGAAATATTCGGGTGTGTTATTTATCGAAGGCCATGCAAAGC
>CAYRBM010000148.1:0-6182 GCA_964422425.1 uncultured Odoribacter sp.
TGTCATTTCCGGGTCAACAGCACCAATCCACAAGGTCACATTTTCCGCAGTAATGTGTTTCATTACGTGCTCAACACCTTGCTGGCTGGCAATTACGGCCACCAGGTGAATATGTTTTGGCGTGCCTTTCTGCAACATGGCGTGATACCCGATTTCCATTGAAGCTCCGGATGCAAGCATCGGGTCGGAAAGAATGAGTACTTTGCCATCGAGTGACGGAGTTGCCAGATATTCGAATTCGATATGAAATTCACCTGCTGCATCGTATTTGCGATAGGCCGAAATAAATGCGTTTTCGGCGCGGTCGAAAATATTCAATAAACCTTGTTGCACAGGTAGTCCGGCGCGTAAAATAGTTGCCAAAACCGGGTGTTGTACAAGGGTTGAAACAGGAGCTATTCCGAGAGGAGTTTTAATGTCGGTAATTTCGTAATCCATCACCTTACTGATTTCGTAAGCGAAAATTTCGCCCAACCGCTGAAGGTTTTTGCGGAATCGCATCGGATCTTTTTGGATTACTTCACAACGAATTTCTGAAATGAACTGATTGAAAATGGAGTTTGACTCTCCGAGAATATTTACCTTCATGTTCTAAAAAGTTTCGGCGAAAGTATAAAAAAATCGGCAACCAAAAGAATGCTGTACAATATACAAAATACTACTTCTTGAAAATCTTCAGAATTGAAGGGAGGCGGTTCTGGTGGACAGAGTAATAAATCTGAGGTGACGCGCCAAAACCGGCGTAAAAACGGGCAACTCCCGGAATGTTCGAACCTTCAAAATCGAGCGTGAGATTTTTACCGGCATGGTTTCTGATGAACTGATCGATAAGCAGGAACATCGCGCTTTGCTCGGTGCCTGATGGCAAAGATGACGCCGCCAGGTAAATGCTTTTCTGATTGGTGGTGATAAAGAAAGCCGCAGCAACCAGTTCGTTGGCCGAATCCCATGCGCCGTAAATTTCACCGAGTTGATTGTAAAGCGCAAAACTAACCAACTTTTGTAGCGCCAGATAATGTTGTTGTTTCACTTCCGGCGATTTAGTCCGAAGGTTTTGCCAGGTGAATTGAATAAACTTCGGGATATCATAAACCTGTGCAATAAAAACCTTGTTTTGCGCGGCTTTGTTGATATTTCGTCTCGTATTGTTGTTGTAATTTTCAAGAAGCCGCTGCACGCTGTTTAGCAGGTTTAGGTGATAGGTGTTGTTTTCTGAGATCAGGAAAGAGCTGGCAGTTGGTTGGTTCCCGATGTTCAGTTTCATGTCGGTGAGCCTGAATTTGGGAGGAATAGCGTTCAGAAAATGATTGACGATTTCGGGGTCCGGAGTAAAACTGGAAAAAACGCCAAGTTGCTGAGTGAAAAACGGTTGATAGATATACCTGATTCCTAATTTCGACACATTCACCAACGGCATCACATACAGGTAATTTCCCCAAACCAAGGCGTCCCAGTGAGGGCAAATCCGATCGAGGTACCAGGTGTAAGCATAGGCAATTCCAAACGGCGACGACTGAATGCATTGATCCCAGCGGGCATAATCGATGTGCCTGTTTTCAACAAATCTGATTTCGGAGTTATTCGCCTGCATATTGTAAGCCTTTCGCCTGAATCAGTTCAAACACGTTTCGCCAGCCTTCCCACTGACCTGAATCTTTCAACGATTCGTTGTGCCATAAACTGATGAATGTTCCCTCCACTTTTTTCACTTCGTCCATGAGTTTCAGTGTGAGTTCACCTGCTTTTTCGCCGTTCAGGCGCATGTAGTTTTTCAGCGCAACGTCCATCATTTGAAACGGATGGATGGTCAGTTCAGTACGTTGGTTTTTGCTGAGATCGAAAAACAAAAAAGGAGTGCAGGTTCCTGCCCTGAATCCGGCTTCGCTCGCAAACCCCATGGTGTAGTCGTCGGTGATCCCCGATTTGATTAAATGCTGGTAAGTTACTGGCATCCGGAGTTTCAGGTAATGCTGACGGCTTTTTGAAACCGGTTTCCCGATGATTCCTTCGAGCCGGTCTTTTTCTTTGTCGAAGAGCCAAAGTTTCTGATTCGAGGCAAACGACGGATGAATTCCGACTTCGCAAACGGAGGCCATGTTAGCAATCAGTTGCCTGAAATTTTTGTTTTTATGGGATATGTTTTTATCGTATCGGTTTCGGTCGCCAATCAGGAAGAAGAACAAAACATGTTCGAGTTTTCCTTTGTAGGTTTCCAGAATGTATTTGTATGTGTCGTACGGATCGCTTTGAAGGCCAAGAAATACGACCAGCCGTTGTTTTAGTTCCTCCGCATTGAGGTGGAGTGCTGCTTTGGCCACTGCACCAAGCGAAACCTGTACGCTTTTGTTTTTAAAAGCCCAGGCGTTGTCCACATCGATTGTTGTAACGAACTGAAACGAACGCTTATGAATGTGAAACTCCGGATATTGTGCCGTTATTTTTCCGGCGATTAAAAAAGCCAGTCGATCAACAAGCGGTTTTTGGTGCAACTGGTTTTTTACCAGCCAATTGCCTGAGTCGCTAAAGCGATCGTACTCATCAGGGTTGCCTTCGAGGTATTCTTCGTACCGGGTTATCAGGTAAAATGCACAGGCAAACGGATCGAATGGCAGAAACGAATCTTCCGACGAAGCGAAAAAGAAAGTTTCGTCCTGAAATATAACCGGATCAGTTTTTTGTTCCTGAATGTTTTTTTCAAAAAGTATCGGATGCGGACGGAGGAAAAGTCCCTTTGAAAGCCTGTTCGCCGAATAGTTTATACCGGGTAGCGCTGATTGCAGGAAATCGGTTGTATGGTTGGTGTAGGTAACTTCAACTCCAAGTATGGTTCCAAAAATAAAGTCAAAAATATACTCAACCCTGGGAGTCAGTTCAGGCGTGTAGATCAGGATTCTTGTATGTTCGTCTTTTTCCACCGTGGGATAATTTCAGTTGTTCACATCAGACCTTCGTCGGAGAAGCTAAAATAAGCATCATTTCCGATAATCAGATGATCGAGGACAGGAATATCCATTTGTTTCCCGGCTTCCCTTATTTTTCTGGTAATTTCCTTGTCGGCTTCGCTGGGTTGCAGGTTCCCCGACGGATGATTGTGGCACAGGATCATCGAACAGGCCAGTTTTTCCAAAGCTGTTTTCAGAATGATGCGGACATCAATAATCGTTCCGGCCAAACCACCCTGACTAACCATGAATTTGTCGATGACCAGGTTGTTGCGATTGAGCAAAAGAACCCAGAATTCTTCGTGCGGAAGATCGCTCAGCAACGGTTTAAAAATGGTTGCTGCATCGCCGCTGGTGATTATCTTCGGTTTTTCTTCGGGCTCCGATTCTTTTCGTCGTCTGCCAAGTTCGAGCGCAGCCATGATGGTGATGGCTTTAACTTCGCCTATTCCTTTGAATTTTTTCAGATCGGTAATCGTTTTTTTGCCCAATTCGTTCAGGTTGTTATTCACTGAAGCCAGGATACGCCTCGAGACCTCTACAGCCGATTCTTCCAGATTTCCGGAGCCAATTAAAATGGCAATCAGTTCGGCTTCGGAAAGAGACCGAACTCCTTTGACCAGCATTTTTTCGCGCGGGCGATCTTCAACTGCCCATTCCTTGATACTTAGTTTTTTGTACATAGCTAAAAAGTTCTGTTTAACTAAGTTATGAAACCAAAAGGAAATTGCCAAACATTAAAAACCAGAGTATTTCAGCATGTAAAATTTAAATTCAGTCATTGGGAATCAAGATTTAGTCATTAAAAAGACATTTTTGCTAATTGGTCTTTCAAACTCAAAAATAATACTTGACTTGTATGTCTATAATAAAATACCTTTATGTCTGAAATTAAAATTAACCCAATGAAGTGCATATACTTAGTTAATTGCTTTAAGACCAACCCACCACCTTAAAGAATCACTTTTTAGTTTGGCCGGAATTAATGAAATTGATATTCCGAACCGTTCATTTGATAGTTCAGAGTATTTATTTGATAACCGGACCAAATACGAAGAGGGAATAACTTGACTGTGCTTGTTAATCTTCGTAAATTTAATAGAGAGGTGAATTAGTGTCAACCAACATCTATATTGAAAACAGAAAATCTGGAATTGAATAGCAAATAACCTGAAACAACGAACAGGAAGCCCAACCGGCAAAAGTTAAGTGCTTCCTGTTCTACACCGTTTCAAAAAAGAAAGTGAGGTGATTCATCAAAGATAGAAAATTTCTTGTTTGTTATAATAACAATCATAAAGTATTTGAAGAGTGGCGTTAATCCAATAAGAAAAACAGTAACGTAAAGCCTTTGTTCTTCAACTACTTAAACACAACCCAATCAGTTTAAATCTTCCCTGCTTATAAAGCATTTGAACGTATGGTCAGTTAATTTGGCAAGGTACGTTTAACCTAAAGGTCGCCAGAAGACCAGTATAAAGTGCCCTAACAAGATGATAAGCCAGATTTTTAATGCTTCATCAAAGGTGCACAAAATGAATATGAATGTAGCTCCCACGCCTGAATTATCGTTGAAGTTTATTTTCGGTCAATTCATGCCTCCTGTTCTACAAAAGCACCACCAAATGGGTGCATCATTATCGGAAAGCAAGCTTACAACACTGAATTCAAGTCCATTATGAAAATTATCCAAATACCTTCACCCGATACCTGAGCTGTTCAGAATAGTTTTAACTGTTCAGAAATCGACCAAACAGGTGCTGAAATTAAGGAACAGCTATCGTTCTGCACAATTGACAATCAACAAAGGGATACTCCCGCTCTCAAAACTTGCAGTTAGTCCCGATTGACAAACGCAATGACTTCCCCAAACGCACAAAAATTGAATCAACAATTAAAATTAACGGAGTATGAATAAAATTTACCAAACGTACAAATCATGGCAGAGGTATCTGCTACTGATTTTATTGGGCTGTTTCGTTACCTTCCAGGTATCTGCCCAATCTACAGGAGTTGACTTTTCCCAATCATCAAACAAAAATCCAACTCAGGGAAATGCAGTATGGATTGGTTCCATCATTCAGCAAAGCAATTCAACTTTTTATGAAGGTCAATCAACGCTGCAAAGAACAATTCTCGAGGGTGTTCCTACACATAGCTCCGGTCAATACCGGTTACTATTTACACACCAAGCCTCGAAAGGATCAATCAATGCCTACGACTTTGTAGTTGGCTGGGGTGATAAAGACGGTTTGCTGGGTAGTTCTCCCGCTCCTATGTATGAAGGAGCCATTGAGACATCAAATGCCATCTCTCCAAATTGTTTTACTGCGGTAAACCAATGCAGTAATCTTGGGCCTAAAGGAACAAGCTGTAGCGATTTTGCTATTGTTCCTTATGTCTATGCAACTGCCGTCCCGGCCACTGCAATGGCTGGTGCAGGTGGCATTGCAGGTACAGGTTCAAATAATCTTTCTTCAGGGTCAAATGTAAATGCCCGTATTGCCGAATTTGACGGAGGCGATGGAGGGAATAAACGACGTATTACCATACAAGGAACCAGGGGTGCTAACAATACCAATTTAATTAATGATGCAGAACTTGTCTTTCTTGGTTATGATAGCGGTTCTGACCAGTATGCGATGTATGAACTTAGGTGGACAGGTCCTACCAGTGGAGCTCCATACAATGTGCAGATCAAAATGGCTGGACACATCGCTCAGTCTATAGCACCCAACGGAACCGGTTATGGACCGGGTAAAGGAGCTGCCGATATTAATGGTGGCCCCTATCACTTCAAACTTGAGCTGGTTTATCTGGGACCTCCTACAAATGGCAGTTGGTCTTCTCAAAACACCATATCTCTTGGTGCGCAGGACAACCAGTTAAAAGGTGCTGATATTCTTATTCCACCTCCCACTTGTGACCTTGCAGTCGTAGAAAGTACAACCGATGTGGTCTGTAACGGAGGAGCTACCGGATCAATTATTTTAGCAATAACTGGTACTTCAAGCTACACGGTTACCTGGACAGGACCAAGTTCAGGTACAGCTGCCATAAGCGGAACAGCGACACATACCATCAGCGGATTGGTTGCCGGGACTTACAGTGTTTCAGTTACCGATGACCGAAATGCCAACTGTTTCTGGGGAAACCCAGTCCTTGAGGTTGCAGAACCTCCTGCTGTCGTATTAACAGCTCAGGGAACCAACCCGGCTTGTTATGGAGGTAGCGCTACAA
>CAYRBM010000148.1:6282-13428 GCA_964422425.1 uncultured Odoribacter sp.
CTACCGATGCTAACGGATGTACCGATACCGAACAGGTAACTGTAGATATCCCAACTCAGGTCGTATTAACAGCTCAGGGAACCAACCCGGCTTGTTATGGAGGTAGCGCTACAATTACTTTCAGCGCAACTGGTGGTACTGGAGCTAAAACATATACCGTAAATGGTAATGCTGCTTCTTCACCATTCCTGGCTTCTGCTTCCGGGGTGTACACCATTGTGGCTACCGATGCTAACGGATGTACCGATACCGAACAGGTAACTGTAGATATCCCAACCGAACTCACTTGCTCGATCGCTCTTGTTCGGAATGCAAACTGCGAAAACACAGGTGGTAGCGCAACTGTTACTCCGGTAGGCGGAACAGGACCATATTCAGTAATTTGGGGAGGCAGCGGTGAAACAAGTACAACGGCAGAGAACCTTCCTTCAGGGATAATTTATGTTACTGTAACCGATGCAAACGGCTGTACATCGGAATGCGAAATTACAATACCTAAAGATGTCTGTGAAGAATTCTGTACTTATACCCAGGGTAAATTTGGTAATCAGGATAAGAGTACGGCTTGCAACCTTGAAGATAAAATTGCCACCAATTTACTTGTTGCCAATTTACTCGCTCAGGGACCGCTTCAAATTGGTGGACCGACTAATTATGTACTCTTCCTGCCAGGCGATGCTTCGCTGGTTAACACGATTCTGCCCGGAGGTGGAGGAAGTTATTTACTTACAGGCGCTTGCACACCAACCGGAAGCATTAATCCATTAAAAACTAAAAATTATCTGACTAAACAGAACACGCTCAATAATGGATTATTTGCTCAAACCTTAACATTAGGTCTGAATCTCCGAATCACAAGCGATTTAGCCAGCCTTTCTCTTGAAGCAGGAAAATACCTGACCACTCAGAAAAAACTTTCCTGTGAAAAAGGCTCAGGTGTTGTTGATATGGTTTGTACACCAATTTATGCACTTGATGGAATAACCATAACAGGATATAAATTAGATGTTGATCCTTATTGGTATGGGACATTAAACAGTGCTGTGGTTGATTTCCTTGGTTCAACCCCGGGATATAGCGCAACAGTTGGTGGATTGTATCAATTGGCCAACGACGCTTTGGGTGGTATGACACTGCCAGCTGGCTTAAGCTTGTCAAATATCATGAGTGCAGTCGATCTCATTAACAATGCGTTTGACGAATGCAGAGCCTTTGTTGGTTACTTCGAAGAAAAGTTTGCCTGCCCAACGGTTGTAAACCAGTCAGCTCAGATTCCAGGATTTGCTGCCAACGAATTGAAAGCTTATCCGAATCCGTTCAGCGACAGGGTAGTATTCGAATTTACTTCGAAATCAGACTCTCATGCTGTACTCGAAATCAGCAACATCCTCGGACAGAAGATCAAAACCCTGATGGACAAACAAGTTAAAATGGGAGTCCTCAACCGGGTTGAATACATTCCACAAGATGTTGTTCCGGGTATTCTGATCTATCGTTTACTCCTTGATGGAAGCGTTCAGAATGGTCGTATCATCTACAAAAAATAGTTGAATACCTTCATTTCATGACGTAATAAATTTAAGGCCGGATTCATCAAAGAGTCCGGCCTTTTTTTCATCATTTTTTTCAAAAATGTAATTCATAAAATGCTTAAATTTAAGTATCCAATTCAAACAGAACTTTTTAAGGCTTTGAATTGTTTTGGATTTGGTTTGATCGGGGAAGGCCATTTTTAGCTGGCAAACATGCATTGATAAACCCATCACTTGTCACACATGAATCAGAAACCAAATCTTCTTATTGTTGACGATATTCAGGTAAATCTTTTTTTGATCGAATCGCTCCTGAAAAAGATTGATGTTAACCTGATAAAAGCAAATTCCGGTTTTCAGGCACTTGAAAAAGCACAGGGAGTTGATCTTGCGCTGGCCATTCTTGATGTTAGAATGCCTGGGATGGATGGGTACGAGCTTGCAAAAAGGCTTAATGCAACAAGAAATGAAGACAAAGTACCTGTCATTTTTCTGACTGCCAATTACATGACAGAAACAGAAATATCTGAAGGATATAATTCGGGAGCAGTCGATTACATTATTAAGCCATTCAACAACCAAATCCTGATTTCCAAGGTCAACATATTTCTTGATTTGTTCAGGCAAAAGCAGATTATCAAAGAAAATGCAGCGCTATTGAAAAAAACCGCGGAAGAACTGATTCGGATTAACGAGGCATTGCGGCAAAGCGAAGAGAAATACAGAAGCTACATCGATTATGCTCCTGACGGTGTAATTATTGCCGACGAAACCGGAAAATTCATGGAAGTAAACGGGGCAACCAGTTCAATTACGGGATATTCACAGGATGAACTTTTAAAAATGTCACTCTCCGATCTCATTCACAGAAAATTTCTGAAAGAACGAATTGCTTTTTTTAAAAATAGCAGTCAGCAAAACCTGACCATTGAAGAACTTTTGTGCAAGCATAAAAATGGATCGAGCCGATGGTTGTCGATCGAATCAGTCAAACTTGCCGAGAACAAATACCTTTGTTTTACGCAAGACATTACTAGTAGAAAAAGGGCAGAGCAGGAATTGCACTGTTCGCTGAAGCAACTTCAGCAATTAACACAGCACATTGAAGAAGTGCGGGAGAACGAGCGGGTTGTTATTGCCCGCGAATTACACGATGATTTAGGGCAGGCGCTTACTGCCATCAAAATCGACTTGGGTATTTTGAAACAAAAAGTTGCAGAGCCGGATATTCAGCTGAAGATTGATAAAATTTCGGAGCTGGTGCGCAATACTATTTTCACCGTTCAGAGACTGACCTCCGAGCTACGTCCTCAAATTATTGATGACCTTGGACTTGAAGCTGCAATTGAGTGGTACTCCTACGATTTTGCTGAACGAAACCGGTTAGATGTATTTTGTCACATTCAACCCGAAATCTCCTTATCACCATCCACTTCTTTAACCATTTTCCGAATCATCCAGGAGTCGCTTACCAACATATCGCGGTATGCCAAAGCAAGCAGAGTCGATGTTGAATTAGTAAAATCCGATGGCCATATTCTGCTCTCTGTCAGCGATAACGGCATAGGCATCAATGAAGGAGAGATCAAATCAAAGAAATCATTCGGAATTATTGGGATGAGAGAACGCACTGCCTCTTTGGGCGGAACATTTCACATTTCCCGAGGGAAGGAAAATGGCACAGTTGTAAAAATCAGCTTTCCGATAACCAATAAAAAACTAAATGAAGATTCTCATTTGTGATGATCATCAAATTGTACGGGATGGACTGAAACAGATCCTCCATCAACTCGGAGCATCAACCATCATTGGCGAAGCCCGTGACGGGAATGAAGCCATCGCCCTGCTAAAAAACGAGACATTTGACATCCTGTTGTTGGATATTTCACTTCCGGGGATGACCGGCATGGAGGTTCTGCAAAAAGTAAAAACACGATGGCCCAATCTAAACGTTCTCATGCTTAGCATGATGCCACAGGAACAGTATGCCATTTTGGCCCTAAAACTTGGAGCTTCAGGCTACCTTACCAAAGACACTGCATCTGAAGAATTGCTTCTTGCCATCCGGAAAGTTTCGGATGGAGGAAAATACATATCACATACTCTTGCCGAAAATCTGGCTCAACACCTTTCCAAAGATGCCAGCAAAAAGAAACATGAACTTCTTTCAGGACGAGAGTTTGAAATTATGATTAAGCTTGCCAATGGAAAATCACTCCAGGAAATTGGGAATGAACTCTTCATTTCCGACAAAACGGTCAGTACCTATCGTAGCCGGATAATGGAAAAAATGGAGTTGAGTAAAAATACCGAACTTACCCGTTATTGCCTTGAACACAATTTAATTTAGTCAGGCAAATTATATTTTTCCTATTGCAGGGGTCTCATAAGTTAAAGCTTATGGGGCCCCTGCTTTTTCGTGTAGTATTTCCCCTACAAAATTTAAAGGAAAACCCTTACAAACGTAAGGAGGAATCCTTACAGCCCACCTTTGGCGCCCGCTGTACTTTTACCATGTCGGAAATACACAACCAAAATGAAGATTTTAATAGCAGACGATTCAACTTTAATTCTTGAGAGACTTCAGGAAATACTGGTCGGGATTGACCAGGTAGAAGTCGTTGCAAGTTTAAACAACGGAATCGATACTTTGGAAGCTTTGCGTACCCTCACTCCTGATCTGGCCATCGTGGATATTCGTATGCCCGGACTATCAGGACTCGAAGTATTAAATGCTTTCCGAAAAGAAAATAAATCCGTCATTTTCATCATTCTGACTCTCCACTCACAAGGCTATTTCAAACGGTTAGCCATTCAATCGGGCTCCAACTACTTCTTCAACAAAGCTGACGATTTTGAAAAGATTGCAGAAGTGATAACCAGTTTGTGCGAAAACAAAAAAAATAATAACTCTAAATAATTTAGTCATGAAAAGTTTTACCAAAATTTTTGCTGCCGTTTTGATCTTCTTAAGCTTTCAGCTTGCACAAGGGCAAAACCCTAATTATAAAGGTTTTGAACTGATGGGGAAAAATCCTGAAACCATCCTGGTTAATCAGACTTTTACAAATAATAGCGAAATTCTTCCCTTTGAAGGAAAAGTTTCAACAATTTTTGGGTTAGCAGTTAAAGCCAACATTTCGTTTAACGATGAAAACAGTTCTGTAAGAATTATCTTAATCGACAAATTGGGTGACGAGTACCTCGTTTACGAAACTTATCCATTAATGGAAGAAAGCTCATCGTTCAGCGTCGATAACGTGAGCGAAGAAACGGGCATTTTGAATGGATTAAAACCGCAATCGCTGAAAATTGAAGTAAAAAATGCGAGTCTATCGTTAGTCAGCATAACTTATTCTTCTGCTTCCGATCAGGGAATTGATGCTCAAAAAGTAAAGAAAGAGAAAAAACAACTTCAGAATAACAGCAAGATTAACCGCATCAACAAAACCATTAAAGCAAAAGGTTATGCCTGGGTTGCCGGCGAGACTGAGGTAGCAGCCTTGTCATACGCTGAGAAAAAGAAACTTTATGGACAAAGTAGACTTCCCGCAGGTGCAGAGTATTACGTTGGGGGAATCATTTCTGCCGGAGATGGAGTAACTTTAAAATCAGCAACCGCAAGTGTAATGGTTGACAATTGGGACTGGAGAAGCCGTCACAACAAAAACTGGGTTACCAGTGTCAAAAATCAGGGAGCCTGTGGTTCATGTTGGGCATTTGCAGTAACTGGTGTAGCCGAAGCACAAGTTAATCTGTTCTATAATCAGCCTTTAAACTTAGATTTATCGGAACAAAATATTTTATCGTGCAGTGGAGCCGGAAGCTGTAGCGGAGGTTATCCAAGTATTGCACTCGATTACATAAAAAATACTGGTATTATCGATGAAGTTGCGTTTCCATATAATGCAACGAATAATGTTTGTACCAATAAATCTTCAAGCCCAACAGAACAAATCAAAATTGGCGGAAGAGTAGATTTTGGTTCGGCCGCATATTCCGTATCAGAAGACAACCTGAAGAAGATGATAATAAAATATGGCCCAATCAGTGGTGGACTATTGGACTGGAGCCATGCGATGACGCTGGTTGGATGGCAAGTTGTAAAAGAGGGAGATCGCTTCTATTACAGAGACCTGAATCGCTACACTTATTTTTATACTATCCCTGCCGGAAGTCCATTAATTGGCAAAACAGTTTGGATTTTTAAAAATAGCTATGGTAGTGCCTGGGGCGATGCTGGTTATGTTTATGTTGAGACAAGTATTTCAAATTTTGCCTGGACACACGGAGTAGTTGCTTCCGTTCAAAGTATGAAACAAAACTATACCGTTCAGTGTGTTGATGCTGATGGCGACGGATACTACTGGTGGGGACTTGGCGCAAAACCAACCGGAGCTCCAGCTTGTCCTGATACACCCGACGGTAATGATGCTGATGCAACCCTTGGCCCACTTGATGAATTTGGGAACTGCATTCCGCTGAATACCGCTCCGGTTGCCGACTTTACAGCCGACCAGAACATCGTAAACGAAAATGCAACCGTTAAATTTACCGATCTTTCAATGAATGCTCCTGCCACATGGGTCTGGACTTTTGATGGCGGCACACCGGCAACTTCAAATTCTGCCAATCCTTCGGTCACTTATAAAGCATCCGGAAAATATAATGTTACTTTGGTAGTAACTAATGCACACGGCAACAGCACAAAAATTAAAACTGGTTATGTTACCGTTAACACCTATACTCCAGCCTATTGCAGCTCAAAAGGTAATGCTTCTTCAGAATGGATTGCTCAAGCGTCACTGAACGGATCAACCTATGCGACCACCAGTACAGGAGTTACCGGATATGCCGACCTGACAAGCAAGGCATTCAATGTTGAAGTCGGAAAATCATATTCATTTACCTTGACCCCGGGTTACAAAAAAGCCAACTTTTGGTACTGGAGTGTTTGGATTGACTTAAATCACGACTATGACTTTGATGACGCCGGTGAGCAAATTGTGACCATGAGCAAGAGTAAAACGACCTTTACTAAAAGTATAACCATCCCGGCAACTGCTATGACAGGAGCAACCCGCATGAGAGTAGGCATGAAACGCGGATCATTCCCTCTTCCCTGCGAAATTTTCAGCTATGGAGAAGTTAAAGATTTCACAGTAAACATCTCTGCACCAAGTGCTGCTACAGTTCTGAAAAGTGCTACAACGGAAAAACCATCCATCGCTTCGGTTTTGAATCTCACCGTATTTCCAAATCCCGCAGAAAGAGCGATCAACCTGAAACTGAATGATTTTTTCGGGAATGAAGTTTACAGCATCTATAACATGCAGGGGGCATTAATTAAAACTGAAAAGTTGGAATCAAACCTGGCTCAGATTGATGTGACTGGGTTAACCTCCGGAGTTTATGTAATCAGAGTGAAGAGTGGAGAAACCATGTTACAGGAAAAATTTATTAAAAGATAATAGTTTGGTTGACAATTAGGTATAATTCGATCGGAGAAAGCCGTCCCATACATTTGGAGACGGCTTTTCCTTTTAATTTTACCTATTAAACGGCTCAAAAACCAATTGGAACTTTCTTTCCGAAGGCGTTACCCGGTATTTGT
>CAYRBM010000149.1:0-13416 GCA_964422425.1 uncultured Odoribacter sp.
TTTAAACGCGAAAACCGTCTGCAAAAGATTTTGAGTCAGATGAAAACCGGCGATTACCTGTTCATGGAATTCGCGCACAACGATCAGAAACCCGGAGGCAACCACCTCGACGCGATGACCACCTACAAAGAAGAATTGCGTTATTACATCTCCGAGGCCCGCAAAAATGGCGGAAAACCGGTGCTGGTGACTTCCACCAATCGCCGCCGTTTCGACGAGAACGGAATGATTATTAACACGCTGGAAGAATTTCCGGAGGCCATGCGCCAATTGGCCAAAGCAGAAAGCGTGCCGCTGATTGATCTGAACGCGATGAGCAAAGATTTGTACGAGGCATTGGGACTCGAAATCTCGAAAAAAGCTTTTGTGCATTATCCGGCCAATACTTATCCCGGTCAGGACAAGCCACTGGCCGACGACACGCACTTCAATCCGTATGGAGCATACGAACTGGCTAAATGCGTGACGCAGGCCGTTTTGCAAAGCATTCCCGATCTTGCCAAATATGTGCTCGATGATTGGAAAACGTTCGATCCAGCCCAGCCCGATCCGGTTACCCAATTCCGCTGGTATGATAGCCCGGCAGTGAACTTGATCAAACCTGATGGAAATTGATTCCATCGTTCTGATCCGATGACTTTAAGTTCATCGGATCAGTAAACATCAAATGAGTAAATAAATAAACATCATACACAATGAAACAAACATTTTTAATCCTCTTTATTCTGTTAGCCGGCCTGAACCTTCGGGCCCAAAAAGTGAACGATTCCACTTCGCCGCTTCACCTGATGAAACCCGATTACGACACGCCTTACGGAAAACCGGAGGCGAAAAGTATTACCGAAGTTTTGGATCGGGTGTACAATTACCTGGATCAATCGACTTACATGGCGTTGATCGACAAAGACACGCAGGCTGAGGTGAAGGACTATTCGAAAATCGACGAAAAAACCATTTTTAAACCCGGTGATTTTCGCCTGAATAGTTACGAATGGGGCGTAACGTACGCCGGAATGCTGCTGGCTTCGGAAACGACCGGCGATCCGAAATACGCATCGTACACCACCAGCCGACTAAAGTTTCTGGCAGAGCTGCACCCCTGGTTCGTGAAGCTGGAGCAGAAACAACCCAATTCGCGCCATGCTTTTGCACGGGTTCTGAATCCTCATGCGCTCGACGACTGTGGCGCGATGTGCGCGGCTATGATCAAAACGCAACAGTTAACAGGTTTCGACGGCAATCTGAAGCCCATGATCAGCACGTTTGCCGATTACATCAGTACCAAAGAATTCCGGTTTGCCGACGGAACGTTGGCCCGCAACCGTCCGCTGCCCAATTCGCTTTGGCTCGACGACCTGTTTATGAGTGTTCCGGCACTGGCGCAAATGGGCAAATATTCCGGAGAAACCAAATACTTTGACGATGCCGTGAAACAGGTACTTCAGTTTGCCGACCGCATGTTTAATTACGACAAAGGCCTGTTCATGCACGGCTGGGTGATGGGGATGAACGAACATCCGCAGTTTCACTGGGCGCGCGCCAACGGCTGGGCTGTGATGACGATGGTTGAACTGCTTGAGGTGCTTCCCGAAAATCACGCCGGAAGGACCAAAGTGCTCGATTTACTGCGCAAACATATTCGCGGGTTGGCCAACTATCAGGATGCAAAAGGCTTCTGGCACCAATTGATCGACCGCAACGACTCGTACCTCGAAACATCGGCAACGGCTATTTATACCTATTCGATTGCCCGCGCCGTCAATCGCGGATACGTGGATGCCGCCGTGTATGGCCCGATGGTTTGTCTGGCCTGGAACGCCGTTGCAACCAAGGTCAATGACAAAGGACAGGTGGAAGGAACCTGTGTGGGAACCGGTATGGGCTTCGAACCGGCATTTTATTATTACCGCCCAATAAACGTGTATGCGGCTCACGGTTACGGTCCGGTTTTGCTGGCCGGAGCCGAAATGATTCAACTGGTAAAAACGCATAAAATCGAAATTAACGACAGCGCATTGATGCTGTATAAATAGCAGGGGGCATGGAGCGAGGAGCATGGAGGAAAGAATATTCCTGTAAGGGTGCCTGATTTTTTTCACGCCCTCTGCGCTTTGTTCTAGGTCGTAAAATAATATCAATTATTAATCAAGGTTGTGTAGTTATGCTAATTCAGTGTCCGTTGGCTGAAGCCAACGGCAAAGAATAGGCATAGCTTTGTTACAGGAAATCGTTGATTAGAAATTCACTTATCCTTTGCCGTCTCGCTTTAGCGGACGGACACGAAAATGCTGATTCTCTTAACAAAATGGCATTAAATTCTAAATTTCAAATAAAATGAAGACTACAAAAATTTCAATTCTTTTTCTGCTTCTGGCGCTGATTGTGAGTTCGGCCAGTGCACAGCAACTTCCTTCAAAAAAGGAAGTGATGGACAAAATGGTACTGACCAACGCCTATTTCATGAAGAAATGGCCCGATACCGGCAAAAGCATCATTACCAACCGCGAACGCCCCAGCAACATCTGGACACGCGCCGTTTATTACGAAGGACTGATGGCTTTGTACGGCATTAATCCGGAGAAAGCTTACCTCGATTACGCCTTGTCGTGGGGCGAGGCGCACAAATGGGGACTGCGCGATGGCATCAAAACCCGGAATGCCGACAACCAGTGCTGCGGCCAAACGTACATCGATCTGTATGAAATGGACAAGCAGCCGGTGCGAATCAAAGACATTCGCGCTTCGGTTGACCTGATGCTGGCTACCGATAAAATCAACGACTGGAACTGGATCGACGCGCTGCAAATGGCCATGCCAGTGTTTGCCGATTTAACCAAAGTGACGGGCGAACGGAAATATGCCGAGCGCATGTATCAAATGTACATGGATTGCAAGGTAACACAGGGGCTGTACAACAAAAAAGATGGTTTGTGGTGGCGCGACAAGGACTTTTTGCCTCCGTACAAAGAGCCGAATGGCGAAGATTGCTACTGGTCGCGCGGAAACGGTTGGGTGGTGGCTGCGTTGGTGCGAGTGATGGAAATTCTGCCCAACGATCCGCACTACAAGGAATACAAAAAGACTTACCTTGCCATGATGAAAGCCTTGTTGCCCATTCAGCGCGCCGATGGTTTCTGGAATGCCAGTCTGCACGACCCGAATAATTTCGGCGGAAAAGAAACCACCGGAACAGCCCTGTTTGTATATGGAATGGCCTGGGGTGTGAACAATGGCATGCTGAGCGCAAAAAAATACATGCCAGCTATTGTGAAAGGCTGGAACGCGATGGCTACCGAAGCCGTTCATGCCAACGGATTTTTAGGTTACACGCAGGGAACCGGCAAACAGCCTTCGGATGGACAACCGGTAACCTACAACAGCATGCCAGATTTTGAAGATTACGGCCTCGGCTGTTTCCTGCTGGCTGGCAGCGAAGTATGGAAGATGGCGAAGTAAAAAGAATGCTCCTGAAAATAATAAAACCCGGTCGGGAGATCGGGTTTTTGTTATTTTTATGAACGAATAGGCAACAGTTTTTCCCTTTTCTATACGAAATACCACCGATGAAAATACATCAGTTGAAAACGATTAACCCCTATTTTAGCGCGGTTTTTCAAGGCGTGAAGAATTTTGAAGTCAGATTGAACGACCGGGATTTTAATGTGGGTGATGAAGTTCATTTACAGGAATACGATCTCCAAACCAACGAGTATTCGGGCAGGGAAGTACGCGCCGAAATAACCTATGTGTTGAAAGACTACGAAGCATTAAAGCCCGGATATGTGGTGTTTGGTTTTAAAATCTACTAATGACTAACGCCTCGGCTGTTTCTTGTTGGCCGGCAACGAAGTGTGGAAAAATAGCGAAGTAAAAGGACAGGCTATTATGCTAGCCAATCCATTATTCTTCTTCTCGCGTCTAAAATTATTACAAACTCTTTTTTACCAACTATCCTTAGGCTATGGTGGGTTAAGGCAGTTTGAAGGTCAGTCCAATTTTTCAAGGATCTTCCCCCAACTGTTTTTGTTTCTTTAAAAATTGATCCATGCATTTCTAAAAAACGATAGTTTAATTCAGAGTCTAAATTATTATTTGCTAAAGGAATTGTGTGATTTCTATTTGCTTGACGGCATCTTGCCGTGATCACAATATCAATAGAAGCACATATTGATAATATCTCACTTTTCAAATTTGAAAGCCAAGATTGGTTGTAGTAGAATGAAGCAGAATGCGCACTACTATGCCTTCTCTGAGCGGCAAGATTGAACGCTTGAGCTAGGTCAGGAATTCCACCTCCGATTGCATCTGAGATACTTTTTAGTTTAGCCCAACCATTTGGGATTGCAAAAGCCTTTAAAAATTCATTTACCTCTCTTGTAACAACATTAGACTGAGAAGACAATAAAGAAAATCTTGAGAGATTGTATGGATGCCCGATAGTGGATGCAATTTTTTGCGTTTCTTGTTGAATAACAAGTTTATAATCCTGATGATTGTCTTTTTTGAGAATTGAAGACTGAAAGTTCAAGGATGACAACGCTCCACTAATGGAGTACTCTTGCAAATCAGTAGGTAAATTAGCAAAACTGATGCCACTTGCCGCTAATATATCAAGTGATTCGTTTGCTTTATTTTTTACAAAATCTTCAAGGATGTTAAAAGCGACAATACTAAGTCCTTTTCTAAGAAGATTTGCAATGCTATTGTGCTCGCTCTGAGCTATGCCAATGTCAATCAATTCAGGTAAACTGGCAGCCGAGTCTAAATATCTTAATCTATCAATGAGTTCCTCTTTTGCTGGCATTATATCATTCTAAGAATATCTCGATATTTTTCAATTCTGTAACGGACGCTTCTTTGATTAGAAGTAAACTGCGAAATGGCTTCGAGAAAATCTTCATCGTTATTCAATAAATCAATAAGCGCGTTTTTAACTGCATCTGGATTTAATAAACAACGCGAGTATTCTGCATCATTCAACAAAGAACTACATACCATTTGAACATCATAATAACCTTGTATGACTCGTTTGTTCCCATCTGGCTTTGTAAATCCATCAGGTCCCCATATACTTTCACAAAATATTAATGCTCGTAAAAATTCATTCCGTTTATTGTCAAGTGCTTGTCCAGATATCTTGTGAAATGTTGACATGTATTTGTCCATTGCTTGATCCATGTTTCCTGAAAAGTTATCCCAATATTCTTTGATAGTAAAAAACCTTAAAACAAACTGTACATCAGTCATCTCTTTATAGATTTTACTTTCTTTAGTTGCATGAAGTTGAATATTGAAATAGGGCGTTT
Source organism: uncultured Odoribacter sp. (assembly GCA_964422425.1). Lineage (GTDB taxonomy): Bacteria > Bacteroidota > Bacteroidia > Bacteroidales > Prolixibacteraceae > Aquipluma. The sequence continues at coordinate 5,307 of CAYRBM010000149.1, forward strand.
CAGACAACTCAAATAAAAGATCATTAAATGGTCCTCGAAAAGCAACATTTCGAATTTCTTGAGAATTTAGGGCAACTCCAGCCTTATTTAATCTTAAAAATACTTCATGTTTTAAATCTGGATCAGATTGACGCAATAGTGTAACTACTCTCAAGTATGGTCTTATTTTTAAAGCATTGGATAATGCCGGAGGTAAATCTTTAAAGCAAACACCATTTAATTCAACAAATTTTTCAAGTCTTGTTAATCTAAGATTACCATTAAGAAATTTATTAACAGAGGTGATTCTTTGTTTTCCGTCTATTACGGAATAAACCCCATATTCATCTTCAGCTAAGTAAATCGGAGGAACTGGAATATTTAACAAAAAAGATTCGATTAATTCAGATTCCTTTACGTCATCCCAGCGCTCTCGTCTCTGATATTTTGGACTTATATCTATTGCACCACTATCAACCATATCTGATATTGATTGTAGAGAAAGATCAGATTGTTGCAGAACAAGTGAATTTTGGGAATTCTCAAATTTCGTTACTACTGGTTCATTTGTGCTCATTTTTCTTTTTTTACAGATATATATTGAGTAATACTTATGTCTCTTGGTTGCTTCATCCAAAATTGCATATACTCAGCCAAATATAATTTACTTTCCTGAATAATTATTGATAATCACAAATTTTATTTGCCTGATTTTGTGCACAAACCCTTTCTCTCAAATCATTCTTAATTCTTCGTGTAACTTGGTGAATCCGTGGTGTTCTTTGTGGTTTCACCATTATCTTTATCGGCGCAAATCAATTCGCATATTCCATGATTCAGGATATTCACCCGCACCGTTTCAGTAGCCTGTATTTGGCCAACAGCGCACCGCAGGACGAAGATTACCTATTTCATTACCAGGGAAATACCATTTTGCTCAAAACCAATGGAGAGGAGCTGGCGCTTCCGCAGAAGAAAGATTTTCAGGAAATGGGTGAGTCCGCCGAATGGGTTTTTCTGTTTACGCTTGATGAGGTGCCGTGCTTCCTGGTTTGGAGCGAACTGAAATACGACAATCCGCAACTGGCCTTTACTGAAATTGGGTTCTTTCGCACCACCGCACAGCGCGAAATTGGTTGGGTGAGTTTGGTGGGGTTACACCTTCGCAACTGGTATCAGCAAAACCGTTTTTGCGGAACATGCGGCACCCGCACCCAGCATAAACCCGACGAGCGGGCGGTGGTTTGTCCGGCCTGCAACACGGTGGTTTACCCCAAAATTTCGCCGGCCATTATTGTAGCCATCCGCAGCAACGAAAAAATTTTGCTGGCCAACAATGCTAACTTTGCCAGTAACTGGTACTCGCTGGTGGCCGGTTTTGTGGATGTGGGCGAAACACTGGAGGAAACTGTGCAGCGCGAGGTGAAGGAAGAAGTGGGGCTCGATGTGTGGAACATTCGCTATTACGGAAGCCAGCCCTGGGAGCTTTCGGGCTCGATGATGATTGGCTTTATTGCCGATGCCGACGAAAACCAGCCGATACAAACTGACGATAAAGAGATTACCCACGCCGCCTGGTTTACCCGCGATAACTTGCCGAACCATCCGAAAAACATCAGCATCGCAGGCGAGATGATTGAGGCATTTGATAGGGGAGAGTTGTAAACAAATAAAAAGGAAAAGATTAATTTCGCTGATTCCTGCCCGTTTATATTTGTCCCTATTTCTCGAATGAAATCAATGCCTGCCGGTTTTTGCCATCCATCACAATCATTAATTCGTCGTTAAAGCGCACGTGTCTAAAGAATTTCCCTTCCTCGATCACCGGCAACTGAACTAACCGCTCCATGTTAATGGTGGCATCCTGCGAGTTGTGAGGAATGGTGAAATAACCAACGTTCATCGAGGTTACGTTGTGGAAGAAGTGCGACCCCAAAGAGCCATCGAGCGGAAAATCGGGCAAGCCCATCTCAATAATAATCCGGGCTTTCGAGATGTTCGCCCACAAAACGGGGATTCCGGTAAATGGGTCGCGTGTACCCCACCGGCCCGGACCAATCAGGATGTACTCGCGGTTCAGAAAATCCATTTTGCGGTTAAACTGATTGATTTCTTCAGCCATTTCGCGAGTTCTCGTATTATCGAACCGATCAGGATCGACAAAAATAACATCGCGGATACCGGTCACTACGCCATTTCCCATTCCCCGGCGCGCGAACATCAGGGTTTTCTCCGGATCAACGTTTCCCAGATTCACAGTGAGTTGGTCTTCGCGCCTGATAAGTGGTTTAATCTGAAGCAGGTAGAATGTTGGCCGCTGGTTTTCGCCTTTTTCCAGGTCAACGGCATATTCAATTTCGACCGGCGAGCCCATCGCATCGCGGAACAACCGCAACAATAACGAGAGTGTATCGGCCAAAGGAATTTGTTTGTATTTCAGGATATTGGCAAAGTCGATTACACGCAACCCGGGACTGTCGATCCCCGGAATAAGGCAATCGTTTTCGTAGTCGTACACCGATGCGCAGTGCTGGAGAACTCCGTCTTTTTCGGCCGACGAAATTTTCATTTTCCGGATAGCTGCATTTTCGCCGCCATTTTCCAGATCAAACTGTGTGTGATCCATGTCGATGGCATAGAATTCTTTTTGCGAATCGCGAACCATATCGTGCGCGCTTGAAGTATTGATGTTGGGGTATTTCGGGCAAAAACGATAAGCTTTTTCGCCGCCAACCACGTACATTCCCAATCCAACAGCCGATACAGCAAATCCGTCCTCGGGTTCCATGTACGAAACCGGGTAAAAATTATACGATTGCGCAACTCCGCTGATCGACGGATAATAGTGGTCGTTGTATTGGTGACCAACCACTTCCTGAATGATGACCGCCATTTTCTCCTCTTCAATTTTGTAGTTAACCGCATCGAAATACGACATGGCCGACTCGGTGAAAATACTGGCGTACACCAGTTTAATGGCCGTTTCGAGTTGCTGGTGCCGAATCCGGATGTCGGGATGGTTGTTCGGAATCAGGTACGTGGCATACACTCCGGAAAAGGGCTGAGTGAGTGAGTCTTCGAATAATCCCGACGAACGGATAGCCAGCGGAAGAGTCATTTTTTCGAGGTACTGCAAAAGCCGGTTGCTGAGTTCGTCGCTGAATTGTGATTCAAGGAAGATGGTTTTCGTGCGTTCGTAGTCATTGCTCGAATAAATTTCTTCGAACATATTATTTGTTTCCAGAAATTTGTCGAATTCCATTGCCCCGATGACCGCGGTGGCCGGAATCCGGATGTTGATTTCAGGAACGATCGAAGAGAAATCGATGTTTTCGATAAAGTTGCACATGAAAGCCATGCCGCGGCCTTTCCCGCCCAACGATCCTTTTCCAAGGCGCATCACGTAGCGGTTCCCGGTTATTAAAGATGGATCAAAATCAATGATGCTTCCCCGTAATTTCTGGATTCTCACCCGTTCGAACACATCGAGGCAAAACTGTCGTAAATCGTTGGTGTTCTTAAAGTCTTCGAGCCGATAGGGTAAAAGTTGTTCGGCAATGTTGATTTCGCCGCGTGCCATCAACCAGGTTGAAAACGAATTTCTCCGCCCGTGATAGGCCAAAGCCATTTCAGGAACAATCCTGAACATTTCCTGAAATTCGGCCAGATTCCGGGCGATCATTATCGGGTTACCTTCCATGTCTTTGAACACGAAATTCCCGAATCCCAGTCGTTTGAAGATATAATTGTGAATATCGAGTGCCAGACTTTCCGAATTTTTGTTGATGAAATCGGCACCCACTTCGCGGGCCCGTTGGGCATTGTTCACATCGTGGCTCTGCAACAGTACCGGTACCGGAAATTTCAGCGTGGCATTGACGTAGCGCAGCAAATCAACGCCCGCTTCTTCGTCGTCGATACTGTTTCGCTGGAATTTAACATCGGAAATTACCGAAAGCAGGTGGTTTTTGTATTTGTTGATCGTTTGAACGGCTTCTTCGTAATTGCTCACCAAAATCACTTTCGGGCGGGCACGCATTTTCAGGATTTTATGCAGTTCGTCAGCCGATTTGTCTTCCACCAGGTTTTGCGTTTGGGTCATGATGTTGGTGTACAACATGGGCAAGTACCGCGAATAGTATTGAATAGAGTCTTCTACCAGCAAAATCACCCTGACATTTCCGTTGCGCGTATCTTCCTCCACGTTTTTCTTGTCTTCGATGTACTTAATCATAGCCAGAAACACGTTGGAGTTGCCATTCCACACAAAAACACGGTCGATCGATTCGATTTTTGTTGACGAAGTCTGGAAATAGCGCAAATCGCCGTTGTTGTTAACCAGGAGCAGAATCGGAACTTGTGGTTTTATTTTGTAGAGCGCTTCGGCGGCCCGAACCGGGATGTTTTTATCGACACCCACCATAATGATGACCAGGTCGAAGTCGCGGCTTTTAATCATCCGAACAGCGTCCTGTTCTGAGTTCACACTGGTGAAACGCGGATACGCATAAAGGTTAAGCTGAAGAAATTCGCCGAAAATTTTATCGGTAAACTGCCCTTCGCGAACAATCGAATAACTGTCGTAAAGTGTTGCCAACAATAACACTTCCTTCACTTTATAAGGCATCAGTTCCTGAAAAATATCGCGGTCGGTTTTCTTCAGTTTATAGATCGACGAGAGCGAGAGCGAATCAAGGTTTTCCATGTGTTGCGTATTTTAAATCGGGTGCGATTCGGTGTGTGAAAAGTATAAAAAATACATGGCAATGCTTCTAAAATCCTGATGTTTTAAAAATTTCAGGAATATATTTCTACTTTTAGGAACCTAAATCTAATCTAAAATGAAACCAATTTTTATCCTTTTGATTTTAGTTTTTTCGCTTACTGCAATTGCCCAAAAGAAACAGTCGTTGTTTAATGGCAAAAACCTAAAGGGCTGGACCATTTTTGCCGGTGATACAAAAGTTAGCCCCGAATCGTTCTTCTACGTGAAAGACGGAGTGATTGAAACAACCGGCGTTCCGAACGGATACCTGCGCACCCAAAAAGAATTTGAAAATTATCGGTTGCATGTGGAGTGGCGTTATCCTGAAAAAGAGATCAACAGCGGCATCATGCTGCATGTTACCGGTCCCGATAAAATTTGGGTGTCGCACTATCAGGCCAACCTGAAACACCTGAGTGTCGGCGATTTCGTGGTTCACGGAGTAGGGCAGAAGGCGACCATCGGCGGAAAAGAATATGTTTCGACAGAAAAAGATAAACCGGTAGTTCCCAAACTGAATCCTGCCAACGAAAAACCTGTCGGCGAATGGAACAACTACGACATTGTTTGTAAAGGAAATACCATTGAGGTTACAGTTAACGGAGTGCTTCAAAATACCGCTACCAATTGTTCGACAACCAAAGGAGCGATTGCACTTCAGGCTGAAGGCTGTAAAATTCAGTTCCGCAATTTGTGGATCGAAAAGATTAAATAGGGCATTATATAATGGTTCAATTGTTTAATGGTCGAATTGTTTTTCGATTTGCAAACATTTAGCCAATTGACGATACACTCATTTTATTTCAAGAAATAACTGCAACAAAAAATGGAAATTAAAGAGAAACGACATGCCGATAAACTTTTTGATCAGATTAAATCTGGCGATCAGAAAGCGCTCGAATTGTTGTTTGCCATTTATTTTCCGCGCTTGAACGACTTTGCCCGAAATGTGGTGAAAGACGATGTTATTTCGCAGGACATTGTTCAGGAGGTATTTGTAAAAGTATGGGAGAAACGCGCTGAAATAGAAAGTATTAATCTGGAAGCCTTTCTTTTTAGGCTGGTTCGAAATCGTTGCATCGACTACATCAAACATCTGAAAGTTGTTCAGAACCGCATGAATGAAATTAAGCTTGATTCGAAATACGAAGAATTATACCGAATTGATTTTGTGGGCGACGAACCTTATGTGCTGATTGAGCAGGAACTGAAACTGAAAATTGAAAACACCATTCAATCCTTGCCCGAGCGTTGCCGCGAAGTATTCATTCTTAGCCGGATGAATGGCCTAAAAAACAAAGAAATAGCTGAAAAGCTAAATATTAATGTCAAAAATGTGGAACGACATCTCAGCCGGGCCATGCAATCCTTTCGCGAAAATTTCAGAGAAGAATTACCAATTGCACTGGTAGTTTTGGTCTTAAAGAGCCTGGAGTTTTAATGCAATGCAGTTTTACAGGTTTTAGGTAGCAGCAGAGCTGCGAAATCTTTGTAGAAAAACAGTCAATTTACCAAACCAGAGGTGCAGCGCACCCTAATATAAAAAAAGCTAATATTTTGGTGCTCTGCACCTCAGGTATATAGATCCCTCAAACTACTTTGTGTTTCCTTGGTGGCTTGGTGCCTTTGAGGCAAACGAAATAGCCACGAAGTCACAAAAGCACAAAGTTTCACGAAAAGACAGATGATAATAACCATAACTTAATGACATTGGCCTTTGTGGCAGGAAATCTTATTCTTTTCTGAAAAATATTTTCCTATCAATGATGGGTAAACAAGCCCTTCAGCAGTTATATAGGCAAAGACATAAATAATTGCAATGGAAAATCTAGAATTTCAGAACATTATACACCGGTATTTCAGGGGGCAATTGGTTGATAACGAATACGAAAAGCTGACCGATTACCTTCAGGATGAAATAAACCGGAAATACTTCGAAAAAGCGAAACTCGAATGGGAAATCAATCCTGAACTGGATGATCTGGCAGCTAAAAATCTTACCCGTTTTCGCTATAAAATTGATCAAAAACCTTCAGCAAAACACAAAATGCAACTTACCCGCCAACTTTGGGTTCGGGTGGCATCGGTTGCAGCAATTCTTGTTTTCGGATTTCTGCTTGGAAGCACCATTACTTACCTGATTTCGTCAACAAAAGGTATAGCTGAACAGCTCGTTTTCGAAACTCCGCGCGGTGAAAAATCAATGGTGAAACTACCTGATGGATCGGAAGTGTGGCTGAATGCCAATTCCCGATTGGTTTACAATTCATTTTCATCTGACCACCGACAGGTTGAATTAAAAGGAGAAGCATTTTTCAAAGTTGCCCGTAACGAAAAAGCTCCGTTTGTGGTGAAAACCAACGAATGCGCTATTGAGGTGTTGGGAACGACATTTAATGTAATGGCTTACGACGAATTTGGCCGTAAAGAAATTACCCTGCTCGAAGGTAAAGTGAATGTGCATACCGAAAGTGCTGAACAGGTTTTAAATCCAGGACAGGCATTAATTCTGAAAAACGATCAGATAAATGTAGTTGAAGTAACTCCGGCAGAAGCATCTGCCTGGGTGGAGAATAAATTCAATTTCAGGAATATTCCGCTTACCGAGTTAATGAAACGATTAGAGAATTGGTACGATGTGGACATTACTCTTGAAAACAAGTCGGGGAAAGAAGTGAATTTTACAGGAACTTTTAAGAATGAAGAAACCATCTGGCAGGTTTTGGATGCCATAAAAGTATATACACCCATTCACTATCAAAAATCGGATTTACGGGAAATAAAAATTACAGTGGAATGATAAAAAAAGACGCCAGATGAGCGGCCACTCGTCTGACGTCGATTGAATAATTGATATAAATACTCATTTAAATCGAAGTAAAACTATGAAAAAAAACGATCCGAAGCAAAGGCATCGGCGATGCCCTGCGCTTAGACAAATGCTTAAAATTATGAAACTGACAACCTTGTTGTTTTTTGTTGCACTTATTCAGGTTTCGGCTATTTCGTATTCACAGCAAACACGCTTGAACCTGAAATTCGAAAATGAGACACTCGAATCGGTGTTTAGTAAAATTGAAGCAAATTCTGAATTTTCGTTTTTCTATAAAAACGAACTCATCAGGAATTCAAAAACAGTAAATGGCGAATACAAAAACGCTTTAATCTTTGAGGTACTCGATCAGGTATTAAAATCAGAAAACCTCTCCTACACGGTAAAAGATAAACTGATCATGATTGTTCCCAAATCAGAAGGTGATGGTACAAACTACCTTCAACAACAAAAAACGGTATCAGGTAAAGTCACCGATTCAACCGGACAAACACTACCAGGAGTTTCTGTGGTGGTAAAAGGGACAACTAACG
>CAYRBM010000150.1:0-13403 GCA_964422425.1 uncultured Odoribacter sp.
CGATTAAGCCGAAAGAGGGGAAAACAATCATGTTTTTTTCGGTGAAGAAAAGGGGAAAATGTAGAAGATCGATTTATTAGAAGGTCGGTTAAAAATTCTAAAATACCTGCCTCTAGAGTCTGTGTTTGCATTAGCTGTTTAATTTAAAATAATTCTCTATGAAAAAAATCGCGTTATTGCTTGCATTCTTTGCAATTGGTTTGAATGTCGTTCTGGCACAAACCAAAGAGATCACAGGCATTATTACCTCTGCTGATGACGGAGGTTCTATGCCAGGTGTATCAATCTCGGTAAAGGGAACTTCTTTGGGGACCATTACCGATATGGACGGGAAATACACAATTAAAGTTCCGGTCGATGCTAAAACCTTAGTCTTTTCCTTTGTTGGTATGACCACTCAGGAAGTTACTATTGGGAACCAGTCTGTTATTAATGTAAAGTTAGCTTCTGAAAACATTTCAGTTGATGAAGTTGTGGTAACTGCGATGGGTATGAAACGCGACAGAAAAGCGCTTGGCTATGCAGTGCAGGATGTAAAGGCCGAAGACCTTGCCAGATCTGGGAATTCAAACATTACAACTGCACTTCAGGGAAAGCTTTCCGGCGTTGAAATCAAACCATCGAGCGGTATGCCCGGCGCTTCAACTCAAATTATTGTTAGGGGTGTTCGTTCATTCACAGGCGACAATACGCCACTGTATGTTGTCGATGGAATGCCTATTGCCTCGACTGCAAGTTACAGTACTGGTAATAGCGTAACTGGTACCGACTATGCCAACCGAGCTCTCGATATCGACCCAAATGATATTGAAAGCATTAACGTTCTAAAAGGTCAGGCTGCTTCAGCTCTTTATGGTATTAGGGCTTCAAATGGTGTTGTAATCATTACAACAAAGAGTGGTCGCGGATTAAAAGCTGGCAAGCCAGTTATTTCAGCCTCCAGTTTTTACTCGGCTGATATTATTTCGAAGATACCAGAATTACAGTCAACATGGGCACAGGGGTCTCCAACGGCTACTGGCTACGTTTTCGGTCCATCTTCAAGTGGAGCATGGGGGCCAAAAATTGCTGATTTACCAAAAGATCCTGGCTATGGTGGTGAAACATCAAACACTTACACAAAGAATGGCGCCGAATTGCATCCGGGTATGTATTATGTGCCTCAACGTGCATTGGGAGGACTTGATCCCTGGGTTAAACCACAGGTTTATGACAACATGGGCGACTATTTTGAAGTTGGATCAACTTTAAATAATTCGTTCAATATCAGCCAATCAACCGGCGATATGAACTATTCTTTTGGTGTAAGTAATGTGGCACAAAAGGGTATTGTTCCTTCCACATCTTTGGATAAAACTACTTTAAAACTTCAGGCTGAAACCAAATTGGGTAAAGCATGGAAAACAGGTTTCAATGGTAATTTCACCAACTCTTACATTAAAAAAGCTCCAACAGCTAATGATGGTGTTTTGGCTACTGTTTACGCAGCTCCTGTTAACTACAATTTAAAGGGTATTCCTTACGCTTCACCAACTGATCCGTATACTCAGATACTTTATCGTGCTACCAACTTCAACAACCCATACTGGGGTGTGAAGAACAATTTGTTTGATGAAAGGACTAATCGTTTCTACGGAAGTGGATTCATGGAATTTTCTCCAAACATTGCCGGAAGCCACAACGAGAAATTAACAATTAAATATCAGGCAGGTGTTGATGCTTATACTTCAAACCTTCAGGATGTACATGAATACAGAAGTAAAAATACGCTTGGATCAGTTTCGCAGTATGGCGTTTCAACCGAAGTATATAACTCATTGCTTACTGCAAACTTCGACATGAACATTCTTGATGACTTAACTCTTAATATTTTAGCTGGTAACGAAATTAACCACACCAATAATAAGAGTTACTCTGAAACTGGTACAAACTTCAACTTTGGAGGATGGCCACACATCAACAATGCCACTACCAAAGATGCTTCTGAATCGAAGTCTGAAAACAGAACAGTAGGTTTCTTCTCCAATGCTACGTTAGCCTACAAAAACTTCCTGTATCTTGGTGGAACTGGCCGTTATGATGTTGTATCAAGTATGCCACGCGGAAACCGTGCATTCTTCTATCCTTCAGTAAACCTTGGTATTGTATTGTCAGAACTTGAAGTAATTAAAGAATTGCCTGTTCTTTCGTTTGCAAAAGTACGTGGATCGTATGCTGAAGTTGGACAAGCCGGACGTTACATGGACAACTATTATGTTTTGCCAAGCTATAGTGGTGGTTTCTGGACAGGAAATCCAATCGTTTATCCAATTGGCAGTGGAACTTCCAATGTAACAGCTTATACACCAAACACCACACAGTATGATCCAAATCTGAAACCACAGAATACTATTTCGTATGAAATTGGTACTGAATTGAAATTCTTCAACAATCGTTTCGGAATTGATTACACTTTCTCTCGTCAGGATGTAAAAGACCAGATTTTCCCAGTTCCGTTGGCTGGTTCTACCGGCGCCAGCTCCTTGATTATGAACGGTGGTAAAGTACACACCAATACTCACGAGTTGGTATTATTCTTCAACCCAATCCAAACAAAAGATTTCGATTGGACATTCAACGTGAACTTTACAAAAATGGATAACTACGTTGATGAACTTGCTCCTGGCGTTGAAAGCATTTTCCTTGGCGGTTTCGTTACCCCGCAGGTTAGAGCTGGTATCGGCGATAAATACCCTGTAATTTACGGTACTTCATTTAAACGCGATGCCAATGGCAATGTTCTGGTTGACGAACGTGCAACTCTTCCAAGTGGAGCTAAAAACGCTAACTATGGATTCCCATTAACTGGTTCTCCTGGTGTTATTGGTGAAGCATCACCCGATTTCTTATTGGGCGGTTCAACAAAAATAGCCTGGAAAAAATTAACTGCCAGTGCAACTTTCGACTGGAAGAATGGCGGACAGATGTATTCCGGAACTAGTGGTTTGCTGAAGTATGCTTATGGTTTGGATAAAGATACAGAAGATCGTACATCTAAATTTATCTATCCCGGCTATAAAGCTGATGGTACTCCAAGTAATATCGAACGTGGAGGTGAAGGCGATATGAATGCTTTCTATCAACTTCGTGCAAATGTTCTTGGAAATATTGATGAAGCTTATATTTTCGAATCTTCATTTGTAAAAATGAGAGAACTGGCTTTGTCGTACAAATTCGTAAAGGTTTACAAAACCCTCAACGTGAACGTTACTGCTTTTGCCCGCAACATTCTACTTTGGACAAACTATCCAAATTTCGACCCGGAAGCCTCACAAGGAAACAACAACATGGGGGGTGCGTTCGAACGTTTTTCTGTTCCGCAAACCAAGAGCTTTGGGTTAGGTCTTAACATCGAGTTTTAATTCACTAAAAATTGGATTCAATGAAATACAATAAAATTTTTATCACTTTGGCGTTAATGTTTACATTCTTCGCCTGTTCAGAGGATATTATGGATGATATCAACAAAAATCCTAATAATCCTACCGCTGTTGCCAGTAAGTTTATTCTGACCGACGTTATGACTTCTACAGCATTTAGCATTACTGGTGCCGACTATGCATTTTACTCGGCTGTTTATATGGAACTCCACACTGGTATTTGGGGTCAAATGTACAATGCCGAAATTCGCAGTGGTGAGCCTATCTCTTCAACGACTTACAACAACCAATGGAGTGCCCAATACAGAAATCTTTATCAGTTAAAGATTGTAATAGACAAATGCAAAGAAGGTGGGAATGAAGCTGGCAATTATCAAAATCTCGGTATTGCGCAAGTTCTTGCAGCTTACAACCTTGCGATGCTTACCGACCTGATGGGTGATACTCCATGGACTGAAGCAATGCAACCCGGTATCATTTACCAGCCTAAACTGGACAAGCAGGAAGCATTGTATAATCAGGTATTTGCTTACCTCGATGAAGCCATTGCCAATTTCGACAAAACAACAACTTTCCCTTCAATTGGAACACAAGATCCGATTTATGCAGGTTCATCAGCAAAATGGAAAAAAGCTGCCTTAGGACTGAAAGCCCGTTATACCATGCGTCTTTCGTTTAAAAAAGCAGATTACCAAAAAGTTATTGACTTTGCTAACGCTGCTTTTACAACCAGTGCTGACGAACTGAAATTCAGATGGGGAACGAATACTGTTAATCCATTTGCTCGTTTCTTACAGGACAGGAATTATTTTGGCGCCAGCAAAAGCTTGAATGATAAGCTTGTTGCACGTAATGACCCACGAAAGGCAAAATTCTGGAAAGCTCCGTCAGGTGTATCATCCATTATTTTAGCACCTAATGGAGCTCCTGAACAAAAACAGAATTCGTATGCTATTTGTGCATTATCGTCAAATTCAAATCCGACCTATCTCCAAAGCTATCATGAACTTGAATTTCTGAAAGCTGAAGCTTACGCACGTTTAAATCAGAAAGACAATGCAGAAGCTGCACTTAAAAAAGCTATTTCTGCTGCATTCGTGAAAGTTGGATTAACCGCAACTGAAGCCGACACTTATTATACAGCTTCGGTAAAAGCCTTGTTTGATGCCAATCCTTTGAGTGAGATTATGAACCAGAAATATCTGGCAGCATTCGAAGATGAAGGTATTGAGGCTTATAACGACTATCGCAGACTAAGGGCTATGGGTAACAACGTAATTACACTGGCAAACACGAACCAGTTCCCTCAACGTTTTACTTATGGTTCATCGGATGTAACTACAAATCCGAATGTTAGAGATGCCTATGGCGACGGAAGTTACGTTTATACCGAAAAAGTTTGGTGGGCTGGTGGAACACGCTAGTTGATTCGTAGGAAAAGTTTTTCCTTCCAGATTATATTGAAAGCGGTTGACTTATGAAAACATAAGTTGACCGCTTTTCTTTTGAGAAGCCAATCAATTAACCTCCGATTTCAGTAATGGTGAAAGTACATTAAAATGAGATTTGGATATTTCTAAAACAAAACACAAAAATATTCGATAAAATGCAATGAAATATTTTAACATTTTTTTACATTAGGAGTCTCCTGACTAAACCCTAAACTAATCTTGTTGTTTATATACCAATTCTTAACCGAACTATGTTTAGTTGTTTGACAGTTTTGAAATGGAAAGTTTAAATGAGCAATAGTTGAAGCAGTTTAATTTAAAATAATTCTCTATGAAAAAAATCGCGTTATTGCTTGCATTCTTTGCAATTGGTTTGAATGTCGTTCTGGCTCAAACCAGGGAAATCTCAGGCAACGTGTCCTCTGCCGACGACGGAGGTACGATGCCGGGAGTATCGGTTTCAGTAAAGGGAACCACGCTTGGCACCATTACTGACATTAATGGCAGGTATTCCATTAAAATACCAGCAGAAGCCAAAGCGTTGGTTTTCTCTTTCGTTGGGATGACCACCCAGGAAATTGCAATTGGTAACCAATCGGTTATTAATGTTCAACTAAAATCAGAAAACATTGCAGTTGATGAAGTTATGGTTGTTGCTTATGGTACGGCCAAGAAAAGCTCTTTCACCGGCTCTGCTACCCAAATCGGAAAAGAAAAGCTTACCGCCCGACCAGTAACTAATATTTCGAAGGCTCTTGAAGGTTCTACCTCCGGAGTTCAGGTAAACTCGGGAAGTGGCCAGCCCGGATCAGGTTCTTCGATCCGCATCCGTGGATTCGGTTCGGTAAACGCCTCAAATGATCCATTGTATATTATTGATGGCGTTCCCTTCTCCGGAAACTTATCAAACATCAACTCCGACGACATTGAATCAGTAACCATTCTGAAAGATGCTGCTTCTTCGGCCCTTTACGGAAATAAAGCAGCTAATGGGGTTGTGGTGATTACTACTAAAAGAGGAACTGCAGGAAGGAGCCAGTTCCAGGTAAAATTGACTCAAGGATTCAGCGAACGTGCAATTCCAGAATATGACCGGGTTGATGCGTATGATTACTATCCGCTGATGTGGGAAGCTTATCGTAACCAGATTTATTATGTGGCTACCAATGCTCCGACACTTGATGTAGCTAACCAAAGGGCCTCCGGACTTGTTACCGGAGTAAGTGGTATTAAAGATATGCTGGGGTACAACATTTTTAATGTTGCCAATAATGCCATTGTTGGAGTTGACGGAAAAATTAATCCGGAAGCAAAAATACTTGGTGGTTATACCGGTGATTTAGACTGGTATTCGCCAATCAAACGAACTGGAAAACGTACCGATCTCAATTTGAGCGGTAGCGGAGGTACTGATAAAAGTGATTTTCATGCCTCGCTTGGTTATACCAACGAAGAAGGTTATATGATCAATTCTGATTTCAAACGTATTACCGGACGTATTAATGCCAATATTCAGCCTAAGAAATGGTTCAAAACCGGATTAAACATTTCAGGAACTACCTCTCAATCAAACGAGACAGATACAGGAAGTTCAACGGGTTATGTCAACCCATTCTATTTTGCCAGAAATATGGGGCCATTGTATCCGGTTTATACTCATAATCCGGGAACAGGTGAATTAATTTTGGATGGAAACGGAGACAAGATTTATGACCTTGGAAATATGTCTCAGTACGGACTGCCTTCTCGTCCGGCCGGAGCTAGTGTTGGCCGTCATGTTGTTGCCGAAACGCTGCTCAACCTTCGCAATGCCGAACGTATTCTTTTGGATGGCAAAACTTATTTTGAAGTTAAATTCCTGAATGGATTTAAACTCACCACCAACTTTGCTGTAAACCTTTACAACTACCGGTACAACCGTTTCGACAATAAACTGGTTGGCGATGGTTCGCCGGCAGGACGTGGAGGAAAGGAAAGCAGCCTTACAACGGATTATACTTTTAACCAGCTTCTGACCTACGAAAAGAAGATTGATGCCCACTCTTTCGATATTCTGTTTGGACACGAGTCGTACGAAAGCGAATACAAATACCTTTATGGATTCCGGCAGGGGCTTGTTGTTGAAGGAAACGTTGAATTGATCAACTTTACCACAACAAACGAACTTACTTCTTATGTGAATAACTACAATTCAGAAGGTTATCTCTCCAGATTCAATTACAATTACGACGATAAATATTTTCTTTCGGCTTCATTCCGTCGCGACGGTTCATCCAAATTCTTCAGCGATGTACGCTGGGGTAATTTCTGGTCGGTTGGCGGAGGCTGGAGAATTGATCGTGAAGCTTTCATGGCTGGCATAACCGGTGTTGATCTGCTTAAATTGAGAGCTTCCTACGGACAGGTTGGTAACGACTCTGGTATTAGCAATTATGCATGGCAGGCGCTGTATGGTCTGGATTACAACAATGCTTATGAACCCGGAGCCCTGCAATCGACACTTAAAAGCGAAGACCTTGTTTGGGAACAGAATGCTAATTTTGACGTAGCTCTCGAATTTGGATTATTCAGCAGATTAAGAGGTACTTTGGAATATTTCCACCGTCAGTCGTCAAACCTGTTGTTCTCAGTTCCTAAGCCTCTGTCGAGCGGTATCACCTCCCGCGACGAAAATGTGGGAACTCTATACAATGAAGGAGTTGAAGTAGATTTATCAATCGATCCGGTTAAAACCAAAGATTTCAGTTGGACAATAGACTTGAATACGACGACCTTCAGAAATGAATTCACCAAACTTCCTCAGGAAGAAATCATCTCCGGAACAAAGAAATTAATGGTAGGCCACTCTTTGTACGATTATTGGTTGCGCGAATGGCAGGGTGTTGATAAAACTGACGGACGAGCTTTATATCGTGCTGATAAAACCTCGTATGCTACAGATAAGGCTGCTTTCGATGCAAATCCGGCTTCAACAGGAATTAAAGATTATCGTATCTCAGGTGCCGATACACTGACCATTAATGCAAACAAAGCCAAGTATCACTATGCCGGCAGCGCAATCCCCAAACTGTTTGGAAGTATCACCAATACGCTGATCTATAAAAATTTCGATTTTTCATTCATGCTGACTTATCAAATCGGCGGAAAAGTTTATGATGCCACTTATGCCTCGTTAATGGATCCGGGGAACTATGGAGGTGCTCTGCATGTTGATATTCTGAATCGCTGGCAGAAAGAAGGCGATGTTACCGATATTCCGCGTATGGATGGAAACTCAACAATCAGATCCTACGCTTCAGCCCAGTCAGACAGATGGTTGGTTGATGCTTCTTATCTAAATTTCAGATCAGTGACTTTTGGATACAAAATACCCACTGCGGTTATGAAAAGAGTTGATTTGAGTGAAGGGAAACTATATGTCAGCGGAGAAAATCTCTACCTCATCAGCGCCCGCAAAGGGATGGGAGTTCAGCAATCATTTACTGGTGTGACTTCAAATGATTACATACCATCCAGAATTATCACATTTGGTGTTAACGTAACATTCTAAAAAGGTACAACTATGAAAAATACTTGGAAAAAAATATTGGTGATCGGGTTAATTACCCTGACACTTGGAGCCTGCAAGGAAGATTTTCTGGAAACAGTTCCGACAAGCGCTGTTTCTGAAACATCGGTTTTTGCAACAACCACGAATGCTTTAATGGCTTTGAATGGCATTCATCGTTCGATGTTTATGCAATACAGCAATCAGGACGAAGCAGGACAAAGTTCGATCATGATTCACATGGATATGCTTGGTGAAGATTTGGTGATGCACTCTACAGGTAATGGTTGGTTCAACAATACTTACACCTGGACTGCCCACCGCAATGCCAACCATCGGAACATGTATTTTATTTATAGGTTCTATTATAAAATCATTGCCAATGCAAACATGATTATTACTAACATCAACAAGGCAGAAGGACCTGCAGATGTGAAAAAGATGATTAAAGGACAAGCTTTGGCTTATCGTGGGTGGGCCCATTTCCAGTTGGTGCAGTTATTTGCCAAACGTTACGATGCTGCTTCTCAGAATACGCAACTGGGAGTTCCAATCATGATTGAAAACACTACGGAAGGCTTACCAAGAGCGGTTGTTGCGGATGTTTACAAACAAATTAATACAGATCTCGACTCAGCAGCATTTTATTTAAACGGCGCTGCTGCGCGAACAGCAAAGTCGCATCTCGACCTGTCGGTAGTTAAAGGTATAAAAGCTCGCGTTGCACTTACCCAGCAAAACTGGGCAGATGCTGCTAAATATGCCAACGAAGCACGTCAGGGATATAAATTTATGAGTGCTGCTCAGCATTTGGAGGGATACAACAATACTGCGAATCCCGAATGGATGTGGGGATCAACTCAGATTGCTGATCAGACCACTTATTTCTATTCGTTCTTCGCTTATATGTCGTTTAACTTCAGTTCAACCAACATTCGTGGAAATCCAAAGAAAATCAGTAAAGCGCTCTATGATCAAATTGCTGCTACTGATGTTCGTAAGCAATTCTGGTTGCTCACACCAACTCGTCCGACTATTACTTTACCAACCACTTTTACACTTGCTCCATACATGAATCGTAAGTTCCTTGCTAATGGAACCAGTATGGATGTGGCAACCAGTAGTGTTGGAGACATCATGTATATGCGTGTTGCTGAAATGTACCTGATTGAAGCAGAAGCATTGGCTCGTCAGGGTAAAAATACAGAATCTCAGGATGTTTTGTTCCTCTTGGCCAATAACAGAAATCCCCAGTATGTAAAATCGACCAAAACCGGAACCGATTTGGTGAACGAAATTTTACTTCAAAGAAGGATTGAACTTTGGGGAGAAGGATTCAGGTTTCTTGATCTGAAACGTTTGAATGCCAAATTAGACCGAAATGGATCAAACCACAACACAGCTTTGGCAGTAGTAATGTCGGTTGACCCGGGTGATATCCTTTGGGAATTCCTCATCCCAAAAGCTGAACTCGATGCTAATCCGGCAATTAAAGACTTCCAAAACCCGTAATTGAGTATCAAAAAAATAGGCTTCACCAATATTGGTGAAGCCTATTTTTTTGATACAGCGTGTAACGGATTATTTCGAAAAAATCATTTTAAAAGCTACAAACAAGAGCAATATCCCAAATATTTTCTTTAAAATCTTTTCCGGAATTTGAATGGAAATAATCGACCCAATATAAGCTCCAATAAAAAACATGACTGCCAGAATAAGAGCATATTTCCAGTTTACAAAGCCTTGCTTCGAATAATTGATAACAGCCAGCAAGGTTACCGGCGGAATCATAAAAGCAAGCGAAGTTCCCTGCGCCTGGTGCTGGGTTAGGCCCAAAAAGAAAATGAGCGAAGGAATAACAATGATGGCTCCCCCAACTCCAAGCGAGCCGCTGAATATCCCCGCGATTAATCCAATCAGGATCAAAATCAGAATCTGGGTAACAGTCATACGAAGTAAACTAGCTTTTGACAATGCTTGCGTTAAATCGGAACCCTATTCCATGTAAATTCAGGATTTTAATGCTTTCGTCGCTGCTTAAGTATTTGCGCAATCTTGAGATGAAAACATCCAAACTTCGGCCGAGGTAGTAGTCGTCGGAGCCCCAAACCTGCTTCAGAATATCGGAGCGACTTAATACCTTGTTCGGATTATCACAGAAATAACGAAGCAATTCAGCTTCCTTGTAGGTGAGCGTTTTTCGTTCACCGTTTGAATCCAGAACCAGGCTATCAAAATAGAAATTGAACTGTCCAACCTTGTAATAATTCTGGTCGGTGGTTACATCTGCCGGAGAAAGGGTTCGCTTCAGAAAAATTCGGATTTTAAGCAACAGTTCCTCCATGCTGAATGGCTTGGTCATGTAATCATCGCCACCAAGAGTCAAACCGGCAATACGATCTTCAGTCATCGAGCGGGCTGTAAGAAAAATAATCGGTACATGGTCATCTATCTCCCTGATTTCTTTGGCAACTGTAAAGCCGTCTTTTCGAGGGAGCATAACATCGAGCAGGCACAGACTATATTTTCCCGACTTGAAGGCCTTAATAGCAGCCTCCCCATCTTCAACCGAGGTAACCACATAACCATTCTGCTCCAGATTATCTTTTACAATGAAATTGAGGGTTTGGTCGTCTTCAACAAGAAGAATTTTTTCACCTTGAAAGTTCATCATGACACTGTTTTCTTTATTTTCAGTATAAATGTACTTCCTTTCCTTGAATTTTCGTCCACTTTTATTTGCCAACCATGGCGACGAACAATTTTTTGCACATAATCAAGCCCTAACCCGAATCCTTTCACATCGTGCACATTTCCGGTAGGAATACGGTAAAACCGGTTAAATATCTTTTTTCGGTAATCTTTTGGAATGCCTATTCCATTGTCGTCAAACGACATCAGAAAATAATTTCCGGAAGCTTCAATCCGGATTACGATGTCCGGATCGACCACACAATATTTGATGGCGTTGTCGAGAATGTTAAAAATCAGGTTCGAGAAATGCAACCTGTCCGCTTTCACTTCGGCATGCTCAACCCGCGAATCAATGCTTATGGAATAAACCCGCCCGTTTTGACTGTTCCTAAACTCCTGAAGCGATTCGCCAACAAAAGCATTCAGTTCAATCTGCTCAAGGTTTAAATGAAGCTTGGTTTTTTCGATAGTTGCCATTTGAAGCAATTTCTCCACATGAGCCGATAAACGTTTGTTTTGCTGTCCCACTATCCGCACATACTCAGCCAACCGCTCGGGTTGTTCGCATATTCGGGGATTGGACAGTACTTTAGCAGCCAGGTCGATCGATGCGATTGGTGTTTTAAACTCGTGTGTAAGATTATTGATGAAGTTTTTCTGAACCTCGCTCAGCTGTTTTTGCTTGATGATTATATAAAGCGCATATCCAAAGAATATGACCACAAAAAATAACACCCCGGTGAGGAAGTACCAGGCCATCAGGCGCGAGTTGTAAAACTCCGACCGATCAGGAAAATGGACGCCAAAGTAATAGGTAAATTTTTCGCAGGTAGGCAGGGTACAGGCTTTTTTCTTCTTCTCAACCTTTTTGCTGAATTTGCTGAAATGCTTGTCGTAAATCATTTCCTCCACACTGCAGCATGTTGTATCGATACTGTGGGCAACCTTCGGATAATTGGCCAATGAATCGCCATTCAATGTATTTCCGTGAACCATCCGCTTCGAATTGCAGTCGTAGATGGCATATTCAAAGGTCACTTTCAGGTTTCTTTTCCTAAACTCGGTGGCCAGAAAATGCTCAAGCACATTCGGATCAATTACATCGTTCACATTAACCACATAGTAATTGTTCGAAATTTGCTCAATCTGGCTCATATCGGCTGGACGCACTTTATGGCCATACGTTTTGCTGTTGTATTCGTTAATCTGACTGGCCACACTTCGAAGAGCGCTGGTTGTTAACTGGTGAAACTGTTTTTCGCTCAGGTCATACGAATACTTCAGAAAGAAAAACTGAATCAGCAGAATACCCAGTACTGAAACAGTTGCCATGATGATCACATAACCAATTGAATTCCTCTTCATACGGAGATTTATAGTCAGAAAAACACACGAAACTACTGAAAAAAAAGATCGTTTTTCTGCATTAACATCTCATTAACAAAAGTTTATTGCTATTTACAAAGATTCAGGAAAAGGTTTTTTAGCTTTGCATATATTGTACAGTATTCATTACTTTTGGAATTCGAAAATCACATCTGGTTTAACTTTTTTAATCAAATAGAATATGAAAAAAGGTTTTCTGTTTTTGCTGGCATTCGTTATTTGCATGCCACTCTTCATTCAGGCACAAACAGCCGCTTCTAAAATTGTTTTTGAAAAACTTCAGCACAATTTTGGAAAATTCAGTGAAGATCTCGGGGTTCAAACCGTTTCTTTTAATTTTAAAAATGAAGGTAAAGTTCCACTAATTCTGAACAATGTTCAGGCCTCATGTGGATGTACTACTCCGGAATGGACAAGGCAACCTGTTGCTCCTGGGGCAAAGGGATTAATTAAGGTAAGTTATGATCCACGCAATCGTCCGGGCGTTTTCAATAAAACTATCCGGGTAAGCTCCAATGCCGAAAATCCCGATGTTATACTCACCATCTTAGGTGAAGTTACGCCGCGAACACCTACCCTCGAAGAATCCTATCCGATGGTTATTGGTCCGTTGCGTGCGAAAACAAACCACATTGCATTTCCTTCGATTAAAGAAAGCGAGCTGAAAAAAGACAGTACTGAGATTATCAACACATCAGATCAGCCCGTTCAGCTGAGCTTTAAAACTCCTCCGCCACACCTCAGTGCGGTGATTAAACCGGCTAAGCTGGCTCCCAAACAGAAAGGCTACATTGTTGTAACTTTCGATGCTACAAAAATTAAAGCTTATGGCTTTATGTCGTATCGCATTTATCTGAACATTGACGGACAGGACGACTACCGCAATTCAATTGCGGTAAGCACTAC
>CAYRBM010000151.1:0-13335 GCA_964422425.1 uncultured Odoribacter sp.
TTCATATCGTTATGGCGTGAACGGAACCGGAGCTCCTCAAAACTGGACAACCAATGTAAATAATCCAAATTACTCGCATGAGGCGGCTGCTCAATTTGCAAGTGAGCACTTATTTAACTACATCAATAGAGAAACGACATTTGGTCGAAACCGACTGGGAAATTATATGGCATACGAGGTTCCAGGAGCTAATTATACGCCTGTTGGTACCGGATCGAATGCCAGTGCTACAATGACTGGTGCCTACTTGGTTAATACAGATGGAAAACTAAATCCGAATGCCAGATTGTTGTATGAAGATAATTACAGCAATGAATTGCTTGAAAAGAACTTCCGTCAGGAATACAATATTTCTGCCAATGGAGGTACTGATAAAATTGATTATTTTGTTTCCTTGGGTTTTCTGCAAGACCCTTCCTATATCAGCAATTCAAAATTTGACCGTTACAGTGGACGTTCAAATGTGAATGCCAAACTTTACGATTGGTTCAAACTAGGAGCAAACATTTCGTTTGCCCGCACTGCTACAAATGTGATGGCTACATCATGGGGACGTAATCCTGGGTCTAACCAAGGAAATGTTTTCCGGTTTATTAATGGTATGGCGCCTATAGTTCCAGTTTACGCTTACAATCAAGATGGCAGCTACAGAACTAATACTGCCACTGGAACTATTTATAACTTTAATGAAGGTAGCACATATTCACCTTTTGGAACAACTGCAGCGAACTATGGTTCGACAGACATTGTATATTCTATGAATAATGATGTTCGTCGTGAAATTGCTGATGTTTGGAACGCCCGAACTTATGCAGAAGTATCCTTTTTGAAAGACTTCAAGTTTAATGTTAATTTTTCTCTTGACAAAAACAACTGGACTCAGACCCGTTATATGAACAGTAAAACTGGTTTAGGAAAACCTGCCGGAGGTATGTTTAAGTCAATGTATAATTTGACTATCCTGAACTCTCAGGAAATGTTATCTTATAATAAAGATATCAAAAAACACCATGTCGATGCCATGGTGACTCATGAATATAACAATTGGGAGCGAGAAACAATTAATTGGGGATCGGCTTACGAATTAATTCCCGGATTTTTGGCTAGTTCGAATTTTGTTGGAAGATATGTAACTGCTCACAGCAGTATGGGTGGTCCGGGATATGGACATGACCTTGTTCGTATGGAAAGTTTTTTAGGGCGTGCAAATTATATCTTCAATGAAAAGTATTATTTCTCTTCTTCTGTTCGCCGCGACGGATCATCGAAATTTAAAAAAGACCGCTGGGGAACATTCTATTCAGTAGGTGGCGGATGGCGAATCACTTCCGAAGATTTTATGGCTAGTACCAAACATTGGCTAGATAACCTTAAAATACGTGCCAGCTATGGTATAATTGGTAATGCTAATGCCATTGGTAACTATAGTGGATATCGTACATGGGGTTATGGCACTAAATATACAACAACGGCTGCAGGTACCGGAACTCCGAATGGTGAATACACCATGAGTGTGGGAGGTTTTGTGAATGATGCGCTAACCTGGGAAAATACCAAGACTTTTGATACTGGTTTTGATTTTTCTTTACTGAATAATCGTTTGTCTGGAACATTCGACTTTTATAACCGACTAACAGACAATACATTTTACAATCAGCCAGTTAACTACATGGCAGTTGGACAAGAAACTTTGCAGCAAAACAGTGCCTCTATTCGTAACAGAGGGTTTGAAATAGAATTAGGGGGTGATATTATCCGTACAAAAGATCTTACCTGGAATGTCTCGCTGAACGGTACTCATTATAAAGCTGTCTTAATGGACGTACCAGAAGGATCTATCCCTAAAACAACGCCCGGACTTCCTGAATATACCTATGAAGCGAATGGAGAAGGTTGGTCTGCCAGTGGTTCTGGGTCGGCGGCCAGTGGTCAGTATTATTTACGAGGAGAAGGCCGTGACTGGTACAACTTGTGGATATACAAATATGCCGGCGTAGATCAGGAAACAGGTCTGCCTCTTTATTACCACCAGGTTACAGCGGCTGAGGCTTCTGCCGGTACTTATGGAACTGCCCAAAAAGGTGATAACGTAAAGGTAAAAGATTACAACGTTGCATCTAAATATGAAGTAGGCGACGCTATTCCAAAATGGATTGGCGGTTTAACAACAACAGTACGCTATAAAGACTTTGATCTTTCTTCCATTATGGCTTACCAATTAGGTGGAAAATATTTTAGTGTTGAATATGGTAATGGGTTATATCGAAGCAGTTATTATTTGCAGTATAACTTGGGTGCGCCATCTAAAGATTTGATTAACAATACATGGACTCCAGAAAATAAAAATGCTAAGTATCCAATGCAGTGGTATGGGGCCGATTATTATGATGGCGCTACTTTCGGTGGATGGAAATATACTGATATGGCCTTGTTCTCTGCTTCTTATCTAAGGGTAAAGAATGTGACAATCGGTTATACATTCCCAAAACAGATGTTGTCTCAGTTAAAGATCAGCAAACTTCGTGTTTATGCTTCAGGCGACAACTTGCTAATGTTCTCTGCGGCAAAAGGTATTGATCCGAGTATGTCTTTGACGGGAGGAATGGAAGTTGGTGCTTATGTTTATCCAACTATGCGAACAATTTCTTTTGGTGTTAATCTAGACTTTTAATTTTTTTGACTATTTAAAAATGAATACAATGAAAAAATATCTAACGGGTATATGTATTGTTGCCAGTCTTGTTTTTTCGTCGTGTGACGATAATCTGGACGTAGCCCCACCAAATAGTATAACTGATGAACAAATTCAGGAAATTCTGAAATCCGGCAATGAAAGCCAGATACAGCTTATTATGAGCGGATTGGTTGCCAATCTGGATGGAAATTTTAGAATAAACGGGACATTTTCAGGATTTAGTAATAATGCGACTAATCCACTAACCCTCCAAAATTTATTTGGAAATTTACGAGCTAACGATATCGTTCTTGGAGAGTCAGTACTTGGTTCAGGTGGTACTTATCAAATATTTTATAACATCGATCCTACATTCCAGCCATGGCTGGCAACAGATCGGGGTACAAATTACACCTGGTGGCTACTGGCAGCTACACCACATACAAATGCAAACAAAGTATTGGCATATCTCGGCAAAGAAATAGTTGCACAAAGTGGCAGTCAATCTTTGAAAGACTATCGCGCCCGCTGTTTAACGGTTCGTGCTTTTGGATATATGTTGTTAATGGAACGGTATCAGAAAGCATACCTTCAAGGAGGAAAAGATGGAAAAGGTATGCCCATTTATACTGAATATGGTGTAAATACCCCAGTTGCTCCATCTTCAGCAACTGAAACTTACAACTTCATAAAAAACGATCTAAAAGAAGCCGTTCAATTATTTGGAGAATCGGGCAAAGGAGAAAAAACAGATGGTTATACTGTTGCAACAAAAAACGATATAGATCGCGCTGTCGCGCAGTTCTTATTGGCCCGCGCTTCGTTATGGACGGGTGATTATGCAACCTGTATTTCTTCGTGTCAGGAAATCCTGGCACATTACCCATCATATATTGCTGAAACGGCTTATGGCATCCAGAACAATCGTGCTGCAGCTTTAGCTGCTGGCACTGATGACGTGAAAGCTGATAATAATGCATTCTCATGCCTGCAAAAGAATCCTGAAAGTATATTAGGCTGGGTTGATGGTAACGGAGCTGAAACATACCAATATGGCGATTTTAACTGCTTTGCTGAAGGTAATGGTGGATTAGGTACTTATTACATGCGTATTGACAACAGATTGTACGATAAAATTGCAGATAACGATTTCCGTAAAGGAATTTTCTTAACTGATCCTGTAACCTATGTATATCCAACTGATAAGAAAAGCAAGATTATTCCTAAATATACAAATTTAAAATGGGGTGCTACCATTTCCTTACAACAGACAAAACGTAACAATCAAATTAATTGTGATTATTCAACTTATCGTTCTTCTGAAGTACTGCTGATGTTAGCTGAAGCCCAGGCCTCCTCTGGTCAAGATGCTGCTGCAAAGACAACATTGAATTCACTTTTGGCAGCCCGAACGAAAACAGGAGCAACAGCTTTAACTTGTGATACCTATCCTTCAATGAAAGGATTAACTGCTTTGGATATGGTTAAATTGCAATGGCGTATCGAAATGTGGGGTGAAAATGGTACTGAATGGTATAACAATAAACGTTGGAATATACCCACTGATCGCAATGGTTCTGCAAATCACTGGTCTTCAGGTAAGACATACTCGGTTGATCACATGACCTATGAAATTCCGATTCAGGAAACTTCGACCAATGGGCTTTGGAATGATTAATTCGTTTTAAATTTATAAAAAAGGGCGGAGCATTGTGCCCGCCCCTTTTTATGCTCGATTAATCACTATGATTACTCAATAATCTTTCTGCCTTTCCAATCTCTAAATGAATGGAATTAATGAAAATAATCCCATCTGGGCGTTCTATGCTTTTGGCAGGAGCTTTATTACTGCTCTGCGGATTCGTTTATTCGCAAAATCCGCCTGATTGTTCAAAATACCGCCTGATTCATAACAACGACGGAACCGATGCGCTCGGAAACCTGTGGTTTCATAAACGGCCGCTGACGGTAGCCGACCTTAATGCGTATGTCGATATGACGGCCAACTCGCAGGTAACTACTTACATGATGTGCAGTGGCAGCGACTTTTTCTACTACCGCTCGAAATACGGACGTTTGTTCTGCGACGATTTGAACGGAACCCTGACTTGTGGAAAGGATACCGCGGCTTACCGGAATTTCAGAAAATATTACCAGAACTTTTTGAACCTTGAAAAAGAAGGAACCGATTTAATTGCCGCTTCGCTGAACCGTGCAAAAAAGAATGGCATGGAGGCTTTTATTACCTACCGCATGAACGACCTCCATTTTAACGATACCACCACCCACTGCCCAATTGTTTATACCGATTTCTGGTATCAGCATCCCGAATTCTGGCTCAACGATGCAACACCGGGCTGGAATGCTTCGCGTGCGCTCGATTTTGCACACCAGGAAGTGCGCGACCGTAAACTGGCTGTCATTACGGAGCAACTCGAAAAATACGACATGATTGATGGTTTCGACCTCGATTTTATGCGTTTCATTGTCTATTTCAAATTGGGCGAAGGACGTAAAAATGCGCCGCTAATGACCCAACTGGTAAAAGATATTCGTGCCAAAGTGGATTCGGTTTCTGCAAGGCGCGGAAAGAAGATTATCCTTTCAGCACGGGTTCCCATTACGGTGGAAGACTGCCTCAACAAAGGCCTGGACGTTCAGGAATGGATTCGCCTGGGGCTAATTGATTTTTTAAGCATCGGCGTTCACTGGTTGGGCGACCCTTCCCTTCCTGTAGCCAAATTCCGGAAAGACCTGGGCAAGGTTAACATTCCCATTTATGCCTCAATCGACGATGGTGGTTACCGTCCGCGCGAAACGTTTTCGCATGGCATGTTCCGTGGAATGGCCTCACACATTCTGGCACAGGGCGCCGACGGAATTTACCTGTTCAATCAATATTACAGCGAATACAATTCGACATACAACGGGCAACTGCATCTCGAAAAAGGTGATCAGGTTTGCCGGGTGATGGCACCACAACTCCTGCAGGAATTGGGCAAACTGGAAACCCTGCAAAACCGCAACAAAATTTATTGCCTGTGCGACAGTTCAGGCCAATACGGAATTAAACCCGTCTCGCCACTACCTTTAGAAGTAACTGAAAATAAAACAGGTAAGGCCGATATTTATATTGGTGACAATCCAAAGAAAACCGTTCCGCAGGAAGTCATTTTATTTTTCCGGCTCAATAAATCTCCTGAATTTGAAGTGCTGGTGAACGGCAACAAAATATCCGCTGAAAAACCCGAATACGTTTCGCTGTACGACCGGGCACGAGGATTGGCCGGGCAGGAACGCGAATACGCTTTTGTGGTTCCGGCGGCCTGTACGAAACAGGGATACAACACCGTTACCTTTAAAGCGAAAGGGATAACAACATTTAAAGTTAAACGCCTTGAAATAGCGTTGAAATATGGCGATCCGAAAACGCACGGATATTTCTAAAAAATAAACTATTCATTTGACCAACACCGGTAAAGGCCGGACAAAACCAACAAACAAATAACATGAAACGAAGAGATTTCTTAGTTCGAAGTGCAATTTTTTCAGCAGGATGTTTTGCCGCCAGCGCAGTCCCGGCTCTGGGAATTAACACGAGCAATGCCAAAAACATCCGTTTAGATACCGACCTCTATAAACTATTTAAAAATCCGGAATCAAAATACCGCCCGTTTGTGCGCTGGTGGTGGAATGGCGACAAAGTGGAAGCCAAAGAACTTGTCAGGGAGTTACATCTGCTGAAAGATGCCGGTATTGGCGGCGTGGAGATTAACCCTATTTCATTCCCTTCAACGGGCGACGACCTGGGCAAAAAATCGCTGCAATGGCTGAGCGACGAATGGATCGACATGTTGCAGGTAACTTTTGCTGAAGCCAAAAAACTGGACATGACCTGCGACCTGATTGTAGGTTCAGGCTGGCCGTTTGGCTCCGAATCGCTCGAGGGAGAAGAACGCGCCCAGGTTGTCATTGTCAACGCTGAAAAACTGGAAGGCCCCATGGTTTATGAATCTTCGCAGTTCAACATTTTCAAGTCGGTCGATCCGGGGGTTACCGATCCGAATCCGAGCCGCACCTTCGAAATCCTTTCGCTCAAAATGGTTCCCAACCCCATGAGCGGACTCGATCAGGTGATTGAACTATCTGATAAACGAAAAGATGAAATCATCCGCGTGGATGTTCCCGCCGGAAACTATGTGCTGTATGCTTTGGTGAAAGTCAATTCGTTCGCCAACGTCATCAATGGTGCGCCGGGCGCAGCCGGGCATATCCTCAACCACATGGATAAAGCCGCTGTGCGGAAATACCTCGATCACATGTCGGACACCATCCAGAAGAAAACCGGGCCGCTGTCGAATCACCTTCGGGCTTTCTTCACCGACTCCATGGAGTTGGAAGGCTGCAACTGGACCGGCGATTTGGCTGAAGAGTTCAAGAAACGCCGGGGCTACGATATGATGCCCTTCCTGCCGTTTACCATGTTCAAAGTCGGACGTTTAGGCGGAGTAATTGACGATAAGTATGGAGCAGAGAAAGCTCCTGAATTTGCTGAAGAAATTAAACGGGTACGTTTTGATTTTGAGTTAACCAAAGCCGAATTATTGCGCGAACGCTTTACTGAAACTTACCTGCAATGGTGCAAAGACCAGAACGTAAAATCGCGGGCACAGGCTTATGGCCGTGGATTTTTCCCGCTCGAAACCAGTCTTGGGTATGATATTCCTGAAGGAGAATCATGGACAACCAACTGGCTGAAGCACAAGTTGGGCGAAGAAATGTCGGACGAAGATTACCGTCGCGGGCGTGGCTACACCATGATTGACAAATATGTTTCTTCTGCCGCCCACCTTTCGGGAAAACGGGTTGTAAGCTGCGAAGAAATGACCAACACCTACATCGTATTTAATGCTACGCTGGAGCTACTCAAAATTGGTTCCGATCAAAGTATCATGTCGGGAATTACGCACACCGTATGGCATGGATTTAATTATTCGCCACCCGATGCGCCGTTTCCCGGATGGGTCCAGTACGGTTCGTACTACAACGAGAACAACAACTGGTGGCCCCATTTCAAATACCTGAACAACTACAAAGCCCGGCTTTCGTCGGTGTTTCAGCATGCCGATATGTACACCGATATAGCCATTCTTCCGGCCAACTACGACATGTGGGGCGAAATGGGTGTACAAACCGACCCGTTCCCCGAAAAACTCAACGTGCCATACACTTCCATCATCTGGGAATCGATCAGTAAAACAGGCGGTGCTGCCGATTATACCACTGAGATTATCATTAACGGTTCGACTGTTCGGAACGGAAAGTTGTGCTACGGACCTAAAAAATACGGAACACTTTTCCTGGCTGAAGTCACCAGCATAAATCCCGAAACAATCGCCAAATTGTACGACTTTGTTTCGTCAGGCGGACGAATTTTCTGCATCGAAAAATATCCGGAGAAGTCGCTGGGACTGACCAACTATCAGGAAAAAGACAAACAGGTTCAGGAGTGGGTTGAAAAGCTTAAGGCTTTTCCCGATCGTTTTATCCTGATCAAAAAACCGACGGATAACCGTTTCCTCGAATGGTACAAAGATGCGAGGATCAAATACCAAATCCCGCATTACCTCGAAATCGCAAAGCCGGATCGTTACCTGATGCAAAACCGTTACCAGAGCGACGACCGAAGCGAAATTTTCTTCTTCGGAAACGCGCACAAATTCAACACGCATCAAACAAAAATTACCTTTTCCAAAGAAATTACAAAAGGACGTTACCCCTGGATCTGGGATGCCGAAAGCGGCGAACGCTACCGCATAGAGTTGGTCAACAACAGTTTCGAACTGAAACTTGGACCGGCAGAAACACGGCTGATTATTTTCAGTAAAGAAAAGAACGGATTAAAATGGACACCTGCCCCCGAAGCCGCCGAAAACCTACAGGTACTGACAGGCAACTGGAACGTTGAATTGCGCCACAGCCGCGAGAACTGGGTAAAAACCATGCAGATGGACGAGCTGAAAGACCTCAAAGACACCGAATTTGTGAATTTTACAGGGACTGCCATTTACCGGAAGACCATCGATTCTACGGATTTGAAAAAGTCCTTCCTGAACTTAGGTCAGGTTTATGGCGTGTCGGAAGTTTTGGTTAACGGCAAATCGTGCAGCGTAAAATGGTACGGCAAACGGATTCACAACATCGCACCCTTCCTGCAGAAAGGATCGAATGAGTTGGAAATCCGCGTAACAACCACTATGGGAAACTACATGAAAACGTTGACAGATAACAAAACGGCGCAGAAATTTACGGTGTTAAAAACAAAAGATCAGCCCATCCAATCGATGGGTTTGGCTGGTCCGGTAACCCTATATTGATTATTCATTTATAAACCAACACTATGAACAAGTTAAAAATCATCGTTTTATCCCTGACTTTGCTTTGCGTCCTCCGGGTTTCGGCGGAAGATTACAAAGCCTCGATGTTCGGCATCAAATCGAACGGAACGACCTTAAATACAACAGCCATTCAGAAAGCCATCGATTACATTCACGAAAAAGGTGGCGGAACGCTCGTATTTTATGTGGGCCGTTACCTCACCGGCACCATTCAGCTCAAATCGAATGTAAAAATCCGTTTGGAAGAAGGCGCCATCCTGGTTGGTTCAACCAACATTTACGACTACAACATCAACACCAACTACAGTTCGCTGGTGTTTGCCTATCAGGCCGAAAACATTGCCATTACCGGCAAAGGAGTGATTGACGGACAAGGCCGCGAAGTGGCTTATAACCTGATTGATCAGGTTCACAAAGGAATTATTCCGGATGACCTGAAAAACGACAGGCCCTCCACGCGTCGCCCACGGGCTATTTATTTTCGCGAATGCAAAAACGTGGATATTACTGAAATAGTAATCCGGAATTCGGCTGACTGGGTTCAGGTGTACGACCAGTGCCAGAACCTGAAAATCGACAAAATCACCGTTGACAGCAAAGCATTCTGGAACAACGACGGATTGGATGTTGTGGATTGTAAAGACGTAAAAATTACCAATTCGTTTATCGATGCAACCGACGATGCCATCTGCTTCAAATCGCACGATGCCACCAAAATGTGCGAGAATGTGGAAGTGCGCAACTGCGTCGCCCGTTCGAGCGCCAACGGCATCAAGTTCGGAACCGTAACTTCGGGCGGTTACAAAAACTTCAGGATCATCAACAACAAAGTATATGACACGTTCCGTTCGGCCATTACCATTGCTACTCCGGATGGCGGTGTGATTGACAATATTCTGGTTGACAGCCTGTACGCCTACAACACAGGCAATGCCATTTACCTGCGTATTGGCGCCCGCTGGAACAAAGGCCGGACCGGTTCGATGAGCAACATCACCATCCAGAACATGTATTGCGAAATTCCGAACGCCAAACCAGACACTGGCTACGAATACGAAGGCCCGATTGAAGACCTGCCCCGCAACATTTCCCCGGCCAGCATCGTGGGGATTCCCGGACAGGATATTACCAATGTAACTTTGCGCAACATCCAGTTGGTTTACCCCGGAAACAGCAACCCAAACTATGCTTATCGCGGCACCAAACCAGCCGATTTGGACAGCATTCCGGAGATGACAGCAGCCTATCCTGAATTTTCGCAGTTTAAAGAACTTCCGGCCTGGGGATTTTATGTGCGCCACGCGAAGAATGTTAAATTTGAAAATGTAACCTTAACAGCCGAAGGCAAGGAATACCGTCCGGCCATTGTGCTGGACGACGTAAAAGGCGCCACTTTCTCCGGAATGAAATACAACGAACCCGGAGGAAGCAAAAAACAGCTTCATGTTTACAAATCTTCCGGAGTTATCCAGAAGAAATAGTCAATCAGTTAATTACATCATTTAAAAACAAATACAATGGGTAAGGCAAATATATATTTACTGATGCTGGGGCTGCTGTTCAGCGTGCAACTGTCGGCAAAAGATTATAAAGTTTCAGATTTTGGTGCAAAAGCCGACGGGATTACCGTCAACACCTGCACCATCCAGAAAGCAATCGATTATATCAACGAAAATGGTGGCGGCAGGCTCGTTTTTGAAGCCGGAAATTATGTCACCGGAAGCATCTACCTCAAATCGAATGTTACACTCCAGCTTAACCATGGAGCAACCATTTTGGGCTCAACCAATCCGTTCGACTATATCAAGGATAAAAAAATTGGCTGGATGTCGATGATTTTCGCTGTAAACCAGGAAAACATTGGCATTACCGGAAAAGGAACCATCAATGGGCGCGGCTTTATCACTGCCAACAACATGGTCAACTACATTCACCGTGGCATTTATACCGATCCGCTTAAACTCGATCGTCCCAACGAAACCAACCGTCCGCAGAATGTTTATTTCCGCGAATGCACCAATGTAACCATTACCGACATCACGCTGCGCGACCCGGCCAGTTGGAACCAAACCTACGATCAGTGTAAAAATTTGTATGTCGATAACATTTACGTGGACAGCAAATCGTACTGGAACAACGACGGCATTGACGTAGTGGACTGCGACGGGGTGGTGATCAAAAATTCGTATTTCGACGCGGCCGACGATGTCCTTTGTTTCAAATCGCACTCGGCCGACCATATTTGCCAAAACGTAGTAGTTGACAATTGCGTAGGCCGTTCGAGCGCCAACGGGCTGAAATTCGGTACTGTTTCGCGCGGAGGTTTTCGCAATTTCAAGGTAACCAACCTGACCATTTTCGATACGTTCCGCTCGGCCATCACATTTGCAGCTGTTGATGGTGGCGAAATTGAAAACATTGTGGTTGACGGCGTTCGTTCGATCAACACCGGAAATGTGATTTTCCTCCGTATTGGCGACCGCTGGAGCAAAGGCAAAAAACCGTACATGAAAGGCATTACCATCTCCAATGTTTATGCTGAAGTTCCTTTCGGAAAACCTGATGCCGGATACAATTACGAAGGCCCGGTGGAAGATTTGCCGCGTAACATCTCACCGGCCAGCATTGTAGGGTTGCCGGAATACAAAATACAGAACGTAAAACTGAAAAACATCGAGATCGTTTACCCCGGCGCCGGAAACCCGTTGTACGCCAAACGCGGCCTGACTCCAGCCGAACTCGACAGCATTCCTGAAATGCGCACGGCTTACCCCGAGTTTTCGCAGTTTAAAGAACTTCCGGCCTGGGGAATTTATGTCCGCCATGCCGAAGGTATTTCCTTTGAAAATGTCACTTTCACCGCACTAAAGAAAGATTATCGCCCAAGTATCGTAATCGACGATGTGAAAGGCGCGTCATTCAAAGGAATGCTATTCAACGAGCCGGAAAGTAAAGGAAAACAACAAATTTTCCAGCAAAAATCGAGCAATGTAGTTATTCAATAACAAGTTCGGAGTGAGCTAAAGTTCGGAGTGCCTAGAGTTAACTCCAAACTTTAGGCACTCCGAACTCCAAACTTAAAATAAATATTATGAGCAAAATAAAAATAGTTACCATTATCCTGTTGACGGTTTGTACAGTTAACCTTTCAGCAAAAGATTACAAAGCTTCGTTATTTGGCGTAAAATCCGAAGGAGTTACGCTAAACACCAAATCCATTCAAAAAGCTGTCGATTTTATCAGCGAGAACGGCGGCGGGAAACTCGTTTTTTACGTGGGTCGCTACCTCACCGGCACCATCCAGTTAAAATCGAACGTAACCATCGAACTCAAAGAAGGAGCTGTTTGGGTTGCAACTCCATCGGTGTACGATTATTTTGGAGTAAACGGCACCAAAGCGCTGATTGTTGCTGATGGTCAGCAAAACATTGGCATCGTTGGGAAAGGGGTTATTGAAGGACAGGGAACCGCTGTGCTGGAACAAATCAATACCCAGATTCAGAAAGGCTATCTCCGCGAAACCGCAGCACAGGCCAGTCCGGCGCTAATTGCAATGAACAATTGCAGCAACATCGTCATCGACGAGTTTAACCTGACGAATGCCTGCGGAAATGTTCAGTCGTACACCGGCTGCAAAAATATAATCATCAACGGGGTGACCGTAAAAAGCACTTCGGTAAAAGGGACAAAAGGGCTGCTGCTGGCTGGTTGCGATGGCGTAAAACTGAGCAACATTTTCTTCGAAACTTCGGATACTGAAATAAGCACTACCGAAACATCGAAAAACGTTTCAATAATGAATTGTAAAAACGCTACTGGCAAAAAACTTCAGGCTAAAAACTGAAAAAATACAGGATCATTTTATAAAACACCAGATTCCTGAATAAATAATATTGAATTTTGAGAGGTCAGAATGACAAAACCCAACTGATGTCGTTCATAAAATTAATACCTGAATGGAAATAGACGGAATTTATGATTTGCTTTGTAATTGAGTTCCACCACGCGTGGCAGATTTAATGCAGATTGTATCAGGATTAAAACGGAAAAACTTAAATATTTTATGTATGCGATTTTTAAATTTTCATAAGCTTGCCCTTCAGACGTGTTTCTTTATGGCAACCTGGCCGATATTTGCGCAACAACCGGCAGAAGACCTTACCCGCTACGTCGATCCGCTGATCGG
This sequence comes from uncultured Odoribacter sp., assembly GCA_964422425.1. GTDB lineage: Bacteria > Bacteroidota > Bacteroidia > Bacteroidales > Prolixibacteraceae > Aquipluma. The sequence goes on from CAYRBM010000151.1 coordinate 13,259, forward strand.
TACCAAAGAAATGGGACACGTATTTCCGGGCGCCTGTGTTCCCTTCGGAATGGTACAACTGAGTCCCGATACCGATA
>CAYRBM010000152.1:0-13041 GCA_964422425.1 uncultured Odoribacter sp.
ATTCGACCTTATAAATTTCCGGATGATATTGTTGTACAAAGCTGATTTTCGATGGAAAATCTTTCCGAACTCCGTTCACCGGATAAATCCCACCACTTTTGCTGGCATGATTGGTCATTGGGGTAAAATGCAGCAGTTCGGCAGCAAACTTTCCAGCCAGTGAATCCTTGCAAAGCTCCAGGTCGGTACCTATATAGGCTCCCGAAATAAATAGTTTGGGCTGATCGCCTTTGGTAAATTCGGCGATGGCATTTCGCATTTTTGGGGTAAAAATGGTGAAATCCCGCTTTTTGAATCCGTAGAAACGTTCCACCGTTTTCTCTTCACCAAAAATCAGATCGAGCGCGGCAAAGGCATTTATATCGAAATTTTGCTGTTCAAAAGCCTCATCGCTCATCGAAATAAACCCAAAACCGTTATTCCGGATAGCGTCTCCGTGTACAAACGGGTAATCAAACGAATTTCCGGGGAAAACTTTAATTTCCTGATCGGCATGACTCGACCCGAAGCCCGAGTTATCGTCGTCTTTCCAGGGCGTCTTCCGGTCAAAATCATACTGATCGCCAATGAAACACAGCTCCTTTTGGTAGGCCACGCCTTCGTCGCCTGCCGTGAAGAATCCGGCATATTTCCCAGTGTCGAACGCCTCCGGACCGCTGATCCGGTCGAATCCGTTCACAATCAGCACGGGTTTTTGACCATCGGTCGGTACGCTGCAAGCCAGAATCTCTGATGGGAAACTTTCGCCACCCTCGTTAACGGCCGTAATTTTGAAGCTGTAAATTACTCCCGGTTTCAATCCTGAAATCAGGTCGGTGGTATCTGAAACGGCGCGGCCATTATCGAAACCGCCGTTTTCGATGCGGGTATAAATGCGATAGGTTTTCGGTGTGGCAGTCGGCTCCAGCGGATCGTTCACCGGATGCCAGCTCAACCGAACAGCATTTCCTTCCATGTTCATCCTGAAATGCGACACAGGCAGCGGCTGAACCACGTATTTCTCTTCATTCTGGAAGGCTAAAAACTTCAGGATTCCCTTGTAAAATGCCCTGCTCACATCAAATTTGAAACGTGGGTCATTGGCCTGGTACATGTCGGCAAAATTCTGATGCGACAGCAATTCAGAAAGAACTGTCGGCACTTTCGGGCGAACGGCCTCCGCGTATTGCTTGTTCCACATGGCTCGGCGTGTCCATTCCGGCTCATAGAGTTTCTGCAAATCGTCAACAATCTGGGTTTGCACAATGTCGCTCAAATCGCGGCTGGCCCAGCGCGACTGTCCGTTCGGGAACTCCGGTTTTCCGTAGGTAGTATCATAAATAATCAGACTGCCAATAATGGCGCTGTCGGGTGTCGTTCCGGCGTCGGTATGAAAAGCGAGCGCCATGTCCACCGGGATACCCATTCCTCGAACATTCGGATTGGCCGACGGCCCGTTAGGCGCACCCAGCAAATAATTTACCCATTCGCCGCGGCTTTGATAATCGTCTTTATAATCATTTTTTCCGGCTTCGCGTTTCGCATACAGCGCCGCGTTTTCGCCCCGGTTCGAGTAGTCGATCTTTTCCTTGTTCAGCACATAAACCAACGAATCGGGCATCCCGATGTATTGCAGATAGTACCGCGCAGCTTCCTGATAACGCGGGCGCTTGCTGGCAAAGGGTAGCCATTCCGCCGAATCGATGGCAAAACCTTTTTCAGAACGAAGTTTTTGCAGGCGTTCCATCTCCTGAAGTTTTCCGCGAACCACATTGCCCATTCCCCCGCCAAAGCGAACAGCATCCACCGACACCTGTTTCCCGCTTTCTTCGGAACGATTCGAAAGCTCAACGCGTCCGATCTCCGGATTCAAGCCTTTTTCGAACCGGAAAGTGCCGAGGTAAATCCACGTGCCACCGCCAATCGTTTGATTCACCAAAAACTCTGTTTTTCCTCCGGAATGAAAAACGGTGTAACGCGCATCGGTTACGTTTTGCTCGTCGCGGATGTATGAAACAAACACCGCAAACTCGCCTGTCTCCTGAATTTCAGGAATATAAACCGCTTTTGATGTAACTTTTTCAGAAGCTTTCATCAGCCTGGTTTCGCCCATCCGGAACAGATTTTCGCCTTCAATCAGAAATGGTACTTTCAGGCCAAAGCCTTTTTCTTTTCCCAACTGAAGAGCATCTCCAACTTCCTGGTAAACCGAACCTTTCGACGAACCATCGGCATCCACAATCACTTCATTTCGCTGAATATCGCGCTCGCGGGGCAGAAACACGTTGGCACCTGCATTTTCGAGCATCGGCGTGATGTACGGAACTACGAAACTCATCGTCCATAAATCTTCGACCGTGAGAAAAACCCGTGCACGCTGCCATTCCCAACGGTCGAGCGTATTTTCGTAGTACCAGCCATGACTGTGCCACAAGGCAATATTTCGGTTATTCAGCCCTTTCGATGTCGATTGATTTTCAGAAACATTCCTGACCAACGGCACAACCTGTTTGGCCGGGCGACTCAATCGGCTGGCATCAACCGGGAAAGCTTCTCCCCTGTAAAAATTCGGGATCAGCTCCGAAATTTCCTTGCCTGTGCTTTCAATGGAAACCGCGTAATTGCGGAATTTCCGGCCCAGCAAATCCTTGTACCAATTGTAATATTCGGTGGTATTTTCGGGCCTGAACGGGATGTAGGAAAAGGCTTCCTTCATTTTCAGGTTGATCGTTTTTGTCCCAGCATCGACAACAGCGGTATCCATCCTGAATTTGTAGGCAGCGCCTTTCGATGCCTTTTCTGCAAATTCAAGGGAAGCCCGGTCAGCCTTTTTCTGAAGGCGTTTGGATTGGGTAAAACCAGGTTCTGATGCCATTCCTGCCAGAATAATCAGAATGAGCATTTTAGATTTTATCGGGTTCCAAAACCTCCATGGATTTCTATTTATTTGATTTGCTTTCAATTTTATAATTGTTTTTGTTTTCTGAATATCACTGGTTGCTAATTCCTTAAACCTTATTTTACAAGGTTACCTTAGTACAAATCCTACGCTCTCTGACAACAACCTTATTACCTCATTTAGAGTTGATAGTCTTTTATCAGATCTTGAGAACTTTGTGATTTGGTTGGTGTATTCAACTTTCATAATAAGGTAATAAGGTTTGGTTTTAGGGCACATTTCCTTTCTACTAAGGTTTTTTCTTAAAAATAAGGTTTTTCAAAACCACTTTGAATGAATAAGATTCTACACTTTTATAAAAATCTTCTTTTTATACAACACATAGCCAATCATCCAGAAAACCACCACATGCGCAATGGCATAAAGCAGCGAGCCGTTCAGTTCACCAGCCAGCGGCACAAAAACCTGTTTGTACAGCCATGCAGAACCACTGATCGGATTGCCGTCGGACATCTGAATTTTGATCAACCGGCCCAGTATTTTGGCCCACAATCCGGAGAGGGCAAAAATGAACAACGGATTCATTCCGAACACGACAAAAAAGGAAGTCCATTTTGTAAAACCTTTCAGGTCGATGCTCCACACCAGAAAGGCCAAAACAAGACTGGCCCATCCGGCAGTATAAAGCACGTACGAACTCGTCCAAATCGGCTTGTTGATCGGGAAAGCCAATCCCCAAATCAGCCCGGCAACAACGAAAATCGCGCCGACCAAAATCAGCTTTTTCGGGACGGATGTCTTTTCGGCTTCCTTCACCAGGGCGCCAACGAGATATCCAATAATTACCGTCACAATGGCCGGAATGGTACTGAACAGTCCTTCAGGATCGAATGGTATTCCGAAGCCTTTGTACAAATGAGACTCGCCCAAAATGGCTTTATCAACCACAGTGGTGAAGTTTCCTTCGAGCGAATACGGATCGCTGCCGCCCAAAGCGTACATCAATCCCCAGTACAACAAAAGAATGGCGCCACCGATATACGGCAGATATTTCCGGGGCGAAGCCAAAACAATCACGGCACCAATTCCGTAGGCCAGCGCAATTCGCTGTAAAACGCCGAGAATGCGCAGTTTCGAATAATCGGTTGCCCACTGCGGAAACGAATTCAGGAACAAACCGATGGCAAAAATGAGCAAGGTTCGTTTGCCGATTTTCAGGAGTGATTCGGTATTTAAGGAGTTGTTGTACTTCGAAAACGAGAAGAACATGGAAACGCCCACCACAAAAAGGAAAAACGGGAAAACAAGGTCGGTTGGCGTGCATCCGTGCCAGGCCGCGTGTTTGAGCGGCGCATAAATATGGCCCCAACTTCCCGGGTTATTGACGAGAATCATCAGCGCGACAGTCATTCCGCGCAAAACATCGAGAGCCAGATAGCGTTGAGCAACTTTGGTCATTATTTGGTTTTTTTCGTTAATAATAGCAAGCCGGCAAACATGATTAATCCGTTGAGCAGCAGCAATTCGAACCCGAATTTGTAGCCACCGAACCATGCTTCGGAGTTAATATTGATGATGTAGGTAATCACCGGCGACAGAACGCCCAAAACCGGAACCCAGCGGTCTTTCACCTGACGTTTGGTGAGGATTCCGAAAGCAAAAAGCCCCAGCAACGGACCATACGTGTAACCAGCCACTTTGAAAACCGCCGTAACCACACTTTCGTCGTTAATGAGCCGGAAAATAACGATCACCAGGAACATGAGCACAGAAAACCCAATGTGCGTTTTCATTCGTGCCGATTTGCTGGCCGGACTCTGTGGATCGACTTTCAGGAAATCGATGCAAAACGAAGTGGTGAGGGCAGTCAATGCCGAATCGGAACTGGAATAGGTGGCCGACACAATCCCGAGCAAAAACAGCACTCCGGCAATGGTTCCGAAATGATTGAGCGCCAGGAACGGAAAGAAATCGTCGGTTTTTTCGGGCATCGGGATTCCCTTCATTTGCGCGTAAATGTAAAGCATCACGCCCAGGCTAAGGAACAACAGGTTGGTCACGATAAAAGCCAGACTGAACCAAAACAGGTTTTTCTGGGCATCTCGCTGATTCTTGCAGGTCAGACTTTTTTGCATCATATCCTGATCGAGCCCGTTCATCACAATTACAATTCCCAGCCCGGCCAGAAACTGCTTGAAAAAATTGGTTTTCGAACGCCAGTCCCAGTCGAATGTTTTACTGAACGGATGTTCGTCGATGGCTTTCACCATGTCGCCAAAATTCATATCGAGTTGTCTGGAAATCAATATGGTGGTTAAAATCACTGAAGTAACCAAAAAGGTAGTTTGTAATGTGTCGGTATAAATCACGGTTTTAATTCCGGCGCGGTGCGTATAAGCCCAAATCATAAAAATGGCGATGGCCACGGTGACGACAAACGGAATTCCGAGCGCATCGAAAAAAGCGATCTGCAACACGCCAGCCACCAAATACATGCGGAATGCAGCGCCAATCGTGCGCGAAACCAGGAAAAAGAACGAGCCCGTTTTGTACGAATAAAACCCAAGCCGCTGATCGAGATAGGTATAGATCGACACCAAATTGAGGCGGTAATACAACGGAATGAGTACCAGCGCAACAGCCCAGTAACCCACAAAGTTACCGAGCAAAAACTGAAGGTACGTCCATCCCGAATTACCCACTTCGCCTGGAACCGAAATAAATGTAACTCCGGAAATGGTGGTTCCGATCATGGCAAAAGCCACCACATACCACGGCGATTTGCGGTTACCGGTAAAAAATGTTTCGCTGGTGGCGTTTTTCGAGGTGAGGTACGAAATACCAAACACCATTCCGAAAAAGATAACCAACACGATAAACAAAATAGTTGCGCTCATATATAAGTTTCAGGTTTGATTTCAGGTTCCAAATTCCAAATTCCAAGTCTGTCTTCGCTGCTTAACTTGAAACTTGAAACTTGGAACTTGAAACTCATTTGTATTCCACTTTCATGTCCCAGTTCCATTGATTGAAATAGAGGTTTCCTCCCTCCCACTCCAGTTCTCCACGCTGAAAATCAATCGGCTCACTGCGCGGGAACTTTTTCTTCGGCGTCAATTCCCGGCTGAAATCATCGTTCACAATCAGGCGATAAGCATCAATTCCGGAGCGGTAAAAAGTGCGGACTTTTTCATCGCTACTCTCCTGCAAGCCAAACGACTGATCGACCGGCACCCAGCCAACGCCTTCGAAATACACTTCGCACCAGTCGTGCAGATTCACTTCGCCCGGATGCAGCATCCAGCCACTTTGCCATTTGGCCGGAATGCCCTGTGCCCGAACCAATGTCATAAAAAGCAGCGTTTGCATGCCACAATCGCCGTGTCCGTATTTCAGCACATACTCCGGAATGTTGGGCATAATGCTGTATTCCAGTGCCGAAGCCCACGGAATAGTATCGTTGATCCAGTTGTATATTTTCTGAACTTTTTTCAGCGGGCTGGTTTCACCTGCCACAATCCGGTTGGATAAATTCTTCATCTGCGGCGAAAAAACGATGTGCGGCGGCCTTTCCGAAGTAAATTCACGGTACAGCGAACTTTCGGTTTGATAGGGCTTCACATCTTCCGGTTTCAGATCAAAATACTGCGCAGCCGTCTCAATTTCTAGTTCAATCCTGAAAATTGTGGGCTGATCTTTCACCGCCTTTTGCTCCAGATAAACCGACCGCTGAAAATCAGCATTGGGCGCAATGTGGGCGTTTGACGGTTCGGAGCTGATTAGCCGCACTTTACTTTGCCGGGCATGTCCTTCACGCGGGAATGGCATCCAGCAGCGAATCAACTTCCCGTCGGGCACCGCATTGACATCAACGTCGATCATATAACTCAACTTCATTTTCACCGGCAGGACTACTGCGCCGGAAGTTGTTGTTGCGGCAATGATTTCAGCCGTATTTTTCAGTCGGAAAATATCGAGCGAATCCACCTGAATACCATCGATTTTGTCTTTTTGCATTCGGGCAATCGTATCGAGTCGGAACAAATTAGCCACCGAGTTTTTGAAATAACGCTTTTCGCCGTCAATCAGCCGGTTTTCAAGTTTTTGAGTCGCTTCCCATTCAGCCAGTCTTGCCGAATCAAGCTCCGGAAAATATTTGGCCAATTGTTTTTTAATCTCATCTTCGCTTCTCTTGAAATCTGCCCGGATTCGTTGCGACAGGTCCACCAAAGAATCCAGCTTTCGGAGGTCGGCTTCTTGCAGAACTCCGGAAGATTTCAGCGAATCGGCAACAAAAGCCATTCTTTTAAATTCTCCGGAAGCCAAAAATTTTTCAATGCCTGAAAAGTCATACGGAACGGATGCCGGAGGTTGGCAGGCAGCCAAAAGCAAAACCAATGCGCCGGTTTTTAGCGCATTTTTTGCCCTTTTTGCAAATTGGTATGACCAATATTTTTTTTCAGATTTCATCAGTTTTTTAATCGATGAATTAAAACCGTTCTGTTGTATAACCTTTCCGTTTCAGGAAAGTGATCAACTCGCCCAACCGGTTGTAAAACTTGTCGGTGCGTTCCGGAGCTGATCCAAAATGAATCAGCACAATACAGCCGTTTAACCCGTTCGGATTGCTCTTTTCAAACGTTTTAATGTCGTTCATGATCGTTTCCGACGACCGGTAATTTTTCATATCGGGCGTTGTATAATCGGCATTCGAGCGAATTCCTGGCGTAAAATTGATCACCTTCAATCCCATCTGACGACTCCAATCCACACTTTCGGCATTGTACCACTCGTAAGGCGGCAAAAATACCGGCGCTTTTTCGGGTGAAATGCCAAATTCAGCCATCTTTCGGTAATTCGCTTTCAAATCGTCGGAAAATTGCTGGCGGGTAACCAATGTCGAGTCGCGTTTAGTCCAGTCGGCATACAACAAATGGGCGTCAGAATGGGCTCCAAGGTAATGCCCGTCGGCAATCAATCGTTTAATTATCTGCCGATTGGCCGAATTTTGATAAAATGCTCCGGTGAAGAAGAACGACGCTTTGGCTTTGTTTTTCTTCAAACTTGAAGTGATCACCTCACCGCCATCAGCATATTCGTGAGCCGAGAAAATGAGGTAAACCTTCTTTTCTTCCTGATTCATTCGAACCACCGCTCCTTGGTCATCCAAAACGGCCTGACTTTGGGCTTCAGCTTCGAGCGACGACAATAAATAGCTCAGGCTAGCTGTTCCGTCCATCGTGGGCTCGTTGGTTGAATAATCACCCATATCGTCGTGATATACAGCTTTTCCGTTTTGGAAATCGGCATATTCGTCGGCATCGTGCAACGTAATGCCGATCAAACTTTTATAAATGTGTGCATACACCGGACCGTCAACCAGTCCTCCGGTAGTAGTTTCCTTTAAAATGTGAGTGAGCGACGAATGCGGAATTTCGGGATAATCGCCGCCTGCCGGAAGTCCGCAAATCATTGAAGTTCCCCACGGATTACAACCAAACAGCCAATCGGTGAGCGCGGTTTCCATTTCTTCGAAAGTGGTGTCGCCGGTAATTTTTCGGTACAATTTAGCTTGGGTAATGGCAGCCGCCACAAAATTATTCGAGCACCAAACGAACGGCACTCCAATCCGGAACGGGTCGTTTCCGGAGTATTTGCGAAGGTGCTCCAGCCCTTGTTTCATTAAACCGGCAAATTGGTTGGCGATAACCGGATCTTTGGATTGTGCCAACAGAGCATGTCCCAGATTTACAAACGGATAGAACTGGTAATGACGGGCGCGGTTCAACTCCATCCACGGGGAAACTGGCTCCAATTCCCCCCAGTATTTGGCTTCTTTCTGAAAATCGGTTTGACCTGCAACCGGAATTAAAGTTGCTGCCGCCAGTTCCATATCGTCGATCCAGTTGTCTTCCTCGTAAAAATAAGGCGAAACTACGCAAGCAGTCTGGCAGTTTCCGAGGTCTGACTTGGCAAAATCCCAGGCTTCGAGCGACTTCTGCCCCATCTTTCCGGCGAAATCGGGATCAATTTTATTGAAAATAGTGGCGCCCAAGGCAAACGACGACGCAAATTTTGCGGCCGTTGACGATACGCCTGTCGTGCGGTTTTTATGCTTGCCCAGCCCCTGAGATTTTCCGGTGACAAAATAAACCGGGCGGAACAATGGACCCAGTCCATAGTCGGCCTTATCTTTATTTGGCAGGCGCAATCCAACGTGGTCGCGGTCGTCGGCAATCTGGTTGTACATTTCATTTTTGGCCGGATTCATCCGCAACAGCCATTCAAGTCCCCAGCGAGCCTCGTCCAGGATATCGGGAATTCCATTGCTCCCGGGCCGTCCGTTGGCCAGGTAATTGTCACCGTAAACCGACGGATTTTGCTGGTAAGCGAACAACAACTGATAGATAGCATTGGCCGAAGTCGTTGTATATTGCAGATAGTCGGAAGCATCGTGCCATCCACCAATAACATTAATCCGCTGGCCGCTTTTGGTAGGATGATCGACCACAATTCCGTCATGTGTATGACAGGAATCGTTCAGATATGGATTGTAGCCACAACGCTGCTGACGCATGTAATTCAGGATAAAGTCGGCTGTTCCTTTATAAACATCAGCATCAATCCGAAACGAAGGCGAGGTTGCATTTCCGGCCTGAATATAGTAGCCTCCGGAAACTGAAAAGGTGCTAAAATTCAGGCGAAGCGCTGTTTTTTGTCCCCAAATACCGGCATCGGCAGGTTCGGGCTTGCCCTCGAAAACGGTTTTTCCGGAAAGGGTTTCAATGACGCGAAACGTTGAAACAGCCTGATCGTTGTCGGATAAAAAAACAGCAACTTTAACGGAGCGAGGCAAATATCCAAGTTGGTTTACTCGCACAACATCGAGGGCTGAGGCCGTTAAAGCAAACAAACTGATCACAAAAAGAAGTAATATCACTTTCATGGTCTCTTCATTTTTTCAGGTTTTAGCCGGCATGTTTGAATGCTAAAAAATACGTTAATTTATTGGTTTGGCCAAGCAGATTCCCGCTTTTCCGGTATAAATCAGGCAAATTCAGTTTGATTCAAATATCCGGTGTCAAAATTAGTTTTTAAAATGATTTCACAAATATTGGTCATACATGTTATATGATACATTTATTTTCAAATCTATTTATTTATCTTTACATCGTTAAAAATCGAAAACAAACAAATTTCCAAATCAGGAAACCTCCATGAAATTGATTGCCGACAGCGGTTCGACCAAAACAGCCTGGAAACTAATAGAAACTCCGGGAAAAAGCAAAGACATGAAAACCTTCGGACTGAATCCATTTTTTCGTACCGAAGATGAAATTTACGAAGAAGTGAAATCGACTTTACTTCCCGCTACAGGCAGTGAAATCAACGAAATTTACTTTTATGGCGCCGGAGTGGTTAACGAAGAAAAAGGCAGCATTGTAAAGAAAGCCCTGGCCCGGATTTATCCGAATGCATCCATCGAAGCGCACAGCGATGTGGTTGGCGCTGCCCGTGCCTTGTTTGGTAACAATGCCGGAATTGCTTGTATTTTGGGTACCGGATCGAATGTTTGCCTTTACGACGGCGAAAAGATTACCGGCGGCGTATCGCCACTCGGTTTTATTTTGGGCGACGAAGGAAGTGGCGCCGTGATGGGCCGCAAGCTTTTGGGCGACTATTTTAAAGAAGTAATGCCGGTTTCCTTACGTGAGAAATTCACAGAGCGGTTCAACATCACCCGCGAAGAAGCGCTGAACCGCGTCTACCGAGGCGAAAAGCCCAATCAGTTTCTGGCACAGTTTACCCCTTTCCTTTCGGAAAATGCTGATTCGGCGTACTGCCAGGAATTTGTTCAACGAAATTTCATGGAGTTTTTCGAGCGAAATGTGACCAAAATTCCCAATTTTTCGGATTTCCCAATTGGCTTTGTGGGCTCGGTTGCCTGGCATTTCAGCCAGATACTGATAAACACCGCCGACTATTACGGTTTTACCAATCCAGTCATCATTAAAGACCCCATCGACGGACTAGAACGTTACTATACAAAAAACTGAACTAAAGATATTACCAGAATGACAACAGAAAGTACCACCGAAGCCGATTCATTGTACAATGATCTGGAAAAAAAATCGGTAAAAGAGCTTTTATTAAGCATTCACGAAGAAGACAAAAAAGTGCTGCCGGCTGTGCACGAAGCCATCCCCCAGATTGAAAAGTTGGTCGAACAGGTTTACCAGCGCATGAAAAAAGGTGGCCGCTTGTTTTACCTCGGTGCCGGAACCAGCGGAAGACTTGGAATTTTGGATGCTTCGGAGATACCACCAACTTTTGGCGTTGGGCACGACTTGGTGATCGGCCTGATTGCCGGTGGCGACCGTGCTATTCGCAAAGCGGTTGAAATGGCTGAAGACGATGAAGAACAGGCCTGGAAAGACCTCGAAAAGTTCCAACTCAATAAACTGGACACTATTGTGGGCATAGCCGCATCAGGCCGAACACCTTATGTGATAGGAGCTGTTAGAAAAGCCCGCGAACTGGGAATTCTAACGGGTTGCATCGTTAACAACAGGGGCAGCATTCTGGCCCAAAATGTGGATATTCCGATTGAAGCCATTGTAGGTCCCGAATTCCTGACGGGCAGCACGCGCATGAAATCGGGAACTTCGCAAAAGCTCATCCTGAACATGATCACCACCTCGCTGATGATCAAGCTGGGGCGCGTAAAAGGCAACAAAATGGTAAACATGCAGCTCACCAACCAAAAGCTGATCAATCGTGGCACCCGCATGATTATGGCCGAACTGGGCTACGACGAAGTGAAAGCCAAACGTTTGCTGTTGCTGCATGGCTCGGTAAACAACGTTTTGCTGGCCGAGAAAGAAGAAAAATAAAATCAATTCATTCGGAAAAAAAATACAAGCCGGAAGCACTGTTTCGCTTTCGGCTTTTTTATGTCCGGAATTTTTCAGGATAAAAATTACCCCTGAAACCTTAAATTCGGCTGGATCAAGCTTCAGGAATACACGACCTGACCTTGTTCACATTTTGGAACAACTATGGTGACAATTCGTTACATTAGCTAAAAAATGTTGAACCCAAAAAATCAATCATGAAGCTTATTAATCAATTGATCACTTTGCTCGCTATTTGGTCGATTTCGATCATTGGCATTCAGGCCCAAAACGTTGCGGGAGTTTATCAAACCGATTTTAATGAAATGACTCTGCAACAAAACGGATCGTCGGTAACCGGAACCTACAAACACGCCAACGGCCGGATTGAAGGAACGCTCAACGGAAATACATTGACAGGCTGGTGGTACCAATCGAATGCAAAAGGACGGTTCGTCTATGTTTTTAACAGCGATTTTTCAGCTTTTACCGGTAAATGGAGTTACAATGATGCAGAACCTTCAAGTGGATGGAACGGAAAAAGAACCTCTGGATTTGGCGGTTCCGTATCACAGGTTCCTCCGGTGCACAGCCTTGCAGGTATTTACAGTACTGATTTCAACGAAATGACTTTGCAGCAGAACGGGACTTCGGTGACCGGAACCTACAAACACGCCAACGGCCGAATTGAAGGAACGCTTGACGGGAACACGTTAACAGGCTGGTGGTATCAGTCGAATGCCAAAGGGCGTTTCATCTATGTTTTTAACAGTGATTTTTCGGCTTTTACAGGCAAATGGAGTTACAACGATGCCGAGCCTGTTAATGCCTGGAATGGAAAGAAGACCTCCGGATTCGGCGGTTCAGTTACACAGGCTCCTCCGGTGCATAGCGTTGCAGGTATCTACGATACTGATTTCAACGAAATGACTTTGCAGCAAAACGGGACTTCGGTGACCGGAACCTATAAACATGCCAATGGCCGGATTGAGGGAACGCTAAATGGAAAAACCTTAACTGGCTGGTGGTACCAATCAAATGCAAAAGGACGCTTCGTCTATGTTTTTAACAGCGACAATTCAGGATTTACAGGGAAATGGAGTTACAACGATGCCGAGCCTGTTAATGCCTGGAATGGCAAGAAAAAGTGAGCGATAAATTCTGGGTGAAACTCATTTGACCAACCCCGATTTTCTCACCGTCGTTTCAAGCAATCTGGACTGGCTTCTTATCTATACAGGAGCGGGTGACATCAAAGTCGTCCGCTCT
>CAYRBM010000153.1:0-12985 GCA_964422425.1 uncultured Odoribacter sp.
CTCCGGGGTCGAACCTTCAACCTCACTATCTTTTTCTATAATCATTCGATGCCTGCGGCATCCGGCAGCATTCATTAAATGCCTGATTCAGTAAAACAATTAAACTATTACTAGTTCTGATTTTCAGTCTATTGATTCCATTTATAAGTTTCTCCCTTTTTAAGCGGGATGTTTTTACTCAGTTCGCTATTGACCAAAAGGCTGAATTCACCATCCCTGATTGCCCGGATGCCTGCCTGTTTCAGTTTTCCGTTTTCCCATTCGATATCCACCTCAAAGCCACCGCGCGCGCGAAGTCCTTTAATGCTTCCATTTGGCCAGGCAGCCGGAAGTGCCGGTAACAGGCTGATTTTGCCATCATGACTTTGCATGAGCATTTCGGTTATACCCGAAACCACTCCGAAATTTCCATCAATCTGGAAAGGAGGATGAACATCGAGCAAGTTGGGTAAGGTGGATTTCTGTTGCAAGGCCACAATGTTCTCATGCGCTTTTTCAGGCTCCAGCAAACGCGCCCAAAAGTTGATAATCCAGGCACGGCTCCATCCGGTATGTCCACCGCCGTTGGCCAATCGGTATTCGATTGTTTTCTTTGCTGCATCGAATAATTCAGGAGTACTCTCTCTCGAAATCTGATTCGAAGGATGCAAGGCATACAAATGCGAAATGTGCCGGTGCCCCGGTGCGGGTTCTTCAAATTCTTCCATCCATTCCATTAAACGGCCATCGCTGCCAATCTGAAGCGGAGGTATTTTCGCCAATTGACTTTTCAGGGTATCGCTAAATGCAGCGTCAATGCCCAATATTTCGGCTGAAGCGATGCAATTCCGGTACAATTCCAGAATAATCGCCCGGTCCATGGTACTGCCATACGATACGGTTGCGACTTCTTTCGCGGCTGTGAAAAAATTATTTTCCGGAGAAACCGAAGGTGAAGTAACCAACAGGCCGGTTTTCGGGTCGGTAATCATGAAATCAACAAAAAACTGCGCAGCTTCCTTCATGATTGGATAGGCCTGACTGGCCAGATATTCCTTGTCGCCGGTATATTCGTAGTGTGTGAACAGATGCTGGCAACACCAGGCTGCTCCCATTGGCCACATGCCGTAACGGGCCCTCCCAAAAGCTGCTGTCGGAAGCCAGGCGTCGCTGGTGTGGTGCGCTACAAAACCGCGGCATCCATAGGTTTCGCGGGCGGTGATCCGTCCCATTTCACGCAAATCGCCAATGAACTTTAGGAAAGGTTCATGGCATTCGGCAAGGTTGGTCATTTCGGCCAGCCAATAATTCATCTGGATGTTAATGTTGATGTGGTAATCGGAGTTCCATGGCGGGTCAAATCCATCGACCCAAATTCCTTGCAGATTGGCCGGCATGGTTCCAGGGCGCGAACTGCTGATGAGCAAATACCGGCCAAACTGATATTGCAGCTGGGTGAGGTAATTATCGAAAGTGCCGTCTTTTACCTTTTGCAGTCGTTTGTCGGTTGGCAAATCTTCGCCATCGCTTTCAGAAATCTGGAAATCAAGTCGTTTAAATAAAGAGCGATAATCTTCGACATGCTCTTTGTACAATGTTTTATAGTTTTTGGCTAATGCGTTTTTCAAATTGTTCCCGCACAGTTCTTTCGGATTGTCGCCCCGATAATCGCTGGCAGCAACAATGCGAAGCACCAGTTCATCGGCACCCGAAACGACTAATTTTCCATCCTGAACTTTAATTGTTCCGCCTTTGGGTTCGAAATGAATGGTTGAATGAAACTGAACGCCCACACCGTTCCCCACATGTTCTGAAAAATGAATGCTGTTTTCAGTCAGCTCAATGTTCGTGTTTTTTGTACGCTCAATTCGGGCCGATAAGTTGATGGATTTCTTTTTGTCGGCCGAATATTTAATAACCATAACCTTAGCCGGAAAACTTGAAAAGACCTCACTTCGGTATCTGACCCCATCTTTTTCGAATTGGGTGGTTTGCACTGCATTGTTTAAATCCAGTTCGCGCCGGAAGTTGGCAACGCTATCAAAACCGGGACGTTCAACAAAAAAGTTAGCCAGCATCTGATTGGTCATGGTTCCTGAAGGAAAACGTTCGGCCAGTAAATTTTTGGTGAGGTATTCTTCAGCTTCCATGTATTTCCCGTCGAAGACCATCTGTTGAATCGTTTTGAGGACTTCGGGCCCTGCTTTTTCGTTGTCGCGGTCGTACAGTTTTTCGCCCGTCCAAATGGTTTCTTCATTCAGGCAAATAATTTCTTTAGCCGGACTGCCGTAAATCATGGCGCCTAAACTGCCATTCCCAACAGGTAGACCTTCGTTCCATTTCGAAGTGGCTTGTTCGAACCAGATTTTTAAAGGTTGTTCCTTTTTCTTTACATCTGAATAGGAACAGGTCGCAAATAATACGATGATAAATGGTAATCCGATTTTGTAAAAGACTGATTTCATAGTTGTATTTGTTGGTTAGGTCTAATTCGATTAAATTGTTTGTGCTGTTAATCTTCCTGTTGTCCTTTGAAACCCACCGATGCATCCAGAACCTTGCCCTTGCGTGGAGGAGTATGCGATTCTTTGGCATATTGCTTCATTTTTTCAAGAATTTCAGGATGTTGACCGGTCACATCTTGAAGTTCTTCGATGTCGGTACTCAAGTCATAAAGTTCAAACGAGGCTTCTTTGTTGGGTCGGATTGCTTTCCAGTTTCCCATTCTTACGGCAATACTTTTGGGGTCTTCCCAGTACAAATATTCGTGTTGTGCCGTTTGATTTTTGCCAAGCAAAGTGGGTAAAATCGAAATGCCATCCGTGCTTGAGGGAGCTTTTGCTCCGGCCAGTTCGGCCAGGGTTGGCATGATGTCAGGGAAGTAACCCAAATGTTCTGAAACTGTACCTTGCTTTATTTTTTCAGGCCAGCGAACCAGAAATGGAATTCGCAACCCACCTTCGTAAAAATTACCTTTCCCACCCCGGAAGCGTTTGCCGGTATTTGGATTCAGGTTTGGAGCAAAAAATCCGTGCGGATGGTTTTCGTTCTCAAAGTAAGCTTGTCCGCCATTATCACCCGAAACGAATACGATGGTATTTTTATCGATATTCAGCTCCTTCAGCAAGGCCATAATTTCACCGATCTGCCGATCAACCATTTCTACCATCGCCGCATACATTTGCGCATCGTATTCGCCTTTCTGATTCTTTGCATCCCATTTCATGTCCTTGTATTTTTGCCAGGCCGGTTCGTCATCAGGCATGGCCCAATAACCATGCGGCGGGGTCCAGGCCAGGTAGGCAAAGAATGGATGATTCTTGTTTTCGCGAATGAATTTCAGTCCCTGAGCATGTATTAGTCCGTGTGAAAAAGTTTTGCCTGAAAGAAAATCGCCTGTATTTCCTTCGAGTGGCACTTTCTTGCTGTTGTGAATCAGGTATTTGGGATAATAGGTGTGCGCGTGAACCTGGTGGTAGTACCCGAAAAAAGTATCAAAGCCATGCTTCTCGGGAGTTCCTGTTGTACCCACATCTCCCAAGCCCCATTTTCCAAATCCGCCGGTAGCATAGCCTGCATCTTTCAGAATTTGTGCTACGGTGATATCTTCAGGACAAAGAGCCAATCCACCGCTATTCGACCGGACTGTTGTATGCCCGGTATGCTGGCCGGTCATCAGCGAGCTTCGCGTTGGAGCACAAACATTGCCACCTGCCAGAAACTGCGTAAACCGTATTCCTTCGGAAGCCAGCTTATCGATGTTGGGTGTCTGCAATATGGGGTGTCCCATTCCCGACGATTCAAAATAACCCCATTCATCCATCATGATGTAGATGATGTTAGGCTTATCGGTTGCTGACGATTTTTGGGTGCAGGCCGATGTCGTGCAGAATAATGCCAGAGCGCTGTTTACTAATAAAAAGTTTCGTCGTTTCATTTTTTTAATTCTTTCTTTTTTTTTCTGGAAATCAGCCATCCTGAGCTAACAATTACATGGCGGAAATGATGTATTCTTTATCTGCTGTTGCCCGATTCAGTTCGCCCCGCCACAAGCCATTCTCAAGTTTTGTAAACTTAAAGTTGTCAGAAACAGGTGTTTTGTCAACACACCAAATCATCAAAGGGCCATCTTCCATCATGCTTATTTTAAAGGTTTTCGGTTCGATTGCAAGTAATTTGAATCCTGCTGCCGACAGATATTTGTCGGGTCGCCCAATAATTGACCAACCATCCTGAATGGGGCTCAATTGAAACAGACGTTCTTTTCTCGATTCCAAATCAAAAGAATAGTCTTCTTTTAATACCCGGGCAGTTTCATTAGCCTGATCGTACAACAGAATGCCTTGCTCCGGAAGCTTCCACAGCCCTTCATAGGGTTGCATCATTCCTCCGGCGAACGGATAGTCGGATAAGCGGATTGCCGATTTTACCGTTCGTTCATCCTGATTCAAATTCACCACCAGAACGGCCGCTGACTTGTTTTCAAGCGGGGCAATCGTCCGGAAGGCTTTTCCGCCATAAAACGGATCCTGCATCAAACTTTCAGGTAGGGGAACTCCCGGTGCCAGGGTTCCAAGGATGCGGCCATCATTGTAAATAGCTGGTTTCAACACAGTGTCATCAATGTTTTTGGCTTCGTCGGACAAATAAACCGGGCCGCCGGATACCGCCCTGGCCACAGCCATTAAACGCGCTGATTCCTGATGATTGGCAAAAAACATATCCTGATCGATCCAGTGGGTATGCCCCAGCCAGAAGGCATTGCAGAAGTTTTGAATTACGGTAACATCCAGTCGGTCGGTGGTTGTTTTATAGTCGACACTGCCACGAATCAAAGCGCTGTATTTATGATTAAACACATTGAAATTTTGCATCGCAATGCAATTGAGTAATTGCAGATTTTGTTTGACACAGTTTTCTTCGAGAGCCCCGTTGTTGTAGTGAACGCCCAAAATAGCATTTTCCGATCCGGTGTTGTACCGAAAATTATCCGACTGGAAATCTACTTTAATCATGTCGAAGCCATTGTTTTTGGTATCGGCAGTCATTTCGTGGTAAAAGGCATTGGCTGCTTCCGGGGAAATTTTCGGCATGTACCGTGGACCGCGAAATTCAAGGTATTCCTGCAGATGCGTCATGGTATGTTCCGGAGAAATGCCTCCCCAATAACCGTTAAAATTGCGCCAGATTCCCATCCACCTGATCTTTTCATCTTTCTGACTGGTGATTGGAGCCCAGCCATTCGGGAATTTCTTCGGATCCACACCAAACGACATCAATTGACTTTGCCGGGCATCCAAATAACCATCGTCGATTAATACCCATCGAAACGGAATCGTGCTCGACTTGATTCCTTTAATGGCGTCCAGAATGATTTCTTCGCTGATATCTTTTTTGTAGTGTTCCCACGAGCACCAGCCCAGGTATTTATAGGCTTCCGGGTAGGTTTTATTCTCCCGCCAGTTGATATTCTCTTTGATTTCATTGTCACCCATCGTAAGCTCCCAGGCCAAACGGGCCGCTTCATACGGATTTTCAGAGCGCGCAAAACTCATCATCGGGACTGCAACATCCTGGGTACTGGTGCCATAGGTGGCCATGGTCAGATAAACGCTTTCGTTGCGAATGCTGAAGGTATTGCCTACTCGGTTTGAAACCAGCGGCAGCAAGGCCAGGTATCGGCCATCATCTTCCTGCAGCAACATAAAAGTGCCCAGGTTCAGGAACTTATCCATTCGTGGTTTTAGCTGAACCATGGCGGGCAATTCGGAAATCTGGCTGAACCAAAGCGGTTCGACCCGGTTTCCGGCGGCCAGCTTTTCTGAAAAAGGCCGGAAATAGATGCCTTGCTGAAATTTGGGCAAGTCCAGTTTTATTTCGGCAATAATTCCGCTGGAATCGGGAACAAGTTGCTGCTGCTGTAAACGATAAATTCCTTTTGCTGTCGATTGTTCCACAACTATCGACTCGGGAATGCTCGTCAATTCTTGTATTTCTTTGTTTGCCACTTTTTGGCTACACGCCACAAATGCCGTTAGCATGAGTATTAAACAAAGTTTATTCCTTAGGTTTTTCATTGGTTTGTAGTTAGGTTATTAGAGGAATCTATTCATTCGACTGAGGTCTGATCCACATGCAATGCCCGCCGCCCGGAGCAAGAATTGCTTTTACCACATCTCCCTTCTTAACCGTTGCTTTACGCACCTGATAAGCTTCGGGATTGGTGTGGCAATTGGTTTCGTTGGTATCTTCATAATACGTGACATCATATGTTAACCCTCCTTCCAGAAAATCAAGATTAATATTCAATGTTCCACCTTGCTGGTTGTAAACACTGCCGATGAACCATTCTTTGCCATGACGGCGGGCAGTAGTAATGTATTCAGCCATTTTCGAATTCAGGATTCGGCTCTCGTCCCATTTGCCAACCGGCATTTTCTGAATAAACTCGAACAGGTCCGCTTTCGCGGCATAGGCTTCCGGAGCATCGGGTATACAAACCAAACCGCTGAAAATAACCAGGGTACGGGCAGCTTCGGAAGCTACCGTTGAAAAATAGCTGTTTGTTTTACGCGGGCCTTTTTCACGCAGTCCGGCATTGATACCGGTCAGGTCGAAATTGCCGTTATTCATATCCAGCGGGCCGGTGATTGCATTAATCAGCGCCATTTTGATAAACGTTTCAGGAGTAAAAGCACGCCTCGAATCCTGCTGAGCGTGGCAATATTCGCGGGTTATGGCGTTAGGGTAGGTGCGCGAAATTCCGGTAAATGGTACCGGGCTATCGTGAAAATCGATTAATAAATTGCTTTGCGCACTTTGCTGAATTGCTTTGCGGGTAAAATCAACATTGCTGCCCATAAATCCGTATTTGATGCCCTTCATTTTCAACGACTGGTAATACGGAAAGAGTTCATCGTCTCCATACTCGCCATGCCTGCGGTCGTAATACAGCATCAAATCAACTTTTTTTTCAGCAGCGTAATCAATTACTTTTTGCAGGTCCAGTTTATCCGACAACTCGAAATGCCCTTTGGTGGCGTGTGTGTACCACGAATCGTCAATCAGAAAATAGTCAATCTCTTTTTCAGCGGCAAAATCGATAAAGCGCTTGTAGCTTTCGGTGTTGATGCCATACACAAAACCATCGGGGGCAGTGTAGCCATGCACGCGCCAGTCCCACAATGTTTTCCCGGGTTTAATCCAGTCGGTATTTTCCAGTTTACAAGGTGTGGCCAGATTAATGGGCGTAGTGTTTACAACCAGATCACCGGCGGTTTTTCCGAACAGAATGACCCGCCAGGGAGTGGTCAGTTTTTCATGACTTAAGGCAACCGCGTTAACCGATTCAATTTTTCCTTCCGGAAGGTTAAGGCCAAGCTTCATATTGTCGAAACCGGTGGCAGCATATAAATCAGATTCCAGCAGGGCAATGAAAGAGCCTCCGGGAATTTCGACAACCAGCGGAACATTGATTTTTCGTTCTTTACCATCCTTCGTTTTCAGGGCATCGTTCAAGCCGTTCAGATCAACCGGCCCCAAAGGTTCGCTTTCGCCCATGGGCGTGAAATAGTTGCTTCCTGAAGGCAATGCATATTCGCATTTAAACATCGCTTCCTGAGGTTTTTCGCCTTCATTCAGTACAAATCGGAATGCCACCCCTTCGTTATAAACTCTGGCAAGAAGTTTTCCTTTCACTTCGTTGCATTGGATGTCGAGTACCAGTTCTTTGTAGTTATCGCGAATGGTGCTAAACTGTTCCCAAACAGGATTCCAGGTTGTATCCTTTTCTGTTTCCGACGCGGCTAAAATCTGTATCGGCACATTGGGCAATATTTCCAATCCGGAAGCGGCAATCAGTTGGTTTCCATCCCGGCTTACCCGATAGGTAAGTTTCGAATCGGTTTGTTCAAGCTGGATGACTAGCTTTCCGTCGGGTGAAGTCAGTTTGAAAACGGCCAGCGATTTTTGGCAAGATGTCAGTAAAAAAACTGATATCGTAAATAAAAAAAGTTTTTGCATCATAATCGTATTTTGTTTAGTTATTCAGGCCATTTTAAATCAAAGCGTTGTAAAAACGGAAGGCTGCCGTTTTCACTTTCTATTTCCAGTCCCCAGCTAATCCGTTCAGCATTATCGCTCCCGGAAAAATGGTTCGGCCTAAAAGCGCCGGCAGCAGAGGGGCCTTGTATTGTATACATTTTTTTAAACTGAAGACCATCTTCAGAATAAAGTACCGACCAGATCAAATCGGGTGGCCCGGTACCATCAATCATGGCGGCTACACCATTGCCCTGAGGCCAGACCAAAACCGCATGGTTACCGGGAATAATAGGATTTCCTTTGTACTTCACATACGGGCCTTCAGGTTTATCGGCAATGGCTACCCCCATTTTTGTATCATGTGGGCTTTCCCCTAACTTTCGTCCTTTGTAATAAAACCAGTACTTTCCATCCCGAACGACAAGACAAGCATCATCAATCAAATGGCTGTCAAACTCCTCCGGGTTATCGCTGTTCTTCAGTATTGGGTTATTCGGCATTCGCTCCCAGGGGCCATCCGGAGAATCGGATACTGCTAGTCCGATTTTTGAATCCGGATTAAATCCATTTCCATAATCCCGCGATACACCGGTGTAAAAAAGCCAGTACCGATCCTCTGCCACCATAATATTTGGTGTAAAAACGCTTCCACTTTCCCAGGTTCCAGGTTCACCTTTGGCCAAAGCCATTCCCTGCTCTGTCCAATCGTGTCCATTGCGGGAGGTGGCATACCAAACGGTGGCATCGTAGCCGGTTTTTTGGGGACCTTTTGAATACCAGACATAAAACACATCTCCGACCTTAATCACATCACTGGGATCCCGGCGCATGACACCTTCTTCTTTTCCAATACCTGTCAGGCTTGAATAACTTACAGTTACTGAATTTATCTTTTCCTGCCCCTGAACTGTTATTGCCAACAGCAAGAACCCAATCAGTAGCTTTTTCTTTAGGTCGTTCATTTATACCTGATTCGAAATGTTTCTCGACTATTTCGTGCTTTTTGTCAATTCAAAGCCCTGAATAAAGGGTAGTTCGCCTTTTTTCTCGTATGCTCTGCCAATCTTAACTCCCCACTTTGGCATCTTACCCTTGCCACTATCAGTAAAGGCCTCGGGGCGATATGCACCGGCAGCAGTCGGACTATGTACCACATCGTGGGTTTTGGTAAAATGAATTCCATCTTCGGCATACTGGATTGTATTTGTGATGTCTTCAGGCCCGGTAGTTCCGATCATGGCTGCCACTCCTTTACCCTGAGGCCAAACAAATACTTCGTGGTTACCTTGAATAACCGGATTTTCAGGATGCTTTACATAGGGCCCTTGCGGATGATCTGCAATGGCTACTCCCATTTTCGTTTGGCCTGGTCCCTTTCCTAACTGACGACCTTTGTAATAGAACCAGTATTTACCATCTTTAACGATAAGACAAGCGTCATCAACCAGATGGCTGTCAAAGTCTTCCGGCTTATCGCTGTTGGTAAGCGCAGGATTTGTAGACAGGCGTTCCCATGGGCCATCGGGCGAATCGGAAACGGCAATTCCAATTTTTGAATCCGGATTGTAAGGCTGAACGAATTTTCGTGAAACGCCGGTATAAAACAGCCAATATTTGCCTTCAGCAACCAGAATATTTGGGGTAAAAACACTTTCACCTTCCCAGGTTCCGGGCTTCCCTTTTGCCAATGCCATTCCTTTCTCTGTCCAGGACTTCCCGTCGGTTGAAGTGGCATACCACACAGTAGCGTCATAACCCGGAGATATCTTTCCTTTGGAATACCATACATAATACAACCCGCCAACTTTGATTATATCGCTGGGATCGCGGCGCATTACGCCGTTTTCCAGACCAATTCCTTCGAGGT
The DNA here is from genome assembly GCA_964422425.1 of uncultured Odoribacter sp. GTDB lineage: Bacteria > Bacteroidota > Bacteroidia > Bacteroidales > Prolixibacteraceae > Aquipluma. Next base: position 9,890 of record CAYRBM010000153.1, read on the forward strand.
TGAAATCAACGGCAGTAACCGTTTTTGTCTTATCCTGTGCTAATCCGGTGAGAGATAGCAATAAAAAGCCAATTACAATTTGTTTTTTAAGAATATTCATTTTATCGTGTTTTAATCAATTTCTGTATAGTTTCTGTTCTATTTAAAATCTTCGTTCGGTTCGGGCATTTCGGCACCAACCTTTTGTTGCCATTTTTCTAATTTCTCCTGAAGATATTTCGTCTTTTTTGGATTTTCCTTACTCAGGTTTTTTTCTTCACCCTGGTCTTTCTTCAGGTTAAAGAGATACAGCTTTTTAGTTTCAAATTCCTTCACCAGTTTCCAGTCGCCTTCGCGGATGGCTGCGGCCATGCACAAGGGAGTATTGTCGCGGTGGTGCGGAAAATGCCAGTAAATGGCCCGTTCAGGAAATTTGCCCTGCTCTTTCAGTAATGGAAGCAAACTTTGGCCTTCCAACTGAGGATTCGATTTTGGCGAAACATGCGCCAATTCGAGCAGACTTGGAAAAAAATCGACCGTTGTAACCGGCACGTTGCAGGTTTTTCCGGAAGTAATTTGTTTCGGCCAGCTTATAATTAGCGGAACCCGAATACCTCCTTCATACAGCGAACCTTTGTTGTCGCGCAGGGGAGGGTTGCCCCAAACTCCGCCGTTGTCGGAATAAAAAATGACCACTGTATTTTCGATCAAATTCAGTTCTTTCAGCTTGTTCACCACTTTTCCGATGTTCTGATCCAGTTTTTCGATCATGGCAAAATATTTATTGCCCTTGATTTTTTGAATTGTTTCATCGGGAGCCTGCAACGGCGTATGTACCGTGTAGGTTGAAAGGTTCAGGAAAAATGGCCGGTTTTTGTTCGCTTCGATAAATTTCACGGCTTCGTTGCCCAGCCGGTCAGTCAGGTATTCACCGTCTGGTCCGTCGGCAATTGTACCGTTTTTATAGGGCGAAAAGTAACTTGCGGGTTGCCCGTAAGCACATCCGCCAATGTTAACATCAAAACCTTGCTTGTCGGGATGATAAGCGGCATTCACAATTCCATCGGGAGTATAAATGGAGCCTTCGCCCGACAAATGCCATTTCCCGATAAATCCGGTGGCATAGCCCTGTTTTTTTAATTCCTCGGCAATGGTGATTTCCTTCGTAGGCAAATGATCCAAAAAATAGGCTTCCTTTAATTTTTTACCCTTGTTCTGTTTTTCGTTGTATTTGGCCATGCCCACGCCGGGAATGTGGCAGGTAATTTTAAGCGTGGCCGGATACTTGCCTGTAAACAAACTTGCCCGTGTTGGCGAACAAACCGGACACGAAGCATACGCGTTGGTAAACACCATGCCGCTTTTTGCCAGTTGATCGATATTCGGAGTTTGAATTCCCGGTTTTTGGTTCATGTAGCCCACATCCGAATAACCCAGATCATCGGCCATGATGAAGACGATGTTTGGAAGCGGATTTTTCGGCTGCTGCTGACCAACTGCAGAAAGAACCAGAAACACAGATTGAACGGATAGAATATGCTTTAACATTCGCATGGAAATATATTAGATTGATCGTTTAATTTACAATAGGTTCTATTTGTTTCCAGCCAGACATTCCTTCGTTTTCCTGAATGGCTCCGGAAGTGCTTCTTCCGTCGAGAATGATTTTTTTGAGGGCAGCTTTAAGCTCTGCAGCTTTTTCAGGATATTTTGCAATCAGGTTGTTGGTTTCACCAATATCATCTTTCAGGTTATATAACTGCATGGCCGGTAAATCCAGATTTTCGCTTTTTATATCCTGAATTCGGGGATAACTCCAGCCTCCTGAGCCCTGACAAATACACAATTTCCATTCGCCTTTCCGGATGGCAAACGAGCCGTCGATGGAATGGTGGACGGTATATTCACGGATATCGGCCTTGTTTTTGCCAGTAATCAGCGGCAACATGCTGTAGCTGTCTTCTGCTTCATTATCCTGAATTTGATATCCTGAAAGTTCGGCGCAGGTAGCAAAAAAGTCGGTGGTGCAAATGGTTTTGTCGGAGCTGGTATTTTTCAATCCTTTTGCCGGCCATTCCACAATAAACGGAACCCGGTGACCACCTTCGAAAATATCGGCCTTTGTTCCCCTGAACACATAACTTGGATTGTGTTGAACTTTGGCAAGTTCTTCAAAATCAGCTTTGGGCGAGCAGCCGTTGTCGCTGGTGAAAATTACAAGTGTATTTTCGGAGATTCCCTGTTTTTTAAGCACCTCCCTGATTTGACGAACCACATCGTCGACCTGCATCACAAAATCGCCATACATGTTGGTGTTGCTTTTTCCTAAAAACTCCGTGGTGGGTAGAATAGGAGTGTGCGGCGCGGGCAAAGGGAAATATAAAAAGAAAGGCGACTTGCCCTTCGCGTTTTTAGTGATGTAATCGACCGCCTTGTCGGTTAAGTCCTGCAACACATGAGCATGAACAAAATCGTCGGAAGTCAGACCTTTTCTCCAGATTCCCTTTTCATCGACTGAAACCGTGATTTTTGTAGGTATCATTGTAGGTTTGTCGTTTTCGACATACACATACGGAGCCATGTCGAGCGAACCGCAGAAGCCAAAAGAATAGTCGAAGCCGTGTGTTGTCGGCCCGTTTTTAACCGGAGCACTGAAATTTACCTTTGGTTTAACATCCAGATTGTCAATGTCTTTTTGGTTTTCAGTTTCGATAGCCCAATCCCATCCGAGGTGCCATTTCCCGATATAAGCGGTTGAATAACCTTGTTTTTTCAGCATCGAGGCAACTGTGGTGCGGTCGGGTTTAATTAATGATTTTGAATATCCACTTAGTACTGAACTTTTCAGGCTAGTTCGCCAGTTGTATCTGCCAGTCAAAATTCCGTACCGGGTTGGAGTACAAACTGCTGATGACGTATGCGCATCGGTAAACATGACACCATTTGCGGCCATTTTATCCAGATTGGGAGTAGGGATTTTCCCTTCAGGGTTAAAACATTTCAGATCGCCATAGCCCAGGTCATCGGCCAGTATGTAGATGATGTTTGGGGTTTTTTGATCTTTTGCAATTACCGATGGTGTTGTGGCATAACTAAAAGCCGAGATCATTATCAACG
>CAYRBM010000154.1:0-12960 GCA_964422425.1 uncultured Odoribacter sp.
CCCATGAAATTGCCTGATCAATATCGCCGTTTAATTCGCTGATTAATGCAAGGTTATATTCAGCTTTGCTTCTTATTTTTTTATTTTTCGATTGCGCCATTTCGCTCCAATAGTCAGCAGCTTCATCCAGTTTATTTTCGCTGATTAATTGCTGTCCAAGGTCGTTTTTCGCCGTAATTAAAAAGAATCCACGCTTTTCCTGCTCCCAATCGGGAGAGAGTTTGTTGTCCACATCAAGTGCTATTTTTATTCCGGCACTGATAAGCGCTTGCTTGGTTGACGGTAGTCGGTTAAATAATTCTTGTTGAGAGTATTCCATACTCTCCCAGAAAATAGTATCAGTCAGGCTGATCTCTTTGGTCCATTCCGGGTGTCCCGGTTTGTAAATTCTAAAAAAGGAATGATATTTTAAATCGAGCGTGGCATTGTAAATCTTTGATGTACCCGTAGTTGGGTTCATATATTTCTCAACTGAATAATCAGCCATCGCTTTGGTTGAGAATCGTTCCATCACCATCAGTGCATTGGTTTTATAATCGGCACAATACTTTTTAACTAATTCATCACTCAAGGCCTCAGGGAGAACTTCATACGATTCATTGCGCTGAATATTTCTTTCAAGCGGAATGACCACATCGTACCGGCCCGATTCAAACATGAGTTCGGCCAATGCTTTAATTGTGGTATCGGCCGCCAAACTGTCGAGAATTATTTTAGAAAGCTGATAGTTATTACGGAAAAAATAAAGCTGTAACGAATCCGTCCGATAATTCTCAAACTGATTGTTCATACTTCTGTTCATCAAGGTTATACTTTGAATATCGGCCGGAAGTTCTTCGGGCGCAGGTCGTGCGTTTTCGATGGGCAAAACCACATAATAGCTTTTACATGAATAAATTCCGGCTGCACAAAAGAACAGCAGGATAAACCTGAATATGTTGATTCCTGATAATGTCATGTTCAAAAAAACTTAATAAGTTCCCCAGAATTTACGGAAGAACCATTCAACGCCAAGTAAAACAACGAGCAGAAGAAATATGGTCTTCAAATTGATCCATTCGGTTTGCTGGGGCTGTTTATGGTACTGAACTGCTATCTGTTTGTTGCTTGCCACTTCATCAAGTAATATGCCATAATTTGCCATGGCGGTGAAGCTACCTCCGGTATTTAGTGATAGCTGATATAAAACATCAAAATTTGCCCGTGTATTTTGTATTTCCTGATCGTTTCTAACAATACTGAAACTTCCTTGTTCCAAAAAATTCTGGTTTCCTAATTGGGTTTCTGCTTCAAAGGTGTAGTCTCCGGGTTCTAGATTCCCGGCGTTGAGCCGATAGTAATCCTGTATGCGGTCAAATTGAAAATTTAATTCATTGCTGTTGCTATTCTTGATCCGAATATTTACATCCGGAGCGTTAATAAGCTCATAACTATCGTTGTAGAGTTCGGCTGTCAGTTCTATATTATCAGTTTCCTGGTACAATGCCGGATGATAGACATTGAAGTTATCTTCATTCTCTTTCAGAGCCAGATATTGTACTGATTTTTGAATCAGTTCGTTAAAGGCTTCGTGGTCTCCATTTGCCTGATAGCAGTAAAGTCGCCAGCGCCACAATCCTTCACCCAATATAAATCCAACCTTACGACCTTTTTCAGAACCAAATGCAATTAAACTTTTATTGGTTGGAATATTTTTGATGCTTTGAAAGGATAAATTCTGCATAAAAGGCGACAGATTGGTGTCGCCGAAAGGAGCGAGCAGGGGAGGAGCTGTCTCCAACAACTCTTTGGTTTCGTTTGACAAAACGAAAAATGAAAAGTTCTCATCAAAACGTGGTTGCACTTCCTCTGTGTTCGTGTTTGGTGAAATTTTTACCCCAACATTGAGTGTGTTAAGCTGCTCGGTTAGCGTTGCCGGGCCTACCAAAAATAATACGGGTATCCGGCTGTCTTTTATGCGCGACAAAAGCTGACTTGCAGAATTCTTTATGCCAGGTAATTGGTTTAGGATAATCAAACTATAACTAGAAAGGCTATCCGGAATTTCTGTGCCTGTAATTGTCTTTATATCATAGTTTTGAAGTTCAGAAAGGCTATTGCGAATGGCACCCAAATCAGGATGAAGCCCATCACTTAGCATCAGAATCTTCTGTTTATCTTCTAAAACCTGGATCACGAATTCGTATTCGTTATTTTTTAGATTTATCTCACCTTCAAGTTGTCGGATTTTGATTTTGTAATGCTGCAATCCAGCCTCGCTAGCCTCAATATTTACAAATTCGAGCTTAAAATCATCGTCGGATCCAATTGAAATGGTGCTGGAATAAATTTGTTTTTGGTTATTCTCGATATCGATGTAAGCAATTTTGTTTTTTAGTTTGGAAAACTTTAGCTCAATCTCAACCGGAAATCGATTTTTTAGGAATGCTACTTTATTGGTTCTAACATTCGAAATCACAGCATCAACAATCTGGGTGGTATCGCCAATTCCGATAGAATAGACCGGAAATTTCAAGCCAGGGGCTAGGTTTAGTGGATTTTGGCCTTGATTGTAAATACCATCTCCAACCAAAATTAAAGCGCCAATATTTTTATTTATATAGCTATTTTTAAGTGCTTTAATAATTAGTCCGTAATCAGACCTACGATCACTTCCTGTAAACATTTCCGATTTTTCAACCTTCTCTCCAAAATTCCAGAATTCTATTCGGTAATTATCTGAAAAGCGATCATTGATGTCTTTCTGTAATTGTTTAATCGATTCGCTAAAGGAGCTTACAGACTGTGAATTATCAATTGCCACAGCCAAAATTGGCAACTGTTTTATTTTTTGTGTTTGTTCAATCAATGGTGACAGTAACAACAGGAAAACAAGAAATAAAGTAGCCCAGCGCAGGGTGGCAAGTGCTAATTTCTGAAGTAGAGTAAGGCTTGTATTTTGCGGATTATAAAAGTATAGCAAGTAACTGATGCCAGTTGCTGCTAAAAAGGACAAGGCTACAAATAGTCCTGCGGAGGTATGGTTAAAACTTATTTCCAAAGCATTTTTTTTGAAAAAGTCAAAATTAACAAAATGGAGGGAATGGGTTATTTTTTAGGCTTAAGTTTTGAATAAATTCTATGAAGGATTTGGTTTAAATAATTTCACTAGTTTTAAAAACCAGTATAAGGAGGAGAAACACATCAGAAATATAAAGGCTGGTTAATGTCAGATTGAATTCATGAAACGAGCATGCCACGGTAACAATATTTAAGGTGGTGGCACAAAAGGCCATGTAAATCTTGTTGGGAAAGCTTTTTTTCATAGCATGGAGTTTCATATGTATGCGTCTAAATTTCAATAAATTAATAACAATATTTACCTGTGAAAAAGGTCATAATCTTACTAATCATTATTTTATCAGGATCAGAAATTGCGAAGGGGCAATATTTTCAAACCGGACAAGACCCTTCGAACATTCGGTGGCATCAGATAAATACTGCAAATTTTCAGGTTATTTTCCCTGAAGAATTTGAAAAACAGGCACAAATATTTTCTTCCGTTCTCGAAAAGGTTTATCAGTTTGGATCAAAAACCCTCAATCATTCACCACGAAGAATATCTGTGGTATTGCATACGCGAACAGTTAAATCGAACGGATTATTGGCATGGGCTCCAAAGCGAATTGAACTTTTTACCACACCTCATCAGCAAATTTACGCTCAGGATTGGATGGAACAACTGGCCCTGCACGAATTTCGTCACCTGGTTCAATTAGATAAGATACAAAGCGAAATGCCATTCCTGTTAAAAGCAATTTTAGGAGAACAGGCTGCGGCATTGGTAGTTGGTGCCTATTTGCCTTTTTGGTTTTTGGAAGGCGATGCCGTGGTAACTGAGACAGCGCTGTCGAGAAACGGCAGAGGCAGGATGGCTTCATTTAGCATGGAACACCGGGCACAACTGACCGAACTGGGAAAATATTCTTTTGATAAAGCCTGGATGGGATCATATAAAGATTTTGTACCGAATCATTATAAATTAGGTTACTGGCTTGTTGGAAAGACCCGCGAAAAGTATGGCCCTGAAATTTGGAAGGATGCTTTGACCAAGATTGGAAATCACCCATTTTCTGTTACACCGTTCAATTCAACGATCAGAAAATATACCGGGATGTCAATTGCGCAACTTTATTCGGAAATCTTTGAGGAACTTGGCACCACCTGGAAACATGACATTGATAAACGCCAAATAGACTCTGTTGAAATAATTTCACCGGAACGAAAACAATATACAGAATATCTCTATCCTGAATTTTACAGAGATAGTTTAATTATTGCATACCGGACCTCACTTGATGATATAGGAAGGTTTGTAATTATTGATTCAAAACGAACCGAACAGATTGTCTTTACACCGGGTTTTATTTTTGAAGAATCAGTTTCGTTGAGCGGCGAGATGCTGATTTGGGCCGAACGACAGGCAGATTTGCGATGGACTCATTCCGATCGCTCAGTCGTTTGCATCCTGAATGTTGAAAATCGTAAGCTGCGAGAGATAAAATCTGAAAATAAGCTTTTTAGTCCGGTAATTTCTCCTGATTTAAGCTCATTTGCTGCCGTGGAAGTTGATCCTGAAAATCAATTTTTTCTGTCTGTGTTTAATTTGGAAACCGGAGAGCTTGTAAAGCGATTTAGCTCAGCCGAAAATTCTTATTTTTTCACTCCTTGTTGGGATGAAACAGGAAAAACGCTTTATACGATTGGTCTGTCTTCAACAGGAAAATACCTTGCTGCTTTTGATTTGCAGGCAGGAACAATGCAACAATTGACGGATAATACTTTTTCCAACATCAAAAATCCGGTGTATAATAACGGGAAGATTATTTTTTCATCCGATTTTTCTGGAGTTGATAACCTGTATCAACTAGACATACAAACCAAACAGATTACAGAGGTTGTCTCAGCCCGATTCGGTGCTGATTATCCGACGGTTTCCAGATCAGGAAATCAGCTTGTTTTCAGTAATTACAATTCAAAAGGTTTCAATCTGGCCGCAATTAATCTGAGAGAGGATATTTATAAAAATGAAAATATAACCCTCAATCTGAGAGAAGATAAGCTTTCTGAAAAACTGGCTTCGCATGAAAATGGTATTCCTGATTTTTCAAATGCAGATACCATAAACTATCCGGTAAAAAAATACTTCAAGATTGGACATTTATTCAATTTTCACAGCTGGGCTCCGGCCTATGTTGATGTGAACAGTACTGAAATCAGACCTGGTTTTTCATTGTTTTCTCAAAATAAGCTAGGAACTGCTGAAACACGGCTTGGATATGATTATAATGTTTCAGACCGAACAGGGCGATATAAAATCTCATTTCTCTATTCCGGACTATTCCCTGAATTTAATACAGAACTGTCAGTTGGCAATGAAGCTTCCAATTATTATCAGGTAATCAATACGGTAGATCGCTACAATCAGATAATCAGCAGTGATACACTCGTCAAACGTTTTACCTGGAAGGAAATTAAAGCCGATTTTGACGTTCGTATCCCGCTAAACTTATCGAGAGGAAAATATAGCAAAATGTTATATCCTGAAGTTAAATATACTTTTAATCAGATTTCGCACCATGCCTCAACACCTGAAGAGTTTTATTCAGGTAATTATCATGCACTGGCTTACCGACTCTATTATTACAATTTATTGCGACAATCCAGTCAAAATTTAATGTCAAAATGGGGACAGGTTTTTGATTTGATTTACAGGCATACCCCATTTATTGGAAACGACCTTGGAACATTAGCCGGAGCACAGTCAATATTATATTTTCCCGGATTATTCAAAAACGATGGATTGAAAGTTTATCAGGGATATCAGGAAAAAATGTTTACAAAAAACCATAACTTCTCCAATTTTGTCCGTTCACCCAGGGGATTCCAAGGGTATCAGAATAACAGGATGTATTCTATAGCCATTGATTATAAGTTTCCAATGTGGTATCCTGATTTAAGCATTGGTAAATTTGCCTATTTGAAGCGACTAAAAACATCATTGTTTTATGATTATGCCTGGATTTCGGCTCCGACGATTGATACAAATGGGATCATATACCCCAATAACAAACAATTTGATTTGAAGTCAATCGGAATGGAATTAACTTCTGACTTGCATGTGTTACGGCTATTCGCTCCTATTGAATTAGGTGTAAGATCGGTCTATCGGCCCGAAATTCAGGATTTTCGTTTTGATCTGCTCTTTACTGTTGATTTCAATGGGTTTTAGAACTCCTCAGTATTAGTAAGGTAATCTCTGGTCGCATTTCCACACGTCCAGGAAATCCAATTGTTCCCAGTCCGCGATTCACATAAAGTTTTTGATATTCCGATTGATACAGTCCTCCCCAATATTTCTGGTAAAAGTAAATCGGACTGAATTCAATTCCTGCGACTTTTATTCCAAATTGACCTCCATGCGTATGCCCTGAAAGCGTTAACTGAATATTTGTTTGAGGTTCAACAGCTGCATGCCAATGAGCCGGGTCGTGCGATAATAAAATTTTAAATGATTTATCTGGCAAATTTTGGGTTGCCACATCCAATTTGGCATATTGGGGAAATGGAGGATGCCCCCAGTTTTCAACTCCAATTATGCAAAGCGAAGTATCTTTAATTTTTACAGTATCCCATTGATTTAGCAGCAATTTAAATCCATTATTGGTTATTGCATTTCTAATCTCATCCATATTCTTTGATTTACTGTCTGAATCAGGCCAAAGAGAATAATCTCCATAGTCATGATTTCCCAGTATAGCATATTTCCCATATTTTGAAGAGAGTTTGTTTAAGTAAGGTTCATACCCTTTAAGTTCATTGGCAAAGTTATTTACAATATCTCCTGTAAAAAGCAAGATGTCAGGATGAAGCTCATTAATTTTTAGTACAGCTTTAGTTAGAATTTTAGAATTTTTACTGAAGCTTCCGAGATGAATATCAGAAAACTGTACAATTCTTAAACCATCAAGTTGGTGTGGTAAGTCTCCAAATATCAGCTCGTGTTTTTCAACGCGAATGTTATATCGACCATACCAATAACTTTGAAGAATTAGTAAGGTCATTCCAAGAGCTATTATCGACGATCCGGAGAGAACTATATGCTGAGAACGCACACCGGAGAACAACCGAAAGAAAAATGAGAATAGGGTAGAAGTGGCAAAAAAAGTTTTTGGAATTATGTTTAGGATAGTGATAAAAATGACAAAATAGAATAAGGAATAGTTTTCGCTTTGCCTAATAATGTTTGGATTCGAAAATGAGAAGATAAATAATCCGAGGGTAATTAATCCAAATATAAAGACTGAAATTGAAATGGAAGTTCTCATTTTTCTTGAGAGATTTTTCAATAACAAGTTTAAGCCACTGTATGACGCAATTTCAACAATAAGAAAGAAAATAATCAACACGATCAACACAGAAAAAGAAACACCTCTCATAACCAAAAATATTTTAAAGCAGAAAATTACTCATTTTAAGAATATTCAGGATGGCAATTCTTGAACTTAGATTTTTTATCCTAAAAAGTAGACAAGGTTGATTCAAAAATAAATCACTCAAGATATTGCTTTTCAGATTGTTATATTTGATTTTGAGTCAATCTGACGACTTTAGAATAGGATATTTAAAATTATCCATAAGTGAGGGAAAGAAAATCGTCAGAAGAATGCTTTGGAAAAAGAATTAGAAAGTAAGTGCATCACACACAAAAAATTTCATCTCAAATTCAAGATACTTGTAAGAAAGTAGAGAGTAGAGTTTTATTAAATAATATGGATCCTTAAAAAAAGCTATGAAGTCAGTCGTTTACAAAAATAAACAATACAAAATTACTTTATTAAATTCCCTGAAATTACAGATATAAAAATAAAATGTGGAAAAATCATTACTAATTTTTAGAAATGATTTACAAATTTACTCCAACAATTGTTGCAAAATCTAATAATGCTACTATTGATATAAAGTACAGTACTATAGTGACTTAAATATATTTAAATGAAGTATATATTTCATTAGAAGTTTATACTTGTCAATTATTCTTTTATTAATAGATAATCTAAGGTAATAGATGTTTATTATCAGATAGATATAGATTTTAAATAAAGTAAAAAATTAATCTATTCATGAATATAAATTTATTTTCACATCTTTAATGTTTACAGATGTCACTTATTGAAATTTATATATGTGCACTACTGGTTTTGTAATTTTATTACATTTGTGTATTGTATATTTATGAATCAAATGGAGAATAGAATTCGAAAATTCATGGATTATAAAGGAATATCTCCTTCTGAGTTAGCTGATTCAATAGGAGTGCAGCGTTCAAATGTCACTCATGTTCTGAAAGGTCGTAATAAGCCGAGTTTTCAGTTCATTGAAAAGATGCTTCAAATCTATCCAGACCTCAATGCGAAATGGCTTTTGCTTGGCACAGGCAATATGATTGATAATCCACAAAAATCGAGAACTCTATTTGATGAACTACCTGAACCATCAACTTCACCAGCTAGTGTAACAACTCAGGCACCCATTCTTGAAGAGAAGAAATCCGTGTTGACCGATATTCAGTCGGGAAGTTTTGTTGATCCCTCTATACCTGAACCCCAAAAAAAATTACAGGAAAATGTTGTTCAGGATCAATTTTTTATTGAGGAAAAGCCAATCGAACGCCTTCTGATTATCTATAAAGACCAAACATTTAAAGTTTACTATCCCTCTCGATAAGATTTTTCGACTATATTTGCCGGCAAACTATAGCACATGAAGAAGTCGGTAACTGATTTTTTATTGCTTGAAAATAAGCAACTTAATAAAGATAATTTTCGTCTGGTTCTTCAGTCACCCTTTCCCGTTTCAGAACTTTTACCTGGTCAATTTATCAATGTTGAAATTAAAGATTCATCGGAGATTTTTTTACGTCGTCCGTTTTCTATCTTTGATGTCGATTACTCAAATCAAACCATATCCATATTAGTAAAAATTCTTGGGCGAGGTTCACGAAAACTCACAGAAGCAAAACCCGGACAAATAATAAATGCAATATTTCCACTAGGAAGGTCATTTTCCAAACCGGAACCCACTGATCGCATTTTGCTTATTGGAGGAGGTAGCGGGGTAGCCCCAATGCTTTTCCTTTCTAAAATTTGTGGGTTGGATGCACAGAATGTATCTGTTCTTATCGGGGCGAAGTCTATTGCTGACCATTTCGATGTAGTTGATTATCTGTCGTTTGGTCAATTCTACTTTACTACAGAGGATGGTTCTCTTGGAGAAAAGGGATTTGTAACTAATCATTCAATTTTTACCGAACAACTTGAACTTTTCACAAAAGTATATACCTGTGGACCTAATTTAATGATGAAAGCAATCAGTAGGAAAACTATCGAGAAAGGCATTTTTTGTGAAGTTTCATTGGAAAATATGATGGCTTGTGGTTTTGGTGTATGTCTTTGCTGTGTAGAAGATACAAAAGCTGGCCATAAATGTGTATGTACAGAGGGGCCAGTGTTTAATGTAAATGATTTAAAATGGTAAATTTAGGAATCAGAATTCACGAATTGGATTTCAAAAATCCGGTTCTTACAGCTTCAGGCACTTGCGGTTTTGGTGAGGAGGTTGCTGATTTTATTGACTTATCCAAGCTTGGAGGTATAGTAGTCAAAGGTACAACTTTGAAACATCGTGAGGGTAATGCATACCCCAGAATGGCAGAAACTCCATCGGGTATGTTGAATGCGGTAGGCCTACAAAATAAAGGAGTTGATAACTTTATTAAAAATATTTATCCTCGGATAAAGGATATTAATACGCATATAATTGTCAATGTAAATGGGTCTACTATAGAAGATTACGTTGCGCTAACTGAACAATTAAATGAGCTTGATCGAATTCCTGCGATTGAATTAAATATCAGCTGTCCGAATGTCAAGGAGGGGGGAATGGCCTTTGGAATAAGTTGTCCATCTGCAGAAGCTGTTGTTAAAGCCGTTCGAAAGGTTTATGACAAAACTCTAATTGTGAAGCTTTCGCCCAATGTTACCAGTATTGCTGAAATAGCCAAAGCGGTTGAGGGGCAGGGTGCAGATAGCGTTTCCTTGATCAATACACTTTTAGGAATGGCTGTTAATTCAGAGACTCGCAGGCCGGTTTTATCTACTGTTACCGGTGGATTATCTGGTCCGGCCATCAAACCAGTTGCTCTTAGAATGGTTTGGCAGGTTTATCAGGCAGTTAAAATTCCGGTAATTGGAATGGGAGGGATTATGAATGCCGCCGATGCTTTGGAATTTATGATTGCCGGAGCCTCTGCTGTTCAAATCGGAACAGCTCTGTTTGTTGATCCTACAATCCCAGTTCAGATTATAGATGGGATTTCTAATTATATGGAACGACATAAAATTCAGTCAGTTAATGAATTAATTGGTAGTTTACAATGCTGAATTTTGAGAGAATACATATTTGTACCATTACATTTTGGAAATACAGTTTAGTCTTTCTTCTTGTAATTGCCCAATGTCAGTTCCCTTTACCCAAACACGAGTTATCCAATAAATACTCTGAATTGGATACTGAAAGTCTGAATTTTAAAATAACGAATGAGCTTTCAAGTTTTCCCGGAGATAAATTTATCGAAAAAGAAGCTACTGAATTTCTTCGTCAATGGAATTTGGCTGGTATGACCATGTCCATAGTTAAAGATGGAAAGTTAGTTTATGCTCATGGATTTGGTCATGCTGATGTTGAAGGAAGGCTTCCTGTAAGTCCTGGGCATCTTTTCCGTGTAGCCAGTGTAAGCAAATTGATTACCGCAGTTGCGATTATGAAATTGGTCGAAAAAAAGGCAATATCATTAGATTCAAAGGTATTTGGTCCACAATCTATACTGAAAGATTCTATATTTAACTCTGTAAAAGATAAGCGTATCTATAAAATTACGATCAGGCATTTGTTGGCTCATGCTGGCGGATGGTCCCTGCACTATGGAGATCCGGCATTTAATTCGCTTGTAGTTCTTGAGAAAACCGGAGACACTGGAGCTGCAACCATTGATTCATATTGTAGATTTGTAGCAAGTCGAAATTTGCATTTTGAACCAGGAACACGTTCCTCGTATTCCAACATGGGGTACATGTTTCTTGGTAAAGTAATTGAAACCGTTAGTGGAAGGTCCTACGAAGATTTCGTCAGAAAAGAAGTGCTTGCACCTGTTGGAATTACGGATATGCATATTGGCAGAAGTTACCTCTCTGATCGACGAATAAATGAAGTTAAGTATTATGAATCTGAAGAAAGTCAAATGATTCCTGCTTTTGATGGATCCGGAAGGCTTGTTCCAAAACCTTATGGAGGTAATCCCATCGAATTATTGGGTCCGGCAGGTGGCTGGATTGCTTCATCAGTAGAGTTGGCAAAGCTCATGGTTTTGATAGATGGATTCAGAAATGTTCCGGATATGATTTCGCATCAGCTAATTAATCAAATGGTTGTTGAAAAAGATTTCAAGGGACCTTTAGGCTGGAAAACAGTTAACAAAAATGGTGACTGGGTGAGAACGGGCAGTATGGCCGGAACTTCTGCAATTATGAAGCGCCAAAGCAATGGATTTTGTTGGGTTGTAGTAATCAACTCAAGCAGTTGGAAAGGACCTCGGTTACCTGCCTATATTAATTATATGATGGGCAAAATTGAAAGAAATGTAAAAAATTGGCCGAAACACGATTTATTTAAGTATAAACCGCAGGATTTATAGTTTTCACTCAAGGGAATACCACAAGCAAACAGCGCGAGCAATAAAAAGCCCGCGCTGTTTGCTTTTTTGTTTTTTACTGCGGGGAAATCTCAATTCCTAAAAGCTTCTTTTTTCGCTATGTTATTCTTATCAATTAAAGGATATTTAAATCTGGTAATTAGCTTTCTCACTTTGAACTTTTCAATCATTGTCTTGTTTGTTTGTTTGAAAACTTGAAATTCTTAATGTTAAATAATAAGTTCAAAGTATGTCAGAATTTAAGATTCAAATGCCAAAATTAGGCGAAAGTGTTCAGGAAGCAACCATTACCAAATGGTTTGTGAAGGAAGGCGACCGCATTGAAGAAGACGAACCGCTTTTTGAGGTAGCGACAGATAAAGTTGATTCTGAAATTCCTTCGCCAGTTGAAGGTATCATCAAAAAAATAGTATTTCAGACCAATAGTTTGGTTCCTGTAGGCGAGATTGTCGCAATTATCGACACTTCGGAAGAAGGGGGAGAGGCATCAGGGAAAGATGTGGAAAATAATAACTTGATTGTTGAAAATGAGCCGATAATTGAAGTGGTAAAAAAAGAGACTACCAACTTAAAAGAAGAAAAATCGGTTGAAAGTTCTGTTGTTAAATCTGTCACAGAATCCACTCCAACAACATCAACGAGATTTTATTCTCCGCTCGTTTTATCTATTGCTAATTCAGAGCAGGTATCAATGGCCGAATTGGAATCAATAAAAGGTTCAGGTTTAAATGGACGCGTTCAAAAGAAAGATATTTTGGAATACATTGATTCCAGGGAAAAGGGTAATGTATCATCTCCGGGGAATAGTGTTGAGTCAATATCATTGATTAAAGAAGAGGTTTCGACGGTCAAGGCATCTCCATCTTTGGGTTCTCAAGATCAGATTATTGAAATGGATCGGGTTCGAAAAATTATTGCCGATCACATGGTTATGTCCAAACAAGTCTCTCCTCATGTAACCTCAGTAGTTGAAGCAGATGTCACTAATTTGGTGCTTTGGCGAAATAAGGTAAAAGATTCATTTCAGTCCAAATATGGTGATAAAATTACATACATGCCTGTATTTACTGAAGCAGTAGCAAAAGCTATTACTGAATTTCCATTGTTAAATTCTTCGGTTGACGGGCAAAAAATCATTATTCATAAAGATG
>CAYRBM010000155.1:0-12822 GCA_964422425.1 uncultured Odoribacter sp.
TTTAACGCAATGTCGCTTTGCTTCGAGTTTTTGATGATGTACGTCCAGCGTGAAACTTCATCGAGGAAAAACACGTTGTTCTGGTTATAGAATTCGGGCATTTCAATGTATTTTTCCTGCCCTTTCGCAATGAGCTTATTACGGTGTTCTTCAAACTTATCACTGGCAAACTTCAGGAAAATCAACCCCAATACCACGTGCTTATATTCTGCTGATTCAACGCTCCCTCTTAATTTATTGGCCGATTCCCAAAGGGTTTCTTCCATGCTCTTCTCCTTACCATTTCCGTTCTTTTTGGCCATTCGTTCTTTTTTGTTTTTTGTTCAACGTGCAAGTTACAACAACAAAAGAAATAAAGCATTATTGTTAATTGGATTTTGCAACCAACTTTTCAACAAAAGCGATCCTTTTTGTCGCTGAAATAGAAGATAGTAGTTACGGTTAATTGCCGTAACTACTCAAATAAGCTGCATATTCAAAACGAATCAGTTCAGGATCGAGGGATTCAGAAGCTCCTTCGAAATAAACTGAATTCAGGTATTCGGTGAAAGATTCCCAAACGGAACTGTTATCCTGATTGTCTTTGGCTGATTTTGAAGTGTAAGATTTCATGCGATAGTTTTTAAAAATTATATGCCTTTCGCCGTTGGGGCCTCTTCGGAATACACAAACAGGAACGGAATACCGTTAAGCCCCCGAGCATTCGGGGGTAGGATATGCCGGAAATTCTTTGTGTAGTCTGCAAAGCAGTTCCGAATGGACCCTGCATCTTCGCGTATAATTTCATAAAAACAAGCAATGAAGCTCTTACCTGATCAGCAAAAAAGATAGTAGGATCAACATTATTGGGTGGCAGGCAGAATTTGAATCTGGAATTCCAGGTTAAACCCCATTTATTGGGCGACCATTAAAAAAGCCTTTCGGCTTTTTTAATTTTTTAGAATGGTAGATCATCTTCCTCAGGAACCGCTGGTTCTTTCTTCGAAGTTTTTTTAGCCTTTTTCTGCTTTTCAGGCTGCGCATCGGTTGCGTTGTCTTTCTGCACCTTAGTTTGATAATAGCAGGTGTGTGTTCTGCCGAATTTGTCCGGTGTTTTCATTTTGGCCACTTCAAAACCAAGGTATTTGATTCCTTCCTTTTCGAAAATTGCTGCTTCAATACCTTCTACGGGGAGAACTACTTTTACGATGTCAAGATTACTAACCTGTGTTCCTTTTCCAATGTAATGCTTTTCAAAAGTTGTCATAACGTAAATTTTTAAAGTTAAAATTATATGCCAGGTCAAGCAGGACGCGGATTTTGGAGCAATCAGGGAGGAACTGGAATACCGGAACGTAGAGAGGATATGCCGGGAAAATCCTTGATTGAGGGGACCGAACGCCATAAACGTGTCCAACCTTTGCAGAGAATTCTTAGCTGGCCTTAAAAATTAGTTATGACCTGCCCGAATAGCCATTGGAGAAAAGGGTTAGGGTAGGATGGACTTGAATCTGGTAGTTCGTTGGCAAGGTTCGCTGATGTTGTTTGAAACGAATCAAGGTGGAGTTTGTAAGGCCAATGAAGTAAACTAATTCGGCAATTCACCTTACTATATCTTAATGTGCATGATGAAGATACTGTACAGCCTGATTGGAAAAGTGTCCTGAAGGCGGAAAAAATCGGTAGTTCGTTTTATGATCTACTTCAAAATAGAAAAGTCAGGAAGGTTTAAATTACAGGGAGTAAAATAGATTTTTAATAAAGATGGATTTTGTTGCTTGGATATGATCGGAAATATTACCGAACAAAAAAGGGGCGAAAAGCCCCAATGATTAACTCATTCTTTGTTTAGCCATCTGCCTGGCTTCCGTGATTTCTTCGATTGACCAATCCACCTTTGCCATTTGATAGGTTTCATCTTCCAGTTCTGCAATCTTTCGGGTAAGCTGCTGAACTTCGGCTTTTGCCTGCCCCAATAATCGATGCAGGTACAGAATGTCTTCTCCTTTTCGTTTTATCCTACCGGCTTCCGGCAGATAAGCTGTCCAGTGTTTTTCCATAATACCTTGATTTATTCCTGCAACCAGGTTGTATGATTCTTGAAAAAGCGGATAGACCGGTAAAAACGCCGGGCTTTGGTCAGCTCGTCAATATTGAATTCCTGTTTCACCAATAGTTTTTCTCCGGTTCGGTATGCTGAAATAACGAAAGTGGGCCCATAGAGTACCATGCTTTTGTGTCGGTTGTACTTATCTTTGGATTCAGCAAGTCCGGCAATAAAGCCTTTAAAAGAAACTTCCCCCGAACGGAGGAAGTTTTCTGAAGTTTTTTCGGTTGCCATAATCAGTCTTCGTTGGGTTTCATGATGAAAATGGCAGGTGATGGATCGTCGAAATCCTGAGCCTGAATTACTGCTTTGAGGGTAACCAGTCTGTTGAGTCTATTTTCAGGAGATTCAAGCGTTTCATTGGACTCCCAGTTACCTTCATCAGGCAGGTAGCTAATGAAATCATACTGTAAAAAATTGGAAGAAACTTTCCGGGCTTGAAAGGCAAACATATACAGCACATCCCAAAGGCGACCCGAAAGGCTTTGAAGCTGCTCCATACCTTTCGGAACTTCAACGTACTTGTCCCATGCAGCACGGGTCAGGTAAACCGGGAACTTAATTCCTACTTCGTTTGAGGCTACACTATCAACCTTTACAAGAAACCCGTCATCAACAGCTTGCTTGGTTGAATACGTGGAAACAATTTCCCATCCATTATCATCTTTCATTTGATTTTGCCGCTGCCCTACGGACTTATTTTGGCTCCCTTGAAAAAACAAAGGATTATCTGGCACGCCGTTAAACTTAAATTTTTGGCGTACCAACATTGAGTTGTCCCGGATCAGGTCAACGGGGTGCATGTCAGTTTCATGCCCGAAATGGGCAACCCATGAAACTGAACGCATCCGAAGGAAACGAGCCACGAAAAGCGAGTTCCCCTTTACCGTTCCGGGAAACGATCAATAAATTTGTCGGAAATTTGAGTGTAATAGGAACTAACTAATAATACGAGAGAGGTCTCAATCGGATTTATAAAAACAAAAATATCTTATAACTTATTTAATATTAGAAATTTGGCAATTATTTTTTTAACTTAATATAAAATATTACAGACATTACAATCGAGAGTCATGCATAAAAAAGCATTCAATAATTTCATAAATAACTTAGCATTGATTTAGAACCTCGCCCACTGAATTTTACTTTTGCGAATAAAAAAATGGCTTTTACATCCATTTATTCTCCATACCGAGGGATAAATATTAATTTTCTTTTTTTTATCAATTTTAAATCGCCAACACGGTTCAGCATCTTTTAGGAGATTCAATTGAATTAAATTTTGACAACCACAAGGACATTTAAATGCCAATAGCCAAGGGAAATTCATTTCACCAACAATGTAAATGACTTTATCAGTGACCATTTCAGGCAATTCATCGACATACCTCAATTGAAGTCCTGGCGATTGCCAATCAATAATCCTATCCGCAATTTTCTTAAACCAGTTCATGAATTTAATTCCGACATTTCGATAAATGGACTCATATCACCACGACCAGATTTTTTTCTCAAATATGTATCTATTTCAAAATCTGATTCATTTGAGTTAACAATATAGCATTCTGAAATATCAATTGTACTAGCAGCATAACTTGATGGATGATCCGATCTATATGGATGGATACGATTAAGAAACTCATTTATAGCATGACTAGCCACTTGCATATTGACACTTATTACTGCCGGACTATTCACATTTACATTTTTGATATATGAATTCTTTTTCAAATTTTCGAACTCTTCCGGATTTTTTCTGTATTGACTTGAAGCTCTTAGGTCTTCAATGGTGTAAACGCCACGGGTTAGTAAGGAAGACATACATGGCTGTAGATAGTGAACGGATCCACATATCTGTTTTATACCTCCCAAACCATCAGCTTCAAGTTTTACTCCTAAATCAAAATAGGGAATGAGATAAAATGAACAAAGTTGATTTAGTAAATGACGACCATCAACACTATCCATACATCCGAAAACCACCTCACATTGAATCAATGCTTTTAAAGCATCAACATCATCGTATATATTTACTTGGCGGCTATCTACCTTCGTTCCCAGTCCGATTCTTTTTACAGCATCAGCTATTGCCAAAACCTTTGGTTTTTTACTTTCTACATCATCGACTGTCGAGTTAATAATACGATTAAGGTTTTTTGTTTCAACTATATCAGGGTCAATAAGAATAAGTCGTTTGACTCCAAGTCTTACTAATTGCTCTATAACCGGACTTCCCGTTCCTGAACACCCAACAACTCCAACGGACAATTTATTTAAACATTCAAATGTTTTTTCACCAAATGCCTGTATAGTCCTCATTGCAAAATCTGCTTTAATCAGGTCTCGCAATCTTGAAAAATGTTGTATCGTATCACCCGCTATTAAAATTTTATCAATAGGTGAGTGCTCCAGATTATGAAAATAAAATCTTCCAAAGATTTTCCCATCAGGCAACATCACGGCACTAGCATGAGGACTATCATTCAAAGCCCAGCCAAAAGCAGAATCAAAAAACTCTTTATCAGACTCATCATCGGTTTCTGAAAATTTATCAAATCCTCCTGGGTGGCTATGAATTTTCAATAATGCTAAATCAGACTTTCCAATCCTTTCAAAGTAGTGATGAATCCTATCAGTCTGCCAATGCAAGATGTCTGGTCCAGTACTGTAATACTCATCATGAGGTATCAGCGTCATGTCATGAACCAGAAGAATTTCCTCCTCGTGACTATTAAATCTTCCACATAAAGCTACTGCGACAGCCTCAATGCTTTCAACATTGAGAAGATGCTTTTTTAATATTTCATAGTGGAATCCCGATATTCTAAGCTGCAATTTCATTTGCGCGTTTTATAAATTCTTGTTCAAACCAAAAACTAACTAAAGCCAAGTGAGTTGAAAGATCGTCAACACCTTCTCTCCACGGATTTTGGGAAGTTCGATGCCTCGACCACCGTTGATACTGTTTCCCATCAATAGGTTGACTGCATGTTGCATTGATAGCCTTCCCATCTAAGCGTTGCAATGAAGGATAGAAATATGCCATATCAAGCGGAGTTCTAGGGTAACCCGTTTCAATTTTAATAGCAACTGAAATTTTCTGATGATTATAGCCAAATGCAACCGGGTAATCATGAATGATTACCCATTGCATCCCCTGGTCATTGATAGTTTCCCAATCTGAACCTAATTCATCAAGGAAGATCACATCTTCGTCCGGCAGTTGAAAATTCTTTCTCATTATCCTTCAGTTTGATCTAACGGAATTGTCATGAATTTTTCAATACCGGGCTCAGTAAAGCATACTTTTTGGTCATAACCAACTTTCATAACTTTACCCCCTTTGAACCGCTGATTCAGCTGAAACCTTTCAGTCGGAATTTTTCCTGCAAGCGCCAAAATTTCACGCCCGGTCATACATTCTTGCTTAACAGTAAGATTCTGTCGGTCCACCATAATATTATAATGGTGTCCAGGAGGAACAACCTTACCTTCTTTAGCATACTGGGCAACATCAATTACCGTAACTTCTGTGTCTAATTTGTTTTTTGAATCCATTTTCTAAAAATTTAAATTGTTTACTGAATAAATACTAAAGCGTGACATCCTATATTTGTCACGCTTACAGATTTAATGTATAAACAAGTTAAAAATGGAGGTAAGTTTAAAATCTGAATCATCAAAAATCAATTCAAACGATCTTCAAATAATTGAAGCGTTAAAAAACGATGACGATCAGAAAAGACAACAGAAATATCAGTTTATATTCTTCAATAAATATAAAGGATATATTTACAAGGGTGCCATCCAACAGTGTGTTAACTTTCCCGATCCAGAACAGTTAGCAATTGATATAACACAACAGGCTTTCATAAATGCATTTAGAAAGATTAAAGCCTTTGATTTATCCAAGGAATTCAATCCTGAAAAACATGGATTAATTATTAAAGCTTGGCTTGGTAAAATCGCAAATAATTGTTTTAAAAAAGAGTATGCAAAAAGGAAAAATGAAGTTTACATAGGTGATCTTCAAATCATTCCAGAAAAAGAAGATTGTGATCTAATAGAAAGCTTATACGAAGACAGTCAAATTGAAATTCCCAATGAGTTTCGGAAAAGACTTAATAAGGCAATGAACACGCTTAATGAGACACAGAAGCACATTCTTCTAACGTATGCAGGAGAAGGATGTTTAAACTCCACTCTGCATTTGAGTGATGAAGCATTGAATTATCTTTGCAAAATGTACAGCACAAGTTCTGCCAATATCAGACAAATTAAAAAGAGGGCACTGGATAAAATCAAAAAACATTGTTTTTAACAAACAAAAAAAACTAAACATGAGAAATAAAATTAGCGACAAATCAGATAACATACATGAAAATAAAATGATTGAGAAGGCGCTAAGAACAGGGGGATTTCTTTTCCCTGAAACTATTGAAGAAGTAAAAGAATTTGAAAATTTATTTGGAACAACTGATGTAATTCTACCTTCTGAACTGGATGTACCAACATTTCTATATTCAGAATCAGAAAAAGCAACTAACTCCAAAATCGTTAAATCTCCTTGTGAGAATTTTGCTATGGCTGCAAGAGAAGGTGCATCAAGACTGCCAGAAGACATTCAGAAGAAAATAATTGACGACATAAAAGCAGTTGAAGTAAAAAGGGAAAGAAAGAAGTAATAGATGCACCAGAATCTGGATGATATTGCTGAATTAGCCGAAGATCTTGGAAATCGATTCCTGATAAAAGGCAAAGTAAATCTTGAAAGAATTGCTAGAAGTGAAAATATTTCTTTTATCAAAGGCAATTATGGTAATCATTTTCTGGGTCAACTAGTTCATTATTCAGAACAATTTTATATTATCCTCAATAATGACCTTTTAGGCAAAAGCGAATCGGGCCGAATTAGATTTACAATTGCTCATGAACTGGGTCATTATTTCATCGATGCGCACAGGAGCAAATTATCAAAGGGAATTTCTTTATCATTCAAAGAAGAGTTAAATGAATCTGAAAGTAAAAAGACCGAGATTGCAGCAAATCACTTTGCAGCTAACTTACTTATGCCAAAACTTCACTTTGTGAAGCTTGCACAAAAATCAGACTATGGTCTGTCAGGAATCTTTACACTAAAGACAAAATACGATACTTCAATTGAAAGTACGGTCAAACACTACATCAACATAAATCTAAATCCATGTATCATGTTAAAATGGAAATCGGATTGCACTTTCCATTATGCATGGTGTTCTTCAAAGTTCTCAGAACTTTTGCAATTAAAAAGATTTCCGATCCCTATTCGATTTGACGCTAATTATATTAAAGAGCAAATCAGAATAATTGATGAATACAATTATGAGTATATAGAATCTGCGACCCCGGTTTCCAGGTGGATTTCTATAATCACACCAAGGTCACCCCAAGATATTCTAGGACTTGAGCAGACAATAAAAATTGGTGATTTTGGAGGTATAACGCTATTGACTTTTCAGCAATAAATATGAAAATCTAATGCAAAATTCCTCTATGATTTGAATTATGGAAGTTGTTAATTCTCATCAGCTGCATTGAAAATCAATGCAATTTATTGAATCTGTCTAAAAAATATGAAGCTTATATGCAATCTTGGAAACAGTCTCCAAAGGAACTATGCTGAGCATGACATATTTTTCTGTTTTCAGGAATACATCAAAAGAAATTTAAAAGCTGAGGTCACCTTTTTAATGCGAAATATCGCTTCCTTCGCAGAGAATCTTAAGAATTCCACCGGTCCCTTTTGGGCTGTTCAGGATTGCGTCAAAGAGACGGTTAAAATTGCTTCAATTTGGCATTTTGTGTATCAAATCGTGTATCAAATAAAAAAGCAGCTACAATTTAAGATTGTAACTGCTTGATTCTAAGTGACCCCGGTAAGATTCGAACCTACAACCTTCTGATCCGTAGTCAGATGCTCTATCCATTAAGCTACGGGGCCATTGCAAAAGCGATGCAAATATAATACTTATCAGAACAAAAACAACCTCCGAAAATATATTTTTTCCCTATTCATATTTTCCTATTTTATCTTCAATCAAAACATCTTGATTATGATGCGTTTGTATTTTTAAATTTGTGATTATTTCGATTGCGCCTGCTTCGTAAACGGCTTTATGCATGCTTTTGACAAGCTCCATAACCTCATCATACCCGCCTTCTACAACCGTTTCAAAGGGACAAACTTTATATTTCAATCCCGATTGCTGAATTACCTCTATAGCCGCATCAACCATCTCATAAATTCCTTTTGAGCCTGATAACGGCAGAACCTGTATTGCGACGTTAACTTTATTTTCCATTATTTATAAATTGCTTGATTTCATCAATACTCATCCGTTTAACGTTTGTAATAATAATATCCTGATGGATAAAATCACCATACTGATTGCACTCACTGATGTAATTGCTGAAAAAATTCTGAATATCTGATTTTACGGGAAGAAGCAACACTACAATAGCTAAGTTTTCATAAAACTCAAATTCTTCTACTAAACCTTCAATTTCCTTTGCTGCAAAATCTAATTCATTGCGCATCAGTTTTTGCTGAACCGGAGTAAAGTCTTTTTGACCTTCTTTCCCTATAAAAACCACAAAATACCTTAGCTTCTGCCCTTTTCCTCCTAAACCAGTTGAAATATATACCTGCTGTTCATCCATCAAAGAACTTTGAATAACCATCCTGCTCTCCTGATATGCCAAAATACTCCAATTTCGAAGTTCAGGATCAGGATTATGCATATATCTTTCAATCGCACGAAAAGCTTCCACCTTTTCAATTGAAGCCAGTAATACCAATAAGTTTTTCTTTTCATCAAGGGGAACAGACTGATCAAAAAGATCATTGCTGCGCTCCATGATCATTTCTCTGGTAAATTCTGACTTCAGGTCTCTGCCATAATTGAAATACTCCATTTGAAGCTCAACATCGATTTGTTCTTCCAGGATACTGAAGTTCTCTGGCAAAGAAGAAATCGCCTCCTGAATCCGCCTGTAAATATTGTCTTCTTCCATCATTTTTTTCATGAAGCACAAATGTAAATGAATCGATTTTGATTTTTCAATAAAACCAGTTTTTTTAAATCTATTTGTAAAACTTAAATATCTTTGTTCCGTTATTCTTATTTAGTTTAAATTAGATTAGAATCTGACTGGATTATCGTGAGGCTATCTGAAGTTAAAAATAAAGAATCTGTAATTATTACCAAGGTTTTAGGGCATGGCTCATTCCGAAAAAGAATTACAGAGATGGGATTTGTGAAGGGGAAGGAAGTAACTGTAATCAAGAATGCCCCATTTAACGGGCCCATTGAATACAAGATTCTGGATTACAACATTACACTTCGCCGAACTGAAGCCAACTTAATTGAAGTTGTAAGCCTTGACGAAGCCAGCGAGCAAATTACCCGAAATTTTGAAGGCGTAATTGATCACACTGACCTAAAAACTTCGGTTAAAAGAAAAGAACAAACCATCAACATTGCCCTGGTCGGCAACCCAAATTGCGGAAAGACAACTCTATTCAATTATCTATCAGGGTCGAAAGAACATGTCGGAAATTACAGCGGAGTAACTGTTGACGCTAAAAAAGCAACTTTCGAAAGCGAAAACTATAGTTTCAACATCTATGATCTCCCCGGCACTTACTCCTTAACAGCTTACTCTCCTGAAGAAATATATGTCCGAAAATTTATCATGGAGGAAACTCCTGATATTGTCATCAATGTAATCGACTCATCTAACCTGGAGCGAAATCTTTTCCTGACAACTCAGCTTATTGATATGGATATCAAGGTAATCATTGCACTTAATATGTACGATGAGTTGCTAAAGAATGAGGTGAAATTTGATTTTGAAAGTCTGGGGAGCATGATCGGAATTCCGGTTATTCCGACTATAAGTTCAAAAGGTAAAGGTATTACTGACCTGATCAAAAAAACCATTGATGTTTATGAAGACCTCGACCCTATCGTCCGTCATATTCATGTCAACTATGGTACAGAGCTTGAAAAGTCGATTCAAAATTTAAGAACAAAAATCAAACTTGAAAAACCAATTACTGACAAAATATCTTCCAGGTTTCTGGCTATAAAACTCCTTGAGCGGGATAAACAGACAGAAGAATCGCTGAGTTCGTATTCTAATTATGCCGAAATTATGAAAGCGGCGAATTATGAAATAAGAAGAATTGAACGTTTGTTCGGCGAAGATAGTGAAACTGTTATCACTGATGCCAAATATGGTTTCATTTCGGGAGCACTGGAAGAAACCTGCAAACAGCGAAAGAAAAAATCAACCAATACTTCGGAGCGTATAGACCGAATACTTACTAACAAATTTCTGGGCTTTCCAATTTTCTTACTGACCATATCTTTGGCTTTCTATGCAACCTTTAAGTTGGGTGCCTATCCGATGACCTGGATCGAAAATCTGGTTTCATGGATTAGCTCTCAAGTATCCTTAATTTTACCGGAGGGCATGTTGAAAGATTTATTAATCAATGGAATAATCGATGGGACCGGAAGTGTTTTGGTATTCTTGCCAAATATTTTAATTCTCTTCCTTTTTATTTCTTTCATGGAAGATTCGGGATACATGGCCCGGGCTGCCTTCATTATGGATAAAATCATGCATAGATTCGGCCTGCATGGACGTTCTTTCATTCCGATGGTAATGGGGTTTGGCTGCAACGTTCCGGCAATAATGGCTACACGAACGCTTCGAAATCCTGGTGATCGGCTGTTAACTATGCTAATCATCCCATTCATGTCGTGCAGTGCCAGGCTGCCGGTATATGTTCTTTTTATAACTGCATTCTTCCCAAAGAATCCGGCCCTTGTTCTTGCCGGAATTTATTTTGCCGGTATACTAATGGCTTTTCTTACAGCAAAGCTTTTGAATCGGACTTTTTTCCGAAATAAAGAAACACCTTTTGTGTTGGAACTTCCTCCGTATCGAATTCCAACACTGAAGAACATTTTCATTCACATGTGGGACAAAGCTCAGCAATATCTTCGAAAAATTGGAGGAGTTATCCTTATTGGGGTTATTATTATATGGGCTTTGGGGTATTTCCCTCGTGAAACAGCACCTGTTAATTCAAATCAACAAACAGAACAAAATCATCTTGAAATACACGAAAACCAAAGACTACAAAATAGTTACCTTGGGCAATTGGGAAAGATAATAGAACCAGTAATGGCTCCTTTAGGATTTGATTGGAAGATGAGCATCAGCCTGCTGGCTGGACTTCCTGCTAAGGAAATCATTGTTAGTACTATGGGAGTTTTATATCAGGCAGATGATTCGAATACTGAGGTGGGTTTAAGCCACAAACTCAAGCAAGAAGCTTATTTGGAGGGAGAAAATAAAGGGGAAAAGGTATTCTCGATTCCAGTTGCACTTTCTTTTCTCGCTTTTGTTTTAATCTATTTCCCTTGCATTGGTGTTATAGCTACTATAAAAAGTGAGTCTGGAAAATTAAAATGGGCACTGTTCACAGTTATTTATACCACTGCTGCTGCCTGGATTGTTTCTTTTATCGTGTACAGACTTGCAACTATTTTAATAAGCTAAAAACTGTCTATGATTCAGGAAGTTATTACATATATCATCATTACAATAGCCTTTGGCACGGTGATTTATAAGATCCTCCACTTTTTCAATTTGGCAGGGAAAAAGAATAAAAATAGGCATCAGTGCTCTGGTTGTTCATCCGGTGGTTGTGATATAAAAGAACTTCACATTGCAAATAAGCCATTCCAGATAAAAAAAGACCAATACAGGCTTTATTTATAATCTTTTCAACTGAGCAATAGTCTCAATAGGGTTTTCTGCACCAAACACAAAACTTCCG
This sequence comes from uncultured Odoribacter sp., assembly GCA_964422425.1. GTDB lineage: Bacteria > Bacteroidota > Bacteroidia > Bacteroidales > Prolixibacteraceae > Aquipluma. Next base: position 11,982 of record CAYRBM010000155.1, read on the forward strand.
GCAACTAAAATATCAACTCCTGAATCGTATAATCTTTTCCCGGTTTCAAAATTTACTCCACCATCAACTTCAATCAAGGCGTTTGATTTCTTTCGGAGAATGAGTTCTTTTAGTTCAGATGCCTTTTTACAGGTATTTTCAATGAATTTCTGACCACCAAAACCTGGGTTGACTGACATTAGCAGCACCATGTCAAGATCACCAATAATATCTTCGAGTAAAGCAACCGGAGTATGTGGATTTAAACAAACGCTTGCATCAATCCCTAAATCCTTAATTTGCTGAACTGTACGATGCAGGTGAGGACATGCTTCATAGTGAACTGTTATGACTGAGGCTCCTGCTTTGTGAAATTCAGAAATGTATTTTTCGGGATTAACAATCATCAAATGAACATCAAGCGGTTTTTCGCTAATTGTGCGAACCGATTGTATTACAGGGATTCCAAATGAAATATTTGGAACAAAAACACCGTCCATCACATCACAATGTACATAATCAGCTTCACTCATGTTAATCATTTGAATATCTAATCCTAGCTGAGCGAAATTTGCTGATAATATTGAAGGAGCAACCAGTTTCATAGAGTTTTTGTTTCAAAAGTAAGATTTTATAGCCTGCAGTAGTCTTATAAAAATAAAAAGCTGCAAAAGCAGCTTAAAAATTCTTATCACAGATAGGCCTTAAGCAATCTGTTTCTATAATGATTTCTCATTTTCTTGATCGTCTTTTCCTTAATCTGACGAACACGTTCACGCGTCAAACCAAACTCATCGCCAATTTCTTCCAGTGTATGTTGACTGTAACCACTCAATCCAAAATAATAGCGAATAACATCAGC
>CAYRBM010000156.1:0-12794 GCA_964422425.1 uncultured Odoribacter sp.
AAACCGTAAAATCAAATCAATTGACTCTATTTTAGAATCGAACTCAGGTTAATAAAAACGGGCAACGATAGCTTTGTACTATCCTTGCCCGTTCCGGACGGCGATTCATAATTTCGTCGTAATTTTAAATAGCAGGAAGAGAAATGGAAACAGTTAACTGAACGAACCTTCTTTTAACCTCGTTATTTTAACAATTGCTGATTGATGGTATTTTGAGGCATAAATATCCGATTCTGGTTTACATACAAGTAAAAGGCAAATGGCGATACTGAGCTTTGATTTTGCACATTCATACCCTTCATGTCTGCAATTTGCCCGCATAGATTTTGCAGGATGTTTTTGGGAGCTGCAAATTTTTTAATGTCTCCGACATTCGTGTTATCTTTTACGTTTGAGGCCTTATTGGGTCAATTTGTTTTAGGCTTATACTTCGATAAAATCTCGTTAAGGATCTCTGCGTCTGTTTTTGTTTTCTTTACTGATTCGGTTTTCATGATTAATTAAATTTTTGATTTACAACTAATTATCTGGACAGGTCATTTATCTTAAGTATATCAAAGTTACAAAAATATTTTTCAAATAATTGATAATCAAATGATTAAATTGAAATACGATGCCAATAGTTTTTTGGCACAAACGGAACAGCGGTGGAGGTTGGAGTAATGTGCCTTTTTGCCTTGCAGGTTGGAATAGCTCTTTGGATTTGAGGAATGAAAAGACAATATACTATTGGTGAGGCTGTTTGCAAAAAGTGTGACAAGAAATTAAACCAAGCGGAGGAATAGGATCGGGAAATTATCTGTTAAGAATTCGCCACAAATTTCGTTTTCTTTCAATAACAGTGAACTTCTCAAGCTCAGTAATAAGGGCCAATACCTTTTCCTTTGATGGTTCGGGCAAATTATGACCTTTTGAATCTGCACCGATATTCACCTGACGTGGCTTGCATCTTCGAATTATCTCCACCATTGGTTCCAAATCAAAATCCAGAATAGGTTCAATCGTTACATAGCATGGAACGTGTTTACTTAATTCCTCCATTGCTTCAGCTCTTTCCAGTGGATGCGGAGATTGATTCATAATTTCGGGATAAAACCGATTGCTTTCGATGGTGGTACACAAAATCGATTTCTCATAAATAATGTCGAATGGAAGAAATTGTAAAAATCGTTGCGGATTTTTGGTCTGGAACAGGTATTTGTTGTTGTGATTTTGACAATGCACCAGCGTTTGAACTATCCATTTGACCGGAATTTCTCTTGCAAACATATCGTTGCTACTGCCAACGAAAATGAAGTTTCCGGACCCTAAGTCTGTTTTAAATTCATCATCATCCAATCTTACCTTATTTGATTGTGTATATTGTTTCATATAGCAATAACTGCAATCGTGCGGACATTTGCCTTTAACAGTATTCCATGTATGAGAAACGAAGCTATACATTTCTCCTATTGAAGCATTTAAACCCATATCTTTTTTCCAAAGTGATTTTTATATGATCAGATATCTGCAAATAAACAATTAATATTTTTGCTGCTATGAAATGAGGGCCTGCAGCTCGGGCCACATGAAATTCAATTTGAGGGAATCAGGATCACTGCACTTACTGGTATCAAAATAGTCCTCAATGGTGTTCTTAAAAACCGTATTCACAATACCAAAATCGTTGTAGATGGCTTGCATCCGCCGCTGAAGGTTAGTCTTTTTAATTGGCACACCCAGTTCAAATTCATCAGCAATGGCTTTCAAAATCGGGGGTTCAAACCGCTTTTTATCGCTGTCGTGTTTGGCAATTTTAAGCTCGATTTTCTTACGGCCATAGTCCGATTTTATGATTTCAGCCATACCGATCTTTTCAATAGCGTCGAAAATGAATGCAGCATCTTCGAATTCGGCAAAGAGCAGTTTTCTCAAATCAGCTTCGCTTTCTGGTTGGTTGGTTAAAAATTCAGCTACCAGCTTAAAACGGGCTGTCAGATTTTTCGTATTTCTGACAATATCGGCGAAATCCTCACTGATAGGCCTGAGTTGGATATCTGGCAGGACATTGAAAAAATTAACTTCGGCATAAGCACTCAAAATCGTTTCGGGTGATCTGTAATATCCTTTAACGCGTTCGGCATTGTAACGGTTGTCGATGGAAAAATAGTTGATATTGCCAAGTTCGTCCAAATAATCTGAATAACCCAGAGCCTTTATGTCATTTTCAAGGGCTTTGATTTCGACTGAATTGGTAGTCGATTGCAATTCGCTCATTAATAACTGATGCGAACTTCGGCACCTTGCAATTTCCCGATCCAACTGATCAGCCGTTTTCACTTCAATGCTGCTTTTAAACGTAGTGATGTGTGTCAGTGAGTTATAGGGCTGAATGTTGTTATCCCATTTACGGAATCGGCCCTGAATCTGAATGGCTTCCGTTTTCGGGTCGATGGTTGAATTGAGCGATTTGCGCGTGTTGGTCAGGATAAGGATATCGGGTCTTTTGTTTTTCAATTTGATGTCGAAGGCCGAATAAAACCGGGAGGTAAAAAAGCTGAACTTAGGCAGAGGCAGGCTAAAATTTGTCTGAGCATTTGGGAACCCATCGGTTTTCAGTTTATCGGCACTTTTAGGTGAGCAGAAAACCATGTAGTCCGAACCGATGTTCAACCTCTGATTTTGAATCATGGCCTCTATGCCATCGATGGAGTTGTAAAAAATACAGATGTGTTCGCTTTCACGGAGTTCATGCAGTTTCTCGGTAACTAATGCCGCAAAATTATTGGTAATAACCAGGTTGATATCCCGGCGGTAGTCGAATTGCGGATCGACCACATACCGATTGAAGCCTTGATTTTCGAGCTCAGGATGGCGGATTTCCAAAGGCGTTGCAGAAACAAACGCCTTATTTGTAAATCGGAAGAAATCGTAAACCGGATTGGTAATGTTTTCACGGTATGCAACATCCTGCGTTAACTTCTCGCACTCGTCGAAAAGGCAGAAGTAGGTGGTGTAAATATTAATTCCACACTTAATGGCGGCAGATCGTATTTTTTTGAATCCTTCCGGAGTGGTCAGAATCTTTTTGTACTTAATTGACGGATTCAGCATATAGCCCTTGATTTCCGGTTCTTTGCAATCATCGTAAATAGCAAGAACGTCTTTGTGCTCCCTGGCCTTGCCGATAATCACCGGAATATTGGGCTCAATGATAATTGAGTGGCGCTTCGCTTTAATTTCCATGTAAGTTGCCCCGATACCAGTCAGCGTTTTATCCAGAACAGCATTGGAAGGGATATTTTTGAAGCCTTCCCGGACAAAGGCCTCAGATAGATTTTCGTTCGCGTAGATTGGTATAGGGATGTGCTCCATTGAAAATTGAGGTTTTATTGTGCTTTGGCTCGTTAAAGTTCGAAAATTTTCGGATATTCGGTATTATAATACCCCGCCGCCAGAAAATTTACTACCCCGAAAATAGACACCTACATGCTCATAAACTTAAAATCCACGGATCTTTTGTTTGAAATTACCATAAATTCAATCGTAAGGCCCATCCTATTTATGCCTGCACAACCATAGTCTTCGAAGTTCTGCTTTTATTTCCTGCAATGCAGCGATCCGCTCATTGTCCAGAGCAAATGACTCGATAAGTACAGAAATACCATACTCCTTAAACAACATGTGATTAGAAGGATTTCTTGACTGGATTTAATTAACTGCGACTTTTCGGATCAGTTTCCGGGTAAAATCGGCTTCAGCGTCAAGTGAAGCGATCATTTCGCCCCCGGCATTTGATAAACGAGCCAAATCAGGACGTGGAATTGCTCCTTGATCAGAGAAAATCAATAAACTATCGAAATCAGCCTTAGCTCTTAGAAGTCGTTCCAAAATAATTGTTGCCAGACGCGCTTTGTCGCGGTTGGGTATCCCAAACACAAAAATGGGTGCATATTTCCCTTCAACCCGATAATCAATCGGATAATCGCGGGCATTCTCCATTCCTTCGTAAAAATAATCTTTGACTACTTTCTCCTGCCCGACAATGCGAACCAATTGCTCATTCAAATCTTCGTAAAACGTTGATTCAGCCCTTGCCCGGTTCAGAAATGTCAGGTCATAAATCTTCGTAATAGCCTGACCTAAACGAAAAACAGTTGACCCCAGGTTGGCCAATTCAGTTTCAATATAAAATTCTCCGTCGTTCTCTTCGACCGAAGTTTCAGCTTTAATCTGATTCAAAAGCGCCCCTCGTGTACCTTCCCTGAATTTGTCCATCTCATTGTCGTAACTTAAGTGCATCAAAGTGTGCCCCATGTCGGAAAGCCTCAGTATTCCACCGGGCATTTCTTTGATGTAAATCTGGTACGGATCGCCATCGGGAAAGCAAAACGGGGTATCAACCGCCAGTAGGTTTCCATTCTTTTGCCTGATTTGTATATCGGCACACATCAGTGAGCACAGGCTCTTTTGCAATATTTCTACATCAATGTTCATGATCAAATAAACTCATTTGAGTGTCATCAGGTTCAGTTTGTATCCCACCAATTTTGCAATCCATCACCAAACAATGCAAAGCTCCGTTCAACGTTTTATAGCGGTTGGTGGGTTGCGCAAAACCTTCCGGTTTACGGTTGGCTTTTATATATTTTTCGGTCGCATAATGAATATGACAACAGAACCCCGTTTTTTCTTTTTCCAGATGATTTGGGTGGTTATGACTCGAACCGTTGTACCGCCGTAAAGTTAACGATTCTCCGTTAGGCGACAACCAGCTAATTCCACACGAAAAATCATCCTCCATACCCTCCCGCATGTTCTGGCGTTTGTACACTTCAAACTCATTTCCGCTATCGTCCAATGCAACAACTTTGTAATTCACCAGCGTGCAACCATTGTTGCTCCGGCCTTTGGCGTTGGGATTCTTCAACTGTTTTGGGCAATTGATTAAATCCAGGATTTTATCATCAGTTAAACTTTCAAATGGCATCGGGGTGATCTTTACAGGTTAGTTTTCAGTTGTTTCCATAATCAAAATAACACAAAAAATTAACCAAAAGCAAGCTGCATTTTTTATTCCGGCTCTGCTGCCAGATTCATTTCCTCGTGGGTTGCATATACCACTTTGCCGGCAGGTTTTGTTGCCAGCGCCTGCGCCACCACCGCCCCAGCCAGCAGGTTTTGGGTGGTTTGGGCTTGTGCCAACCGCTCTTTTAACGCATCGCAAAGGGCAAACAATTCATCGACTTTGGATACAATGCGGTGTTGCTCGGCGAGAGGGGGAAGGGGAAAAGGATTCTTCGCAAAAAAATCCTTCGGAAGCCCTTTCTGTCCGGCCGTTCCTGTCATTTTTGTTTCCCCAATTTGCAAGAAGCTTGGAGCCTTTAAGTAAAAAAGTACATATTTCTGATTTAAAGTTTTGCCGAATAATCTTGCAATATGCAATTCGGTTGTTCCTGCTCCTAAACCGTTTTTTAGATTTGAGAATATTACGGCTTTACTATTTTCAAAGCATGGTGTTATTTTAGCAATGCCAATATCACCTTCTGCAAAATGTGTAAACCCTTGTTTTACATCCTTCCACAATCTTTCTTCCTGATCGTGTTCCCCATTATGAGAGGTCGAGATTAACGTCATTGGAATAAAAGAAACTAAAATCTCATCTTTAGCATTATTCCTTGGGTTTATTTGTGTTATGTCCTCAAGTTTTGTCCATTCCCATCCTTCCCGCAATTCAAACGGTTTTTCATCGTCGGTAATTTCAGGGAGCGGGGCTTGTTTTTTGATTTTACCTTCTTTGACCAACCGTGCCTTTTCTTTGGCGATCTTTTTCAGCAGTTCGCTGGCGGGTTCTTCGGTTGGGTCTTGCGGAACCAACTTACCCATTACGGCCAATTGCAGAATGGTTTGTTTCAATTGGTCGATGCTGTATTCAGTGGTGAAAAGGGTATCGAAGTTGTTGTCAATACGTTGCCAGGCTTCTTCCTGTTCGGCAAGGTTATTGGCTTGGGTGAGGTTGGCCAGCAGGGTTTCCACCAGCGTTTGGTGCAGTTGGTTGTTTTCGGTTTGTTGCTGTTCCAATTGGTCGCACAAAGCCATCAGTTCATCAACTTTGGCGACAACGCGGTGCTGCTCGGCAAGAGGGGGAAGGGCGAAAACTAAATTCGATAAAGCAACTCCATTTACATTGGGTTGACCAGTTCCCATAGAGTTTGCATACAATTGAGTCCAATAAAGTTGGCTCCCCAAAAAAACCTTAATAAACTCTGGAAACATACCATTAACACGCTGTACCCTGATTAAATAGGAGGCAAAAACTGATTTAACATTGATCCTTTCAACTAAATACGATTTTCCAATGGTTCCGCCAGTTCTGGCAATTAAAATATCTCCGTTCTCAAGTACATATTTTGGAATATCATCTTCATTTATTTCACACCCTGGCACAGTCTCCCAATCAACTTTATCATTTTGAATATCTGTTATTCTTAACAACCGAATATCTGATATATTTTGATTCGCTGACGCTGTATAGCCGTAGTGGATATTTGCAGATAGATTAGCGAGTTTTGTCCATTCCCAACCTTCAGGCAAATCAAACGGTTTTTCATCTTCCCCAATTTCAGACAAAACCTCCTGCTTTTTGATTTTTCCTTCTTTGATTAACCGCTTTTTCTCGGCTTCAATCTTTTTCAGGAGAACGCTGGCAGAATTAGATCCCGAAACAAGTTCGGGATGACGTTCGCGAAAAGCTTGCGTCAGTTTACCACGCACGGCCAATTCCAAAATCAGCTCGCGCAGCTTTTGTATGCCCAGCAATTGCTGGTTGTCGGCCCGGTTTCCGCGCCCGGAGGTTTTGGGGGTTTGGGCGGTTGTCCAAAGGGCAATATTTTCGATAATCGTATTCATTTCTTTTATTTTACCACAAAGTTCACGAAGTTTTTTCACGGAGTTACACAGAGTTTTTAATTTTACTCTGTGGTTCTCTCTGTGTTACTCTGTGGTTAAATCGTTTTTTATTAATGCTTCGGTTAAAATGGCTTTCAACTGGTCGCGCAAACTGCCGATGCTCTTTTGCTGCTGTTCGTATTTCCGCAGCAACTCATCGGGATCGTGGCTCACTTGTTCGCCCACGTGGGGATTCTTTATATCGAGGTTGTAATTCCGGGATTTAATGTCGTCAACCGAAACCTTCCAGGCCTGTTCGTTCTCCACCCGTGCGGCAAAACCATCGGCTTCGGTTCCCCACCAATCTATTTCGGGCTGAAACTCCTCGAAACGCATGGGTTTTCCTTTATTGTAACTTTTAACTCCTTCAGGATAGGGATGCTCGTAATACCAAACCGTTTCGGTGGGTTTTCCCTTGGTAAAAAACAGGAGGTTGGTTTTAATGCCAGTGTACGGTGCAAACACGCCGTTGGGCAGGCGCACAATGGTATGCAGATTGCACTCTTCGAACAGCTTTTCCTTGATGCGCGTTTTAATGCCTTCGCCAAACAGGAAGCCGTCGGGTAATACCAGCGCGGCCCTTCCGTTGGGTTTTAGCAGGTGAATGATGAGCGTGAGAAACAAATCGGCGGTTTCGCGGGTGCGGAACGTGGCCGGAAAGTTGTTCTCGATGCCATCTTCTTCCATGCCCCCGAAAGGCGGATTGGTTACCACTACATCCACCCGGTCTTTGTTGGTGTAGTCGCGCAAAGGGCGGCTTAGCGTATTGTCGCGCCGGATGTTGGTCGGTGTGTCGATGCCATGCAGAATCATGTTGGTGGTGCAAAGCATGTGTGGCAAAGTCTTTTTCTCCACACCGTGAATCGTGGTGTGAAGCAGTTCCTCGTCTGCCGGTGTATGTACAAAATGTTCGCGTTTGTATTCAATCACATTGGTCAAAAAGCCACCCGTTCCGCAGGCAGGGTCAAGTACCAGTTCGGCCAGTTGCGGGGCCACGCGGTTAACAATGAAAGTGGTCACCGCACGGGGTGTGTAAAACTCACCAGCATTCCCGGCACTTTGCAGGTCTTTCAGGATTTGCTCGTAGATGGTTCCAAAGGTGTGGCGGTCGTTTTTGGTATTAAAATCAATCTCGCTGATTTTGTTGATTACCTGGCGCATAAGCGTCCCCGACTTCATGTAGTTGTAGGCATCCTCAAATACATTGTGAACCACCTGCGCCCGCTTGTTTTGCAGGTTCAGTTTGTCTTTCAGCGTGGGGAACAATTGTAGGTTGACAAAATCCGACAATTCGTCGCCAGTCATACCTTCGGAGTCGGCAGCCCAATTCCGCCAGCGCAAGTGTTCGGGCAGCGGCGATTTATAATGGTCTTCGGTCAGTTCCAGTTCGGCTTCGCGGTCGTCGAATATTTTCAAAAAGAACATCCACACCAATTGACTTATCCGCTGGGCATCGCCATCAACGCCCACGTCTTTCCGCATAATATCCTGAATGGATTTGATTATGCCCGATACATTGCTCATGCTAATTTTTCCTGTTTAAATAGTTCGTGTTCCAATTCCTGAAGGGCTTTTTCGTAGTTGGCCTTGCCTCCAAAAACCTGGTTGATAATTTCCATTGGCGTACCCATATCGCTGAATGGTTTTAACTTCAGAATTTTGGTATCCTCGATTGAAGTAATTCCTTTGTCGGCGTATTTATCGAGCAAATCGTTCAGAATTGCCCGGGCCTGTTCGCCGTATTTGGTAAAATAGTTTCTCTTTTTCACGTTGTTTGCCCGCTCTTTACGGGTCAGCGGTGGCTGATCAAAAGCGATGTGGCAAATTAAGTCAAAATCGCCGTAATCCTTGCCCACTTCCTCTGCCAGATTTTCCAGAATAATGCCATGTTCCTCCAGCATTTCAATAATGGCCTGCTTCTTTTTGGTGCTGTTCCACGACTTCAGAAAGTCTTCCAACGTTTCAAATTCAGACTGAACCTGTTTGCGCGTAAAATCGCGGTACGACTCGGTGATCAGCTGTCCGTTTTCGCCGTAATATTCAATTCGCTCCGAAACAATTCGTGCCGGAACACCACTGACATACACCTTTCGGCTGCCGGTTTGTTCTTCCTCGTCTTCACCTTCACCATCATCGTCCGGGTCTTCGGGATCAGGCGGAACCGGCGGGTCGTCGTCATCAGGTTCATAAATAACCACCGGGTCGCCATCAAAATCAGGATCGCGGAACAATTCAGTGGCTTTTTTGAAGTCCATGATCGTAAAGAACATCTTGCCAAACTCTTCCTCGATGCGGGTGCCGCGTCCGATGATCTGTTTAAAAGTGGTCATCGACTTAATGGTTTTGTCGAGCACAATCAGTTTACAGGTTTTGGCATCCACGCCAGTGGTCATCAGTTCCGAGGTGGTGGCAATTACCGGGAATTTACTTTCCGGGTCAATAAAATTGTCGAGTTCGGCTTTGCCTTCTACGCTGTCGCCTGTTATGCGCATCACGTATTTGGGATTGTCTGTGGCAAGTTTTCCGGCAGCGTTTACAATAGCAACGCGCATCCGTTCGGCGTGGTCAATATCCTCGCAGAATATAATGGTTTTGTCAAACGGATTGGTTGCATTTAGCAGTTTCATCACCCTTTGCGCCACCAGTTTGGTTCGTTGGTTCAGCACCAGAATACGATCCATGTCCACCTGATTGTAGGTGCGTTCTTCGATGGCCTGCCCCAAATCGTCTTTCATTCCGGGTGGCGGGGTCCAGCCTTCAATATCCTTGTCGATATCAATGCGAACCACTTTATAGGGAGCCAGAAAACCGTCTGCAATGCCTTGCTTGAGGCTATAAGTATAAACCGGCTCGCCAAAATAGGTAATGTTCGAAACGTATTTAGTTTCTTTGGGAGTAGCCGTCATACCAATCTGAATGGCTCCTGAAAAATAGTCGAGAATTTCGCGCCATGAAGCATCGTCGGCAGCACTTCCGCGGTGACACTCATCAATCACGATCAGATCGAAAAAGTCGGGCGAAACATTTTTGAAGATTTTGTCGGTTTCATCGGGGCCGGTTATGGCCTGATATAAACCCAAGTATATTTCGTAAGAAGGGTCAATTTTCCGGTTCTTGATTTTGGTCATCACCGAGCCAAATGGTTTGAAGTCGTTAATCAGCGTTTGGTCTGCCAGAATATTGCGGTCAACCAGGAACAAAATACGCCTGACCATTTTGGCTTTCCACAAACGCCATATAATCTGGAAGGTTGTATAGGTCTTGCCTGTTCCGGTAGCCATTACCAGCAGAATCCGCTTTTGGCCGCGAGCAACGGCTTCAATTGTCCGGTTAATGGCTTCTACCTGATAATAGCGGGCTTCTTTCCCCGAACCATCGGTAAAATAAGGCTGAACAACTACTTTTTCATCTTTGGTGTCAATGCCGCGATATTGTTTGTACCGTATCCAAAGTTCTTTGGGTGAAGGAAAGCTTTCAAGCGGGAAATGGGTCTCTACATCTTCGCCGTCGGCAGGAACCTTGTTGTGTGAAGCAAACGCATCACCGTTCGAACTAAAAGCCGATGGAACTTGCATAATTTCAGCATAACCCAAAGCCTGCTGCATTCCATGACTTACCGTGTGGTTATTGTCTTTGGCTTCAACGACGCCAACCGGAACACCAGGTTCCCAAAACAAGGCATAGTCGGCATACTTTCGCTTTTTCTTGTTTCTAACCGACATATTACCCCGAACGATAACCGGCCCGGGAGTTAAGGCAAATTCCCTACGCACCTGAACACCCCATTCCCAGCCAGCGTTCTTTATTGCCGGTGTAATGTACAAATCGCAGATGTCGGATTCGCTCAGTTCTTTTTTGTTGATGTCGGTCAAAACGGTTGTAGGTTGATTCGGTAATTTGTCGCTGGTGAACGATTTTCAAACTTACAAAATTATGGTCAAATAATTTTAGTGTCCAGAATATAAATTTATCATTTCTCAGATGAAAACCGATAAAAAGTTCGCGAATGCAGGGTATTTTGATCGAACACTTTAATTATTCCGATAACTGAGATCAACAGACAGGTAATCGTCAGCGAATCTTTCAAAAAATTGCTGGATAGTAATTTCCTGATTGGTCATGGCTCCAAAATCGAATGTCTCTCTGGCCAAAACCGGGTTATATGTAGTCACCCGTAATTTAAGTTCATCAGTAATCTCGAACGCTGGTGGCACGAGAGCAAAAACAGGACTTCTGTTTGTTTTTTTAACGGCAATCTTCTCAGATACATCGAATTTAAAATCAACCACATAAAACCCCTGCATTATTGTAACTGGCAGACATTGAATCCTTTTTATGTACTTCTTGAAAAGCGAAGCCCTTTCTACAAGACTCAGATTGCCAATATTTTCTGTTTTAGCAAAAGCTTTGATATTTTCGATCTCGTTCTTTAACCTGGCTATTTTGTTCGTATTCTTATCAATTCGGGAATTGATCTGCCTAACTTCTGTTTCATTTTTGAGCAATTGCTCTTGAACGGCATCTGCCAAAAGCTGGCTTCTTGCGTTTACATACCTTTCCTGAAGTGATGGAATTTCCTGATTGATTGCTTCAATCCGTTTTCGATCATCCGAAATTTGTGTTTGAAGTCCGCCACATTGTAGATCCAAGTCGGTGACCTTCTCCTCAATCTTATCTGTGTATTCAACAAAATCGATCTTTTTAAGCAATGAAAAGATAACTTCATTGGTCAACTGATACCTTATACTGTCGTGAAATTTACAGCGATTGGAAAAATAAACAGGCAGAACATCGGAACAACGATAAACATACAATCCATTCCCCTTACTTTTCACCATCATTGCACGGCCACATCTGCACCTTAATAATCCCTTTAATGGATTAAACATGGTCGTACCTGACGAAGTGTATTGATAGTTCTCCTTTATTTTAACCTGGGCTGACTCCCATTTTTCAGGATCGATTAGCGGTTTGATGTAAGCAATTTCACTTTTCCGGATCCTTTCCCCCTTGTAAATTGGATTCCGATAAATCATGGATAAGCCCTGGGTCGTAAAATATTCCCCATTCTTCGTTTTAACACCGATATCGTGAAGATAATTTCGCACCTGTGCCAGACTGTAACCACTGATGATCAAGTCAAAAATCTTAACAATCAACTTACTGTCTTCTTTATCAACAGCTAATATGTACTTGGGATGTTTTCCGTCCGGATTTTCGATTTTTTTGAATCCAAGCGGAACACTGCCGTCCACAATTGCATAAGGATTACGTTTAAAATGGGCCCTTTTCCCTTCAACATTGCGGGTCTTTATAGCAATTCTCTCGTCAGCAGCCCCTTTGGCACGAACAGAAAGGATAATGATTTCTTCAATATTCAGCGTCCCATGGTAAACTTTCTGCGGATCGTCCAAAAATATCAGCTTTAATCCTTTCTGGATGAGTAAGTGAATGCTGTGTAAGGTGTCCAGGATATCTTCATTGCGGCTTAGCCGGGACAATTCGGAAATGACAATCACATCCGCATTATCTTTGTTTACATTCAATAGTTTTTGTAAACCTACCCTTTCCATTGTCGCGCCGGAGATACCAAAGTCTGTAATTTCCTCTACGATCTCCATACTTTGAGCACTACAAAAATCTTTGACTTTTGCAGTTTGCCTAAGTACTTCCTGATTGGTGGTTGATACGCGGATATATGCAATTGCCCTCATAACTTCTTGATTTAAATATTTGACAATCAAAAATAATTAAAAGGGGTCTAATTGACAAGTTATCTGATTACGCCTTCCAGGTACCGGCCAACCGGATCGGCTTCAAAGGCAACGGCGGGCCCTTTTCTTTGATTGAGCTGAAAGTAATTCAGG
>CAYRBM010000157.1:0-12625 GCA_964422425.1 uncultured Odoribacter sp.
GATTATGTACATACTCAATCATAGCTAACCTCCTCTCTAAATATCTTTTTTTTGATTCCTACCCAATACGAGTTTACTTGATCAGTTTGATAAAATCACCGTCGTCAAATAAACTTTTAAAGTCCTCATCGGTAGCAGCATGCTTTTTGATGCTAGGATTCATTTGAAGAGCCTTTTGCAAATCAACCAAAGCCTGCGCCTTATCTCCCTTCAAAGCATAAATACATGCCCGGTTGTAAATTCCTACAAAATTATTGGGAGCCAATTCAATACCTTTGTTAACAGAAATAAGGGCTTGGTCAAATTTTCCTGATTTTGCTTCTGCTCCGGCTTTCATTCCCCAAACATCAGATCGTCGGGGATCAAGAGCTGTAGCCCGCGTAAAAGCTTCCATCGATGAAGGATATTGTTTGAGTTCATACAATACCTGACCTTTTGCAACCCAGTTTACCGCTGAATCGGGTTGCAAACTGATCAAGGTTTCAACATCCTTTAATGCCGCTTCGTTGCGCCCATGTTCGGCTTCCAGAAACATTTTAAAAAAGATGATTCCGGTATTTCGGGGATATTTCTTCGCCAAATCTTCCAGCATCTGAATAGCTTCTTCTTCGCCTGTTGGCGAACGCTTCATATTCGCGATGAGCCATCCCTGAACAGCTTCTTTGCTATCGGGATAATTCTGCATCAATGAAATAAAAATTGCCGACGCTTCAGCGTTTTTTCCAGCTCCTGCCAGTTTATTCGCCCTTAAAAGATTGGCTTTCAAGGAATCGTCAGGTTCAGATAATGAAGTTTTTCGTTCATTCCATGCCTGGCAGTCGTTAATATATTCAGTTTTCAAAGTTACCATCTGATCTGAATCTGGCATTTTGCGTTCTGTTACTGAAGAATCAAATGTTGCAGCTCTCAGGTAACTGGATTGGAGCAGAAGAATACATGCAACAATCATAACCATGATTGTGACAAATACACCACCTCTTTTTTTCATTGCAAATGTTTTAAGAATCGAAAACGAGTCATCAAATCCGACGGATAAATCAGGTTTCCCCAATCAGAAAGAGAAATTTTCGCCATGCAAAAAGGGTGACTTCAAGCCACCCTTTTGTTTATTTTTTATTCTACCTGTCCAACAATTACCACGTAATTTTTTCCATACTTTTTGGCACATTTCGGACAGGTGGTGTACCACATAAACCACTTCTTAATTTTATAGCCCAGTTCAAGGGCGTACTTTTCATAGTCTTTGCACCATTTCTCTGTATCGCGGAACGGGCCTTCATACACTTTACAATAGAAAGTACCGCTGAGTGAGGTATTTTCGGCTCCGGGCACTTCCTTATCAACGGCCAGGTACAAATCCATATTCCATTTCGAAGTATGATCCGACAAACACAAATAATCAGGAATAGTAGCTCCTGCGGAAGTAATGACCCGATCGAGCCGCTTCATAACCTTTCCAAAGTTTACAGGCATATACAGGAAGGTAAACACTTTGTCGCAGATAAAACGCTTGTTTTCCCAGGTAAGCGTTTTGTCCGCCCACTTGGAGGGATCAAATGGAGGGCAGCATTCAAAGGTGGATTCGGAAGTTGCCATGATGGTAAAATTTAAAGGTTGTTAACGCAAAATCTTTACGAAAATCAGATTCATATAGTTCTGATTATGAAACTATTTCTGCACTTCGGGTAAAAAGAATTCTACTTTTCCACATTGCGGACAGAAATACAAATCAAATGATTCACGATTGGTAAATAATTCAAAAAAATCACCAAAAGCCCCCATTCGGGTTCCCTCGTGAAACCTGAAGTTTCCGTTGTACGACATAGCCACCCGACAACGCAAACATTCAATTTCTTTTACAGGTCCGGGAACACTTGCATTTTCAATTCGGTTTACAGAATTTTCAATTACCACATTTAAATCCGTCTTGCAATAAGGACAAAATTTAAGTTTCCCATCCACTTCTGCTTTACAGGCCGGACAAATTTGGCCAAAATCCTGATCGTTTAAAACGCGATGGTCGGCAAAACTGTACTGACAATTCCAGCAAAGATCAAACTCATCATCGATTTCGGCTTTACAATTCGGACAGATTTTCATGACTAACGGAGTTGATTTTTAGGTTAATTCAAATATAGTCAATTATGCTTACCCAACAACAACTTAACAAAAAATCATTAAAAATCAACTCCCACAAAAAGAGAAAACCGATCAGACTGCCAACAGGTATTCCAATCGATTCACCCAATAAATGCCCAGGTTAGGGCAAAATTCCCGAAATTCAATTTTTGTCACATTCCGGGCAAACGTGGAAGATTGTCCACCTTAGTCAGTTTGGAATCGGTTCTCATCTCTTTTTTCATCCAGTGACCAAGGAGAATGTCAGCAATATTGTTAATCGTTTCATTTTTGATAAAACAATGTTTCCTGTAATAAACTTAGCATCGACCTCTGGCACACGGACTATTCATAAGAAAATATCCCATAATTCCGCCCCAAACTGTGCTCACGAATGGGTTGCCCGTGATTGCGCATTGCCCCGATGAACAACCCACATAATGGTAGTAGAGATAACCTGCAAGTGCTCCAACAAACACAGGTAGAACTTGCTTCCAAAAACTCCATTTTTTGTAGAACGGATTTCCCGATTTTACTTCTGCTTGATTTTCCATATTCTATCCATTATTAATTTTTGCTTTTAAACGAACCCAGGAACCTCCGTTATAAACCTCGATAATGCCTTTGCCTTTCAGCACACTTTTTGCCATGGCACTTCTAGAGCCTGAAGCACAGCAAGTGACAATCGGTTTCTTTTTTGCTTTCAATTTATCTGAATTATTCGCGATTTTATCAACTGGAATATTCACCGATCCTTTAATGTGCCCAGTACTATACTCGCCGCTTGTTCGAACGTCAACAATAATGGCTCCGTCTTTAACCAACTGCGCGTAATTCACTGCTTTTATTTTAAAAATCTTCTTTATTAATTCAATCATAGCTGTTTGTATTTTATTTATACCTTTTATTTCAAACTCCTGTTGGGACGAACGGCAACACATTCGAGGCATTTGGAACATTTGTTTCGATGGTTGATACAAACTGTACTTCACTAGCGCCATAGCATTTCTTGCCGCTTATGCCACAGTTTATTACAAATACTCTCATTCAGTTTTATTCTGAAAACAGAGTACTTATTGAGTAATACTGATTTGTTTGATTTTGCCATTTTCGCCACCCATTCTCATCAGTACTTTTAAAACTTTTCGCATGATTCGGCTTAATGGTGAATTACATTCCGGGCAAACGGGGAAATTTGCCCACCTTGGTCAACTTGGAATAGGTCCCCCACCCCTTTTTCATCCAATGGCCAATGATGGGCATGGGTATTAAAAATGATTTTTTGTCATCCCGAAAAACAAAGGCAGCACCATCGCCTGTATCCATCACACACAAAATATTCAATTCGTGCTGGTATCCTTTTCGCTTGTCGGTTCCTTTTTCGGATTCCAGAATGTTATAAGCTGCGTTTCGCCCCATCAATTCGGCAACATGTCCTTGTTTGGCAATCCAATCCGGCCCTTCCATCGCCGAAATATCACCAATTGCGTACACATTAGGCAAATCCTGAACCTGGCAATAATCGTTTATCCGGATAAAACCAGCTTCGGTTACAGGCAGATCGCTCGACTGCAAAACCTGATGCCCTGCTGAAGCCGGAATAAATAAAATCAAATCGGCTTCCAATTTGGTGTTATCCTCAAAAACTACTGCCCCCGGTTCAAATTCGGTAATTTTCTTTCCGAATTGCTTATTAATCCGATACCTGTCAAACAGCTTGTTTAGCATGGGCAACGCATTTTTACCCATTCGCGCACCCGGTTCTGCCATTGGTGCAAAAAAAGTCAGTTCAAAATTTTGCCTGATCTTTTTCTTTTTCAGCAAATTGTGAATATTGAAAGCCAGTTCAAAACCCGGTCCACCGCGAACCGCCGATTTATCTTTCGGGTTTCCACCAAAGCCCAGGGCAATTTTTCCACTTCCTTTTTCAATCAACCGATCAATTTGGTCGCGAATGGCCACCGAAACCTCGGGTTTTCCGCAAATTGAAAGTGTATTTTCAATGCCCTTGTGTTTCATTTTATCGGCTCCAAAAGCAACTACCAGATAATCGTAGGTCAGCGTTTGATTTTCGCAGACCACTTTGTTTTCAGCAGAAACAATTTGCTTCACCGAATCGACAATAACCTCAAACGGGTACTTCTTCTGAATTTTTACTAACGGCAATTTGACATCGGCGAAATCTTTCAGACGAACAGGCACCCAAATCGAAATGGGATACAAATACAGGTAGTCGCGATCAGAAACCAGCGTTACCTGGAAACGACCGCTTTTCTGCAACTCGATGGCCGTTTGAATACCGGCAAAACCTCCTCCTAATATTAAAACTCTCTTCATTTTTGAATAAAATTTTTCATGATCGCTTTTAAATAATCGCTTTCTTGACAGCCACTGAGCATATTAACCAGTTTCCCGTTTTCAAAAAACATTAACGCCGGTACACTTTCAACCTTGTAAGAAACCTGAACATCAGGCACCTGACTAACATCGGCAATAAATACCGTGACGTTATGATCCAAAAAATTGGCTTCGGTAATGCTTCGGAATGCACATCTTGACGATTCGTTCTCCGGATGATGCACAAATAGTGCCACCAATGGTTGATCCGCCATTTTTTGATGAAGGTCGGCTAAAGAAAAAACGTTTTGCATAGTTTAAGAGATTTATGGGTTAATTACCGGCGCATCATCATCTGCATGATTCCGCCACCATTTTTTACATTGGTAAATCCGAGATGCTGCAAAACCCGCACACCATAGGCCGAACGTGCTCCCGAGGCACAATACAGCGTGATTGGTCTCGACAGGTTTCCCAACTCTCCGGCTCTGGCCTGCAATTCGTCGAGCGGTACATTTATCGCTCCGGAATAGGCTCCCGAAAAGAATTCCTCGGGTGTGCGAACATCCACCACCAGCGGTTCGTTCGAGGCAGTGGTTGCGGCTGCTTTCGTATTTAGCCGGGCCATCATGGCTCCCAATCCGCCACCGTTTTTCACGTTGATGTAGCCAATTTGCATCAGCACACGCTGTGCGTAGGCCGAACGGGCACCGCTGGCACAGTACACCGTAATCTCGCGCGAAGCATTGTTCCCAAGCTCGCCATAACGCTCCATCAGTTCGTCCAACGGAATATTCACTGCATCGGGATAGGCGCCGTCTTCAAATTCTTCAGGAGTGCGAACATCCACCACAATGGGCGAATTGACATCGCTTATTTTAGTTTTGGTTTTTTCTTCTTTTTCAATTTCTTCCTCTACAACCGTTTTTGATTCAACGGGTAACAAATCGATTCTGATGTGCTGAAACCCGGTTGTTCTGGCCTGACGTTGCAGGGAAATGTGTCCTCCTGAAATATTGGTTACATCGATCATTCCGGCGCCAACCAAGGTTCGTAATGCCTGATGACCTTTCTTTCCGGTTTCGTCGTAAACAAACACCGGTCGATTGGCCGGAATGGATTTGATTTGCTGCGCCAAAACCTCCAACGGAAGATGAATGGCTCCTTTAATGTGACTTTTTTCGTATGCAAATACATCGCGAACATCGATGAAAACCGGATTTGTGCCTTCGATAATTGCATCAAGTTCCGACACAGTTACCGACGGACTAAATCCTGACATTCGGTTTTCTGCCGTATATGCAGCCATATTGAGTGCATCGTTTGCCGTTCCAATGGGCGGCGAATAGGCAAAATCGATATCGGCCAAATCAGAAACGGTCAGTTTGGCGGCTGCAGCAGTGGCAATCACGTCCAACCGTTTATCGGCACCTTTGTATCCGGCAGTTTGTCCGCCCAAAATGACGCCCGTCTCCCTGTCGTACACTAAAAGTGTAGTAACTGTTTCGGCACCCGGATAGTACGACGTGTGATGTTCTTTGTGCACCACAATCGCATCGGCATTCAATCCGGCAGCACGGGCTTGCTTTAGCGAAAGTCCGGTTAAACCGGCAACAGCCTCGAAAACACGAACGACCGAGGTCCCGAGAGCTCCTTTATAGGCATGATTTCCGCCCAGTGCATTTTCGGCGGCAATCCTTCCCTGACGATTGGCCGGACCAGCCAGCGGAATTCGTACTTTTTTACCGTTCACGCGGTGCTCAATTTCTACCATATCGCCGGCAGCAAAAATGTTCGGATCGGAAGTTTGCAAATGCGCATTAACCAGCAA
This sequence comes from uncultured Odoribacter sp., assembly GCA_964422425.1. Taxonomy (GTDB): domain Bacteria; phylum Bacteroidota; class Bacteroidia; order Bacteroidales; family Prolixibacteraceae; genus Aquipluma. The sequence continues at coordinate 6,287 of CAYRBM010000157.1, forward strand.
GCCACCGGCTTCGCCAATCTCCAGCCCTGCTTCTCTGGCCAGCTGAAGTGTTGGCCGCACTCCAATCGACAACAAAACCATATCGGCATCGAGTACCTTCCCGTTGTCGAGCTTCACCGATCGCGGCATAATTTCAGTAACACCGGCACCGGTGTGAATGCCTACGCCATACGAAAGCAGTTCATTCTCGATGAACCCGGCCACTTCGGCTTCCATGAGCGACATCACATGCGGCATCATTTCCACCACATTCACGTTCAGTCCGCGTTTAACCAGCGCTTCCACCATTTCGAGGCCGATGAAACCACCGCCCACCACCACGGCATTTTTGGGTTTCTTTTCCTGAAGGTGATTGGAGATTTTGTCCATGTCTTCCAATGTCCACAAGGTAAAAACATGGTCATGATCGGCGCCGGGCAAAGTGGGTGTAATGGGCCGACCGCCCTGTGCAAGAATGAGTTTGGTGTATTCGAACGATTTCTGTTCGCCGTTGCGGGTATCCAGCGCCCTAATTACTTTCGCATTGCGGTCGATAGCCGAAACGATGGTGTGTGTATGTACTTCAACACCGTATTGTTCGTTAAAACTTTCGGGACTTTGCAGAATGAGCTTTGAGCGACTTTTGATGTCGCCGCCGATGTAATACGGCAAACCGCAATTGGCAAACGAAATGTCGGGCCCGGCTTCGAGCATTACAATCTGAGCGGTGGGCGAAATGCGCCGTGCCTTGGCCGCAGCGGTGGCTCCGGCAGCAACTCCACCTATAATCACAATCTTTTCCATTTTCTTTAATTGTTCTATTTTTTACTATTCGTTTTTAATTCTTTTGTTTTAGTCATTAGTTATTAGTCATTAGGAAAACAGTTAAAGTCCACTTTACTAATGACTATTGACTCTTTCCTAATTGATCTTTGCAATCTCTTTCAGCAAAAAATCCTTTGATTTTATTCCAACGAAACGATTGACTTCTTTCCCGTTCTTAAAAAGTACCATCGTCGGAATACTTCTTACTTTATATTTTCCGGCCAGGTTTTGGTACTTCTCTACATCCACCTTCCCAACCCGGTTTGCACCGTCCAATTCAGAAGCTATATCGTTCAACACAGGAGCCATCATCCGGCAGGGGCCGCACCAACTGGCCCAAAAATCGACCAATACCACTTTATTTTTGAGTTGTTGCTGAAAATTTTGTTCGTTCAAAACCAATACTTTGGCATGATCTGCAACCATCGGTGTCTTTTTCATTTTGGCCATTGCTACAAATCGCAGCACAATTACCGATACAACCAGAATCCCAATAATTAAAAGCGTAGTTTGCATTTCCGTAGTTATTTTTAATTGTTTTTGGTTTTTAATTCTTCCAGTAAAGTATACGACACCTGCATGATCGACCAGATTCCCGAAGCCGCTTTCACTAATTTTCCCCGCCGGAAATACACCGTGAAAGGCGTCTCTTCAAATTCAATCACTTCAGGCAATTTCCGGAGATTTTCCGATTCCGGATCATCATATTCCATGTCGAAAAAACTGACCTGTGGATAATTTCGTTCGAGTTCGTCAGTCATTCGGTAAACCGAAACACTCGCCGGGTCCATCCGGCCGCAAATCACCACCACGTGTTCGTTTCCAGCGATAATTCGTTGAAGGTCGCGAGCCGATTCGATATGTTTCAGATTGGTGTACAGCATTTGTTTGATTACTTTATCCGGAGCAAAAATAAGTCGCAGATTGCGTGAGATAAAGCATTTTGCCCGGAACGAAACCCGCTGTTGAATTGATCTGGCACAACTTTTTTATTGATATAATTCTAACTTTACGGACAACAAATGCAAAACAGCATGAAACCGATACTCGAAACCGATCAGGAATTTATCTGCGATATTCAGGCACCTTGTTTCCAATTGCTCACCGTTGAAGAAGCAGAGTTGGTAAAGGCCAGCAAAACCCAGGTTTTATTCCGAAAAGGCGACAACCTTACCAAACAAGGAGCGTTTGCATCGTATGCTTTGTTTGTAATCAAAGGGTTGGCCAAACAATACCTCGAAGGCGATGGTGGTAAGAGTTTCAATCTGCGGATCGTTCGTCCGGGCGAATTTGTAGGATTATCAGCTGTTTTCAGTAAAAATACGTTCAACTATTCGGCCATTGCACTGACCGAATGCCAGGTTTTTTTGGTCGAAAAAGAAGCCATTCGAAAAGTGATTAGCCAAAACGGCGATTTCGGCTTCAACATTATTAAACGATACTGCGAGCAAAATGCCAACTTGTTTCTCACGCTTCAAAAAGTGCTTTATAAACAAATGAATGGCCGCATTGCCGAAACACTTCTCTACCTCGATGGTCTTCGCGCCGAAAATCCGGACATCTTTCAGCTGCTCTCCAGAAAAGATATTGCTGAATTTGCCGGTATTTCGACTGAAAGCGCAGTAAAACTCCTGAAAAGTTTCGAAAAAGACGGGTTGATCGAACTTCAGGAAAAAGACATCATTGTGAGTAACCCAAAAGAATTAACCGAGATTAGCAAAAAGGGATAAGACCAGTTTGAACAGGATAAAATAAAAATCCCTTGAAACTATTCATTTCAAGGGATTTACTTTTTAAGGTGACCCCGGAGAGACTCGAACCCCCAACCTTCTGATCCGTAGTCATAAATCTGCCTCTATCCATCAATATATTATTATCATCAAATGCCTTTATTTAATGGCATTTACATGAATTTTATTACTCAATAAATAACCATCATATTTCATTATTAGCTATATTTGTGTATCAAATTGTGTTGTAAAAATCTAAACTTGATACACATGGGCGCAACCATATCTATTTTCCTTGATTCTCGAATTCAGAAATCAGACAATGTTTATCCGGTTAAAATCAGGGCAACGCATGAACGAAAACGATTGTATCTGGGAATTGAAAGAAATCGGATCAATAATATATTGAATAATTCGAGACTTGAAAAATTTAGGTTTGACGGATCAGGCAATTATTCTATAGACAAAGATATATTTGAAAAGACACTAAATCCAAAGGTTACCGGAATACTCAAAGAACTTCAGATTGTTTTCAAGGGTATAGAACTGGAAGCTCAAAAGATTGCGGATAGTATCGAACCGTTTACTCTTGATGCTTTTAAGTCTCAAATGAGCAAGAAAAGAAATAAAAACAATCTGGTATTTTTACAATTTGATGAGCTAATTAGTGAGCTAAAATTAAGCGACCGCATAGGCACCGCAATCAGTTATCAATGTGCCTCTACATCATTAAAGAAGTTTACCGGAGACAAAGATGTCCCCTTTGAATATTTCACAAAAGAAAAGTTGGAAAAGTATAAAATCTGGATGCAAAGTGGAGAAAAGCCTAATTCTGACACTACAATAGGAATTTATATGAGAGCTTTGAGAGCATTATTCAACAGATCAATCGAAGCCAGAATAACTGCTCATTACCCATTCATTAAGGGGAAAGAAGGGTTCAAAATACCCAAAGGGAAAGGTCGAAAAATTGCACTTAACAAGCCAGAACTTCAAAAAATATTTGACTTCAAACTTTCAAAAAAACACCCCTACTCTTTTTATCTCGATATGTGGAAGCTCATGTATTTACTTGGCGGCCCCAATCCAACCGATGTATGTATGCTTCGCGAAAGCAATATAAAGAACGGGTTTGTATATTTTTTTAGGCAAAAGACTAAAAGAACAAGCAATGAACCAAAAGAAATCCAAGTACCATATTCTAATCCAGTAAAGTTAATAATTGATAAATGGAAAATATCAGATAAAAAAGATCCGTATTTAATCCCAGTCATAAAAGATACAATGGATGCAACTCAAAGAAAAGCAACTATTGCTCAATTTGTAAAGATGATAAATACCGCAATGAAACAAGTTGCTACCCATTTAAAGATTAGCCAAAAAACTACCACCTACGTTGCCCGTCATTCTATCGCAACGCAATTATTAAGGTCTGGAGCTTCGGTTAAGTTCATTGGGGATCAACTTGGACATCATGACACTAAAACAACAGAAACTTATCTGGACGGGTTTGAAGATGAGCAAATCAGAGAAGCATTTAATCTAGCGACTAAATTTTAAGAAATGGAAACAGATGATTTTATTTTTAATGGTAAAAGATTCAGATACCCACAAGATTTTGAGCAAGAGTTTAAACCGACAAAATGGAGTATCCGCAAATTCATGTCCTTTATAGCCGATTTTGAAGAAGATGAAAAGTATTATTTTGCTATTCACACAACGAATATTCTTGGCAAATACCATACTTCTGATAAAGATACTGTGAATTTCATAAGGCAGATTAAAGGAAAAAGGGATTTAAATTTTGACATCAACAATGATCAATCTCAAAAACAAATACTGCTTTCCGTTGAAAAAGACAATTATGATACACTTATAAAATTGATGACTATACTTCAAAAAGACCAAATTATTCAAGGCACCGGAAAAAACATTGCAGAAATTCTAATAAATAATTTTGGTGTAAAGCTTTCATTATCAACAATTACAACAAAAATTTATCGATTTAGTGAAGAATTAAATGAAGAAAGATTCTCAAAGGAAACTTTCAAAAACTTTCACTCTCTTTGTGAAAAAATTTAGATAACATTATCATTGACAAATACTTAAAAAACTAAACAATAAGTCAATATTATCAAGGATTATCAATAGAGAATAAATTTTTTGTAAATCACCTAGTTGACACGCACATAAATAACAGATAGTTTTGAGAGAGAACAATTAAAACTTAATGATATGACACAAATATTTTATACGCTTCCGGAGGCAGCAGAATACTTAAGGATGGCTATTAATACATTTCGGAAACATCGCCCAGCCATTGGTGGTACTAAACTTGGGAAACATTGGCTCTTCACCGAATCAGAGTTATTAATTTATGTTGGGAAAAATCGTTCAAAACCACTCTCTGAACTTAAATCGGCATCCTAATTATGAATAATCTATAGGTTATGGGTTATTCTTTTACATACGCACTAACCACCAGACTCTTTCTATTGGGTTTAGATTCGAAGAGTCTGGAGGTAAGAACAGTAATTCCAAATGATCTTCGTGTTCATGCAGAAAAGGTTTCAATCTCAGTGTATGGTGATTTAACCTATCTTTCATTGAACCATAAAACCGGAAAGAATACCTGTTATAATAGCCAACCTTTTCATACACTAGTTTTATCCAAAGTTGCGCAAATTTTTGAACTTTAAAGAAGTTGGGCTTGCCAGAAGTTTTGTCCTTCCAACATGCCCAACAATCAATTTTCTAACACCCGTATTGCATCAGATACACCATTTCGAGATAATAATCTTTTGCTGAAACGAGGTAACGGTCATAAGTTTCGTACCATGACGATAGTTCGCGGTAATATTCAAGCACCGAAATATTGCCTGAACTCAATGATTTCTTCAACAAGTCCTGGCTTTGGATGCTTTCAGCAATTTTCTGATAACCATCAAAGTTGTTTCTTAACGAAACGGCTACCTGATATTTGGCGGTAATGTTCGATTTCAGTTGCTGACTGTATGCAAACGCGCTGCTTTCGGTTGCCTGTTGTTGCGATTGGGCATATTTTACCAGGTTTTTGTTTTGCCACAACGGAATACTAATGCCAGCCTGAACGCCCCTGTATGAACCATTTCATCCATTCTACCGATCTACAATCCATAACGGAACAAAAAAAACATTGTTAATCAGTCTAAATCATTTATTCCTGATAACAATACCATTTGGTTTTTTGCCAACCATAATTTTCATCATTTCTTTCAGAGTTGCAACATCAACGACCGAAACTGTGCCATCGTTCTGATTGGTAACGTAACAGGTTGTGCCAGTCTGGTTAAATGCGATGGAAGAAGCTCCGCTTCCTACGGTTACGGTTCCGCCCATCATATATCCTGTGGCTGTTTTTGTCCAGATCTGAACTTTCCCGCCATTCGGATCAGAAACCCACATTTGGTTCATCATCGTATTGCGGGTGGCCATGCCGGGCGTAAAACCAAGTTGCACTGTATTGGTCATCGTGTTTGTCATTACATCCAACATGCTGATGCTCTGTCCTTTTTCATTGTTCACGTACATCATGCCTCCCATACCAGGCCAAGCACCAACCGGATAGTTACCCACCGCGGCAGTTTCGAGTACCTTTTTGGTTGCGGCATCAATAACACTAACAGAATTCGACATTCCGTTAGCTACAAAAACCTTTTTCCCATCGTCAGAAAACGATACTTCGGTCGGAAATTGACCCACCGTTATAGTATTTAAAACCGCGTAGGTATTGGCATCGAATACCATAACCTTACCGGCGGTCATC
>CAYRBM010000158.1:0-12624 GCA_964422425.1 uncultured Odoribacter sp.
ATGTCTCTTTGTTTTGCAACACTACCAGTTCACTTTTAGCTGAAGATTTACATTGAGGTGACAACTTCAGTTTTCGTTTTTAAATCGTCGAACGAAATTTCAACAAAGTTCATTTTATTCAGTACCGAATTAGGATCATTGGCTGCTGCAATTACTGCATCAAAATTTTCATGGGCAACAACGGTCAGTTTATCGATTTTGTCAACACCGGTGCGACTGGCATTAAACGGAAGGCGCAAGCCACGGCCAATGGTTTGTTCGACCAATACGGCAGCATTGGCAGCGCGAAGTGGAACAATGGTGTAAAGGTTAGTTACGTCCCAGCCCTCTTTCAGCATGTTGACATGGATCACAATTTCGATCTGGTTGTCGGGGTTTTCCAGATTTAAAAATTGCTCTTCAATTCCACCATCTTTTTTCGTGGTTGAGTCGATCTGAAGCACTTTTTCCCGGTATTCGCCTTCGTAAAATTCATCTGAATTAATCAGGTCGTATATTTCCCTGGCATGGGTGGTGTCTTTACAAACCACCAGAACAAAAGGCTTGACCAGCTTTTCATTTTCGTTCAGCGCATAAACTTCCAATTCTTTTTTGGTGTCCTGATGGATGCTTATGGCATCTTCGAGTTTGATGATTTCCAATTCGCGGTCGGGCATGTTGCCACGCTGAAAATCCTTGCGTTTTGCAATGGCCGGATTTTTTACATATTTTCCGTCCGCCAGCGCCTTTGCCAGTGAATATTCATAAACAATGTTCTTGAATTGGTTGCCGTTGTCGTCAATGGGAGTTGCCGTCAGTTCCAGACCCAGCACTGGCTTTAGTTCGTTGATAGCATTCTTAGACCGGTCGGCATGGTAGCGGTGCGCTTCATCCATCAGGATCACCAAATCATCGAGATTGGAAAGGTACTCCCAATACGACTGTCCCAGGTATTCAGAAAGCCTTTTAATGCGCGGAGCAAGGCTTACTCCACCCTGATTGGTGCCGCGTGTTTCGGAGTTGAACTTCGAAATATTGAAAATATTGATGCGGATTTCCTGATCGCCAAACAAAGCGCCTTGCTGGGCATAGTTGTCGCCAGTGATGATGACCGGGCGATTGTGCACAAACTCGGAAATGCCGTTGAAAACGTATTTTGGATAGGATGGATTCCCAAAATCCTCGATCAGCTTGTTGTAAATGGTGAGGTTTGGAGCTAGCACAAAGAAATTGCGGATTCCTTTTGCCAAATGCAGATAGGCGATGCAAGCCCCCATCAAGCGGGTTTTGCCCACTCCGGTAGCAATGGAGAATGCCAATGATGGAAACTCACGCTCGAAATCGGTGCAGGTGGGGTAAAGCGCTTTTACTTTGGCAAGCTCGCCGGGCAACGAAACTTCCTTTTTTAAGGAAAGTTGGTCGGTAAGTGTTGCAACAATATCTAAAGAATCTTGTAATGGGTCGCGTAACGAAAGGCGTTGTTTGATGTAGTTAGCTATGTTGTTCATGTGCTTGTCGGTTAGTCGAAAAGGGATGTTTGACGGTTGATTTTGTTTATTTCCTGAACACTGCGTTTATCTTTTTTTGCTGGTTTTGTTACCGGAGTTTCTGCATCCAAAACAGTCGGGTCGAAGTCTTCGGTTTGCTCTTCAACCGGCATGTTTACAATATTTAGGCTGTAGTCGTCCTTACCAAATTCGCAACGGCCCAACAACATCTGCGGTATTTTTTTGATGGTGATGTTGGCATATTTCCCTTTGCACTCTTTCTGAAATGCTTTGCAACAAATCATCAGGCTTTCGCCGGGCAGCATTTCATCGTGGATCTGGTCGAGGGTTTCGACGGTAATAAACTGCGTGGTGGTAAAAATATAATCGTGTTCGCTGCTGTTTCCCTGTTTCCAATAAAGCGTTTCGTGCGGGTTGTAGCGGAAACCTTCTTGTTTGGCTGTTGCGGCGGCCAGCATTTGGGCGTTGTACTCGCTGCTGATGACCCAATTGCCAAATTTATCCTGATTGAGCAGGCTTGGCGCTAAGGTGTAAAACTTAAAACCTCCGCCGCCTTTCCAGTTTACCGCTTTGCTGATTCCGCCCTGTTCCCCATCAACTACTTGTTTCATGCGGGGGAAACAATGGGTTTTGGCATGTTCTCCCAATTCAACCCCAATCCAGCGTCGACCCATTTTGTGGGCTACGGCGGCGGTGGTGCCGGAACCAAGGAAAGAGTCGAGAACGATGTCGCCTTTCTCTGTAACTAATTCTAACAATTTCTGAATAAGACTTTCTGGCTTTGGATAATCAAAACCATTATTTGCACCAAATAATACAATAGTTTCGTCATTAGCTGTTTTGTTTGTTCCGACATCTTCCAAAATTGTGCGAAGAACTTGACCTTCAGGCATATATACTCTATGATGAAGAGTCCATCCTTTTTTTGATTTGGCCAATCTTATATTACCATCTTCTAATCCTTTATGAATTGTATCATAGGATTTTTGAGAATTAATTGAAAGTGTTGTGCCATCAGGGCAATCAATGGTAATTGGGATTGGATTCTGTAATCCATCTCTAGCTAATGTGTCCCAGTAATATCTATCACCATTTTCATCTATTTCCTTATATCGCTTTAAATACTCTTCAGATTGAGAAACTCTCCATTTTTTTCTATGAATTTCTTTGGTTGCTTCCTTGGCAAATACAATAATATAATCATGGTCAATTGCAAAAAAACGAGAATCATTACCACCTCCTTTACGTTTCTTCCAAATTATATCACCTATAAAATTCTTCCTTCCAAAAACCTCATCTAACAATACTTTTAAATATGCATGTTCTATTTCGTCAATATTGACAAATAGAACGCCATCTTTTGAGAGAAGTTTATGCAATAAATTAATCCTTTGTGAGATTAAATTAAGCCACATCGAATGCTCCACACCGTCGTCGTAATGTTCAAAAGCATTTCCGGTATTGTACGGCGGGTCGATATAAATGCACTTTATTTTTCCGGCGAAATCCTGTTCGAGTGCTTTAAGGGCAAGAAGGTTGTCGCCGTGAATCAACATGTTTTCGGTGTTGGGGTTGCCGTAGCTGTATTCTGGGTTCTCAATCAGGATTCGTGGTTCGAGCTTGGGTTCTTCGCCTTTGCCAATCCAGGTGAGTTCGAGCTTTTGGTGTTTATTTTGGGTCATTTTTTTTGTTTCAGAAATTTTATTAAAACCTGTAAATTAAATATTTGCCGGCTTAAAATTTGCATCTAATTAAAAAAGCATATACATTTGTAGTAGCTCAGTGACCATACCGTAAGGTTGTAAGCGTTAAAGGAGTATAAGAAGCCGTTTAGTATCCCTAAGCGGTTTTGGTTTTTTTATAGTCTTCATATTCTTTCAATAATTTATTTCGTCTGTGTTCCGTTTCAATCAGATACGCAGTGATAAATAAATAGAAGTTAGATCGTTCGGTTAATACTACCACATAGTTTTTATCTTGATTGAACAACAATACCCGGTCATCTTTCCCTCTTTTGTTTCTCCAAATCAGAATTTCATCGTGCTTATGATTATCAATCACAAATCGGGGAAATCTAATTCTTTCCATTCTCCTTAAGTCAGGTTGGCGGTTATTTTCGTCTTCTCCTTGATGAGTAATATGATAAAACGTTCGATGCAATCCATCGACTTCAGGATATTTTCGCACGGCAACTTTGTTGCCTTCGTAATTTGGCTGCGATTTAATGAAGTCGTTTTCAAAAACTGCATAAACGGCGCTGAAATAGTCTGAGAAATTTCCTTCGAAATCAGCTAAATATATCAATTCGGGAAAAATCAATTTCGTCATTTCGCTCATAACAGATGAATATATCTTGAAGGTTCCCAAATAAAGATGTTGACTTTCTTCTCCCTCAAAAGGGTAGATTTTGTCAGCGAATATTTTGAACGATGCCGAATAAGATCAACAATTTCATTTTTTGATTCACTGGTCGTTAGTCCCCGGTTTACGTACGAAATTGCACCCGTTAAGAGGTCGGCTAATTGAATTAATTCAACCTCGTGCGACCGGACTTGCTGTACTTTTTTTATTATACTCTTTGAAAAATCGTATTTATCGTTTCGCAACACCTCTTCAAGTTTATGCACTTTCTCGCGGCTCCTGGTATCTTTAATGTCGATGTAGATATTATGTCCAAATTCGGGGTTGAGGATTGCCTTTAGCATGCTGAAATACATTTTGTAATAAAACGTATCGTGCGTATGGCCATAGGCTGTATAGTCGAGTTTCGACTTGTCTGGAACTACCAATACCCTGAAAGAAAGGTCATCATCAGCAAAAAAGTAATCTATAACATCTTTGAAAAATGCGATTTTGCTTTTCGAAATTTTGTTCCATTTCATTTCATAGTATGACCTGTTGTCTTTCGGATTTTTTTTGTTTTTAGGAGTTAAGTTGTGTTTCTTTTTCAATTCAGCAATGCAGTTGAATATTTCATCTTTTTTTGCCGCCGGACAATAAACAGCACCTAAAGCCATAACCGATTCTTTGTCATTTTGTAAATGACAACTTTCATCGCAATAGATATTTATTAGCTCTCTCATTTACACAATCTCCCATTTAATGGTGAATAATTCTTTCAATTCAGTTTTTTGCTTCAGACGCATTTCGATTTCGGTTAACAACTCATCTTTTTTGTGATCGATCAGGTCTTGCGCTTCGTAGAGTGACATTCTTTTCTCACTTCGTTTTTTCTCCAATTCTTTGATTTGTCTCTGGGCTTTTACTTTTAATTCAAGATTCATCAGCTTCTTAGCCTCTGATTTTCGGAGTTTTATTTCAGCATCCAAATCTTCTATTTCGCGCGATAAACTGATTTTCATATCATCAGCCCATTGATCGAGTTTGTCCATCTCAGTATCGAAGAAATCGCGATTGCGAATCATACTATCATTTAAAATGGCACTTTGTTCCTGAAGCCTGATTTCTTCGAATCTGGACCTTTGTTCATCATTCGAATAGATTGCATGATCAGAGACCACAGCAGAAAGACCAAAAAATTGTTGTGATGTTTCGTTATCAATAACTGTCCCATCGTCCGTTTGATTGGCAATGATGATATAGTCTTCATCCTCGAAAGAGGAAATCGTCAGATAATTGACCTGCATCCAGCCAGATTGCCCAACCAGATTTTTTAGAATAGAAATCTGACCTCCATTATTTGAGTAATCAAACGTCAGATTTTTGACAGGGGTGGCAGCTTCCTGACAAGTTTCGAGAATCCGGACTGCCAACGGATGCCCTACACGATAAATATTGGTATTATCAGGAATAGGAATGTCGGATTTGCGCTGACCTGGCTGAGGCTTTAAAATCATGTAAGGTCCCGGGTGAATCTTTTCTCCTTCGAATGGGTTCCTATTGAGTTTAAAGGAATAATCATCACGGCCAAATGATGCAAAATCTTTCAGGAAGTACTTAGTCACCTTCCATAGGTTTTGCTCGAAAAGATTTAGATAACCTTTTGCATCTTCGAAGCTAACTTTCAGTTTACGAATAACTTCCTGATCGACATTCTCCAACAATTTGTTGCGGGTTTCCCTATATCGGTCAATCTTTTCGGAACGTAATTCTTCATCCAATTCGTCAAACCGCTGTTGAATGGTTTCATTATCCCGACATTCAAGCAGAATTTTTGCAATGCGTTTTTCAAAATCTACGCCACTGCCAATAGCTCCCAGAACCTCATCGCTGGCACCAAATACACCGTCAAACAGTTTGAATTTATCTCGCAGAAGTTGGTAAACCCTTTGGTCGGCCGCATTGGCTTTATTCAAGAAATTAACTACAACAACATCGTGCTTTTGTCCGTATCTGTGGCACCGGCCAATACGCTGTTCAATTCTTTGAGGATTCCAGGGCAAGTCGTAGTTTACAACTAATGAGCAGAACTGCAAATTAATACCTTCGGCAGCAGCTTCTGTGGCAATCATTATTGTTGCCTCATTTCGGAAATAGTCGACCAAGGCTGCACGTTTGTCGGCGGTAGGAGATCCTGAAATGCGATCAGTTCCTTTGTGCGTATTTAGCCAGTCTTTGTATATTTTCTGGGATTGAGGATCGGTATTTGTGCCGTTGAATAAAATTACTTTACCCTCATAACCACTGCCTTTTGAATTAAGCAGATTGAAAATGAACTCCTGAGTACGACGAGATTCTGTAAAAATTAACGCTTTTTCATTCGCTCCGATGTCGTGCAACGTTTGGAATCCGTTCTTTAATGCAGTAAATAGTTTATCAGCTTTTGTATTTTTCTTTATTCTGAAGGCCAGATCTCGAAAATTTTTCAGGTATTCAATTTCAGCTTTAATTTCCTCAATCTCTGATTCAGAAAGTTGAATCGTTTCTTCAACTGCTTGATCTGTTTCCTCATCATCGGGCCATTCTTCTTTTATTTCATCAAACTCTTCAAAATCATCGGCAATACTACTTTCCAGATTGTTGTCAGTAATTAAACCCTCCAGTCGAGAAACCAATGATGAGAGTGTGCCATGTATAGCATAAGATGAAGATGCCAAAAGCTTACGCAAAATAAGGGTCATTAATTGACGTTGCGAACGTGGCAAAGCATATAACTTGTCACGCTGAAGATATTCGCTTATGCCGTTGTAAAGATTTTGTTCGTCCTCTGTTGGATAAAAATCTTCAACCAAAGCTCTTCGCTCCGTATATTCAATATATCCAAGCACCTGACGGCGAAGTGTTCGTTGACAAATGGGAATCAGTCGTTTACGAAGTTCCTCATAGTTTTCCTCATCAATCAATCTTGAAAACTGGCTTTTAAAGCTTTTAAGATCACCAAATATGTAATCATCAATGATGCTTACCAATCCATAAAGTTCGAGTATTGAATTTTGAAGTGGAGTTGCTGTTAGCAGTACTTTTTTTCGATCAAGGAGAGCGTTCTTTATCGAATTACCTATTCTATTCGATGATTTATAAACATTTCGTAGTCGGTGCGCCTCATCAATGATCACTAAATCCCAAATTGTATGCTTGATATACGTCTCTTTGTTCCGTGCAAACTGAAAAGAGCAAATAACAATGGTTTTATCAGTATCAAATGGATTGAAATTACCATTCTTGGTTTCATCATTAAATGATTTATTTTCAAGTATCAGGCTGGGAAGAAAGAATTTATCTGCCAGTTCCTGACTCCATTGCTTGCGAAGGTTTGAGGGACATATAATTAAAAGTTTTCGCTTTCGCTCGGCCCATTGTTGGGATAAAATAATCCCTGCCTCAATGGTTTTACCCAAGCCAACTTCATCGGCTAAAACTGCTCCTTTTGACAATGGAGACTTAAATGCAAAAAGAGCAGCATCCACCTGATGCGGATTTAAATCCACTTGAGCATCCTGCAACGAAGCGGTCAACTTCCTTAGGTCGTTAGCTGACCGACGTTTTAGGAGGTCATAGGAGAAATATTTTGCGTGGTACGGGGTTAAATGCATCTTAAGAACTGATCTTTCCTTTTTAAATTATAAACCGATAAAAAGTCTATTTTGGATTGGTAAATTTAAAGAAAACGATCTTAATTATTGATAATAAAGTAGGATGAGTTGATATCCAATTTAAGTTTTGAGGGTTTTTTGATGTTAATTATACGAAATATGCGGAATAGACGAAAAATCAATTTATTTCTAGTCAATATAGATTGAAATGATATTTATTAGTAAAACCGCTCTATAGGCTGGATATATTATCCTAGTATTTAAAAGCCTACCCCGAAGAGTAGGCCTTAAATTCGTACTATTTTATCATAAACAATTTTCAACAGTCGGCATATCCTGGTAATAAATTCCATCCAAACAACACCCATATTTCTCTCGGGGGTAACCACCCCATTGCTTAAAAACAAAGGTGCATCCCTGCTTATCACATTGCTCTTTTAAAGATCGAACCCAGTCTTTTTTAACACCTCGAAAATTGGGTCCCGATTCGCCGCCAACGAAAGTCCATTGTATGCCAGTCAAATCAACTTCGCCCATTTCGCCCAACAAAGGTTCAAAAAATACCACCTTATATAGAGCTTTGGTTTCCCGAAGAAGATCAATACGATGCTTATATTCAGCGTGTTCTACCGTAACGCCCATTAGCAAATTCGCAGGCCATATCAGATCATTCCGGTATTGATGCATTATTTCAGCACGTTTCGTCAGTATGAGAAACAGATGTTTGGTATTTGCAGCTATCACCGAAAATACTTGCTGAATAAATTCAAGTGGCACATCCTTATGAAATAAATCTGACATGCTATTTACAAATATTCGGCTAGGTTTTAGGCTATCGAAGTTTCTATTTAATTGCCCCGGGTGCAAGGTCAATTTAAAACCCCCGGAATATTTACTTATTCCATCAAACTGCATCTTTTCTGCTCTCGGTATAGCGTAACAATTAGCACAACCCATTGAAATTGGGGTACACCCGGTTGTCGGGTTCCAAGATTCTTCACTCCATTCAGTTATATTTCTGTTCATAATTTCGTTTAATTTAAAATGTCCATCCATCCAATCTCTTTAAGAATAAGATGGATGGACAATCGGTTTTATTCAATTAATCCTCTGCTTTTTGCTTCCATTACATCGTTTCCAACCGTACTTTTGGAAATTTTCAAACCTTCAGAGGTCATTCTTTCAGCAATATCTTGATACGAAATTTCCGGAGAATATAACTCGACTACTCGACTTATTCTGCGTTCTTTCATCTGTTTTTTCTCATCAAAATTCACTACCAAATTGTCAAAATCAACTCTGTCATCTGTCATCGTAAAGTATTGATTTTCAAACAACAATTTATAGCTATGGGTTTTCAAATCATCAATCAAATAATTACCTTTTACGATACAGACATGCCGATACTGGGCATCTTTTGGATCACGTCTGAGCTCGATCACCTGACGTGCCTTACCCTCTATTCCTTGCGAACCCAATAAATTGTTTTTACTTGGCGGAAAATCTTCGGTTCGTTTTCCAGTGTGGTGCAGGAAGATCACAAGGCAACCGTACTTTTCTGCTAATACAGAAAATTGATTCATAAAATTACGGACTTTATTTGCTTGATTCATGTCTCCAGGGAATAGATCAGAAAAGGCATCAATTATGATGCAGTCTGCAGGACTTTCGGTCAATATTATATCCAAATCTTCAAATGGGTCATCCAGATTGAACACATACCTCAGATTTTCATACTTATCAATATCATCATCTTCTTCAATTGTTTTATTGAGCAGATACGATATTGCATATTTGTCATCTTCGGTTGATACATAAATTACCCGATTGTGAACAGCATTAATTGGCCAGCCTAAAAACGTTTCGTCACCCCGAACTACGGAAATTGCTAACTGTCGTAAAAAGGTGCTCTTGCCTGTATCGCTAGAACCAGCTAGAACGGTCAACCCAGTGCGGGGAAAAATTGGATCAATCAACGTTGGATTTACCTCCAACCTGCACATAATCTATCATTCCTTCTGCTCTCCAAGTAGCCAGCGTTCGGGCTGAAACCTTCCAATTCCGAATCAAATCAGCATTATCCCATACTTCGTTTTCACCAATACTCCTTCTCATTCTGTTCACTTCAGCAACCAGTTTTCGTATTTCATCGTTTAATTCCTTTAAACGGAAGCCAACGTCACCATTATTCATATTTTACCTCCTTTCTTCCAGTCCGGTTAGCTTCCAATAAAGCCACAATTTCGTCCTGTTTATACATCCAGGTCGTTCCTAGCTTGTAGGCCGGAATTGTACCGTTAATCCGCAAGGTTTGCAGGGTCGAATCGCTGATGTTCAGCATTTTACGAACTTGGGAGGATCTCATCCACGTAGGATTAGTTGAGCTTACTTTCCGGATTTCCTCCCTGATCACTTCCTGGATCGCTGTCCGAAACTCACTTAAAAAAATACTCTTTTCCATATTAAAATAATTTTTAATGCAAAGATTAATTTCAATGCAATGCAAATGTAAGTACATGATTTATAATGTCAAAGAGATTTTAAGTCCGCATTTTTGAAATGCGGAATAGGAAAAATGCGGACCACCTACAATTGGGAGTATTGTTGATAACTGTACAAAAAAGTCCGCATTATTTTGTAAAAATTTGTAGCTTTATTTTAGGGAAGGACGAAGCAAATCAGCTAGGACATCAATAGCTTGTTTTTTATGGGGATTTTTAAGTTTATTGTTATTTCTTTGCCAATCTTTTGGTAAAGCTTCACCATGGCAAGTAAACACTTCATGTAGATGCTTCCATCGTTGCTTTGGTTTTTTAT
The DNA here is from genome assembly GCA_964422425.1 of uncultured Odoribacter sp. Lineage (GTDB taxonomy): Bacteria > Bacteroidota > Bacteroidia > Bacteroidales > Prolixibacteraceae > Aquipluma. Next base: position 10,298 of record CAYRBM010000158.1, read on the forward strand.
CAAGAATGTCATCGTAACAGATTGAATCAATAAAGTATTTTAGTTCGTGCAAGTCCTTGTTCCAATTAATTTTATTTCTTGGAATTTTACCTTTAAAAAATTCTAATACAGAAGAAGCAGATGTATTTCCAGTAATAAACCTATGCTTTTTTAAATAACCAATAAATTCAGTTAGAGAAGCATTCCTTTTTTGAAATTTCAGTTTAAATCCAGTAATATTGGTTACCTTTCTTTTTTGAAAATAGCTAAAAATACTTTTAATCTCCCTTGTTTTAGGATATCTGCTTTCAAATTTATTATATACATACGTAAGAATTTTTGAAATCGATCGGGTTATATTTTCGGTAAATTGATGATCTGTAGAAGAATCAATTCCTTTTTGCATTTTTAAGCAATCGAGTAATACAATGTTGTAAAGCTTAGCATCTTTATCTTGCCCATTTTGTTTACTTTGCTCAAAAATCAAGTTTTTTGAAATCTCAATTTGTTTTTCAAGCTCTTCCTCGACAAATTCGGAAAATGACAATTCAAATTCTCTTTCATTTGTCTCTTCATCGAGCAAGGTACCACGTTTATCATTCCGAGGAAGAATCTTTATACAATCGAGTTTTCCAGTTACGTGATTAAACCAGCAGTTATCTTCATCTGGGTTCTCAAAAATGAATCTTAAATATTCTTCGCCATCTGGCTCTGCTACTCTTTTTAAAAAGCTTAAAGGATAATCAAATGAGGATTCTACCCGATTCATAGCATAAAATAATTTTCCCCTAAGCTAAATACCTTTCATCAAATGATCAACAAATTTTACGATTTTGAAGCTTTTCTTGTACTTTATCCATATCCTCCATAATCTTAGTATCAACAACCTTGCTGTATATCTGTGTTGTTTTTAGTGAAGTATGTCCCAACATTTTTGATACAGTTTCAATGGGCACACCATTTGTTAAAGTTACTGTAGTAGCAAATGTATGACGGCCAAGGTGCATGGTCACATGCTTATTGATCTCGCATAATTCCGCTATTTCCGAAAGATAGGAATTCAATTTCTGATTGCTCTTTACAGGTAGTAATAAATTATTTGCCTGGCATTCTGGGTCATCTTTATACTTATCAATGATTGCCTGAGCAGGCGGTAATAATGGGATGCTTGCACGAACCCCAGTTTTTTCACGTTCGTATATAATCCAATTTTTACCATCAATACCATTTGAAATACTTTCTTTTGTAAGTTTATCTAAATCAGAATACGAAAGTCCAGTATAGCATACAAACACAAAAACATCACGAACCTGGTCTAATCTTTTAATTCTGAATTTATGGGTTTCAATCCGTTGTAGTTCGTCTGTTGTAAGATAGCCCCTGTTGACTTCCTTGAAGGCTGTTTGATATTGAAAGAAGGGATCTCTTTCAATGTACCCCAATGACATTGCAAAATGAACTACTTTCTTTAATTGCTTCAAGTACTTGATAATGGTATTGTGATCGATCTTATATTTTGTCTTAAGAAATATATCAAATTTCCTAATAAATAGTATGTCGAGTCTATTTAGCTCAATATCTGTACATTTATACTTTTCTAAAAGAAACTGTTCTAAACGATTATATGTGGTATTATATTGGTCTATTGTATGTTTTGCATATTTGCTACCTTCTTCCTGCTTAATTAACTGATTATTTTCCTTAAAAACTTGCAGCAGAAAATATTTGTTTTGATGCTTACCTATAAGCTTATCTCGCAACAATTTAGCCGTCAGAACTTTATCATGTTCAATCATCAGATTATAATCACGCTTTATCTTGTTTTCAAGACCGTCCAAATGTTCATTCAATATCCGGGCAGATTCTGAGCGGCCTTTTGCCCGTTGTGCTGCTGAGTCCCATTTTAAAAGCTCAATTTTTCGGTTTGCTGAAATTTCTGCTCTTTCTCCATTTACTGTGATCCTCAGATAAATTGGGATCATTCCCTTCTTGTCAATCTGTCCTTTTTTTAGGAAAAATAAAATACTTAAATCGTACTGCATGTTTATTAGTTTAAAATTATACACAAAATTACCTTAAACATAGGTGTTGAGGAAGTGCAAAATGATGCAATAAAATGCAAGTAATGAGGCGATTACAAGGATTTAGGTGACTATTTTTGGATTTTCAAATTTAGTCACCTATATAGACACCCAGAGATCGAGAAATACCGTAAATTTCAGTGAAGTGTAAAAACAAAAAACGCCTGAAATCATTGATTTCAAGCGATAAAGTGATATTCAATTAACATAATAGAGCCTCTCATGGGACTCGAACCCACGACCTGCTCATTACGAATGAGCTGCTCT
>CAYRBM010000159.1:0-12479 GCA_964422425.1 uncultured Odoribacter sp.
ACCCACAATCCAGACCGTTGGCTGCGTCATGCTTTCGAGTGCATACCAGGTTGAATTGATATTCGTGGCTTTTGAGTCGTTGATAAACTCAATGCCATGAACTTTCAAAAAACGTTCGAGTCGGTGTTCAACTCCTTTAAAGTCGGACAAACTCTCACGAATTTTTTCATTCCTGATGTTGACAGCCATTCCTGAAATTCCGGCAGCCATCGAATTGTAAGTGTTGTGATTTCCCTGAAGTGCAATATCTAAAATCGACATAGTAAAAGTATTTTGTTCCCAGTTAATAATCAGATTGTTGTTTATAATTCCGGCACCTTCGGCAGGAGGAGCTCCCAGCCCAAATGATACACATCGGGCGCCTGGTTTCCGTTTTGTCATTTCTTGTTTCAGTATCGCATCGTCGCTGCACCAAATGAAAAGGTCGTCGGCGGTTTGATTTTGGGTGATTCTGAATTTCGAATCCACGTAATTCTGCATTTTATATTCGTACCGGTCGAGATGATCGGGGGTGATGTTGAGCAAAACAGCGATATCGGCCTTAAATTCATACATGCCATCGAGCTGAAAGCTGCTCAGTTCAATCACGTAATAATCGAACTCTTTTTCAGCAACCTGCCATGCCATGCTCTGACCGACGTTTCCGGCCAAACCCACCTTTAAACCGGCTTTTTGAAATAGATGGTAGGTGAGTAAAGTGGTAGTGGTTTTTCCGTTACTGCCTGTAATACAAACTTTCTTTGCTGAAGTGTATCTCCCTGCAAATTCGATTTCCGAAATCACCGGAATGCCTTTCTCTTTCAATTTTTTTATCAGCGGAGCTTTGTCGGGAATACCCGGACTTTTGATGACCAAATCAGCATTCAGAATTTTTTCTTCGGTATGCTGGCCTTCCTCAAATTCAAACTGACGATGAATCAGTTCGCTCCTATATTTCTCCTTGATGCTGCCCAAATCTGAGACAAATACATCAAAGCCCTGTTTGCGGGCCAGGATGGCTGCTCCAACTCCACTTTCGGCTGCTCCAAGTATGACGGCTCTTTTACTCATTTTCTTTTAACGCATTTTCAAGGTTACAATAGTTAATACCGCCAGAATTATTCCTACAATCCAGAATCGGGTTACGATTTTAGGCTCCGGAATGCCCTTTTTCTGGAAATGGTGATGAATCGGGCTCATCAGGAAGATTCGGCGGCCTTCTCCGTATTTGCGTTTGGTGTATTTGAAATAACTAACCTGCATCACTACCGACAGATTTTCAATCACGAAAATTCCACACAGAATCGGGATCAGAATTTCTTTTCGGATGATGACGGCAAAAACAGCCAGAATACCTCCCAGGGCCAGACTTCCTGTGTCGCCCATAAACACCTGAGCCGGAAAGGAATTGTACCACAGAAATCCGACCGTTGCTCCGATGAAAGCTGCAATAAAAATGGTCAGCTCGCCAAGGTGGGGCATGTACATGATGTTGAGGTAGTCGGCATAAATGATGTTACCGCTCACATAAGCCAAAATCCCCAGTGTGGCACCGCTTATGGCCGAGGTGCCAGTGGCCAGCCCGTCAATTCCATCAGTAAGGTTTGCGGCATTTGAAACGGCCGTTATAATCAGGATGATTGCCAGGGCATAAACCAGCCATTTCCACGTTTTGGCACTTTCTCCCATAAACGAAACCAGTATTTCATAATCGAATTCGTGATTTTTAATGAATGGGATAGTGGTTTTAGTTGACTTTACTTCGGAAGTCATTGGCTGTAATGTGGGTTGCCCCGAAATGCTGTCCATCACCATTTCTTTAACGATCAGGCCGTTTTCGTCAACAACTGGTTCGCGAACCAAAACCTGAGGTGAAAAATATAGGGTTGATGCCACAATAATTCCGAGTGAAACCTGTCCCAGAATTTTAAATTTGCCAGCCAGACCTTTTTTGTCTTTTCTGAAAACTTTAATGTAATCGTCGAGGAAGCCAATCAACCCCAGCCATATCGTGGTGATGAGCATCAGTAAAATGTAGATGTTATCGAGACGTGCAAGCAGCAGGGTAGGGATGATGATGGACGCCAGAATAATAATGCCGCCCATGGTTGGCGTCCCCTTTTTCTGCATCTGTCCTTCGAGGCCGAGGTCGCGAACTTCTTCACCAATTTGTTTTCGTTGCAGAAACCTGATCAGCTTTTTCCCGAAACCTACGGTAATGAGCAGCGAAATAATGATTGCGGCACCCGAACGGAATGAGATGTATTGAAACATACCCAATCCTGGTATATCCCAATCCTTTAACAGCTGATATAAATGGTAAAGCATAGTTTCGAATTTTAGTTGTTTCCGAATATTTCGCTGATTATTTCCTTGTCGTCAAAATGGTATTTCACGCCTTTTATTTCCTGATAATCTTCGTGACCTTTCCCTGCTACCAAAATGATATCACCCGGTTTTGCGAGCATACAGGCTGTTTTGATGGCTTCTCGACGGTTTACGATTGACAGAACTTTATTTTTCTGAACAGCATCCAGTCCGGCTTCCATGTCGGCCAGAATCTGCTCCGGCTCTTCCGAACGAGGGTTATCTGAAGTTAGAATTACCCGGTCGCTTTGCTTGGCTGCTTCCCGGGCCATGAGTGGCCGTTTGGTTTTGTCGCGGTCGCCACCTGCACCAACCACCGTAATTACCTGTTCGTTTCCACTGCGTATTTCAGTTATTCCAGAAAGTACATTCTGAATGGCATCGGGCGTGTGTGCATAGTCAACCACCGCGTATTTTCCTTCAGGCGACCTGATAATCTCGAATCTTCCGGAAACCGGTCGGAGTTCGCTCAGGATGCGGTATATTTCTTCGCGGTCTGCTCCCAATAGTATGGCTGCTCCTGCAATAGCCATCAGGTTGCTGGCATTGAAAATCCCTGTGAAATGTGTCCATATTTCATGTCCGTCAACGCTGAGCAGCATCCCGTCGAAATGTTTTTCGAGTACCTTGCAGTGAAAATTAGCCAGCGACCGGAGCGAATAGGTTTGTTTGCTCGCTTTGGTATTCTGAAGCATAACCATGCCGTTTTTATCATCGGCATTAGTTAGTGCAAAAGCCGTTTCAGGTAGCTGATCGAAAAATTTCTTTTTAGCTTTCAGATATTCTGCAAAAGTTTTATGGTAATCCAGGTGATCGTGTGTCAGGTTGGTAAAAATGCCTCCGTCAAATTCAATTCCACTGATCCGGTCCTGATCAACAGCATGAGAGCTTACTTCCATAAAGCAGTATTCGCATCCGGATTCAACCATTTTGGCCATCAACTCCTGAATTTGCAAGGCATCAGGAGTGGTGTGTGTGGCCGGAAACTCTTCTGCACCCACATAATATTTGATGGTTGAGATCAGCCCTACTTTAAAACCTAGCAGGCTGAAGGTTTTGTAAAGTAGAGTGGCAATGGTTGTTTTTCCGTTGGTTCCGGTAACGCCAACCACTTTCAGATTGGCTGAAGGATGATTGTGAAAATTGGCAGCCATTTTCCCAAATGCTGGCTGTGTTCCTGCAATTTGAATTAATACGACTTCTTCAGGAAAGTTATCAGGAATATCCTCGCACACCACCGCGACAGCTCCTTTCTCGATGGCTTTTGCAATGAACTGATGACCGTCAACATGCGAACCTTTTACGGCAACAAACAAATCACCGGCTTCAACCTTTCGCGAGTCAAATTGAATAGTACGAACCGGAACTGACAGGTCGCCCCTGTATTCCAGCAAATCAATTCCTGATAGGATATCTTTTAGGCTCTTCATTATTGCTGTGTTCTTTTAGGTTTAGTACTGGTTGCCTTTTTCTTTTTTGCCGTTGTTTTTTTGGGTGGTGCTTTAGCTTTGCTTTTGGTTGCTGTTGTGCTTGTTTTAGGCTTTACTACTGGCTTTGCTATGGGTTTCGGCTTCTCTGCCACCGGTGCAACTGCCATAACCGGCGTTTGAACCGAATCGTTTGCCAGACTGTCTTTTTTCATCATTTCAAGCGCATCGAATCCCAATTCAAGTGAGATTAAATCACCTTTCAATGCTGGAGAACCGGGAAGCGGCGACTGCCTGAAGACTCGTCCAAATCCATTGGCTTTAGTCCGGTATCCTGATTTTTCGAGCATGTAAATTGCATCACCTGCTCCCATCCCAATAAGGTCGGGCACTATTCCCGGAATATCGTTTACACCATTGATGAAAACGGTCATCGTATCGCTGGTGATGGCCACATGATCAGCCGTCACATTTTGCGATTGGGTTTTGAATCCCAGGTTTTGGGTAAAGAGCATCACATCGTCTCTTAATCCGGGTTTTACCTGAGGAACTTCATCGTATGGAGGAATTGAATCGGCAGCAGGTTTGAGGTAAGCTGCATAAACTTTATCTGCAATACCGCGGAATACAGGGCCCGCAACCGAACCTCCATAGAATTTACCTTTTGGGCCTACAATCACAACGATAATGCTGTATTTGGGGTCGTCGGCCGGAAAATAACCGCAAAATGATGCCTGGTATTTTTTACCCCCATCAGTGGTATATCCTTTGTCTTCATTGGCAATAACTGCTGTTCCGGTTTTACCGGCCAGCGTGTAGTATTTGCTCTTCAGGCTCCTTCCCGTACCTTTGGTAACCACCCCTTTCAACAAATCCTGGGCTTTCCCCAATGTTTCTTTTGAGCATATTGATGAGTTGATCACTTCGGTCGGGAACTTCCTTACCGGGATACCATTTTCCCTGACTTCCTGGACGAACCGTGGTTTGACCATAACTCCATCATTGGCAACGGCGTTGTAGAAAGTTAGTGTTTGAATTGGCGCTACTTTAATTTCATATCCATGTGCAATCCATGCCAATGAAGGCCCCCACCAGCTTTGGTCGGTCGGATATTTTATGTAGGGTTCAGCTTCGCCCATAAAACCCAAACCAAGCGGTTTGTTTAGCCCCCAGCTGTAGATGCGGTCGATGAATTGTCGCTCACGACCTTCAAAATTTTTGACAATTACTTTGGCAATCCCAATATTTGAAGATAGTTCAAAACATTTTTTCACGCTGATCAAACCATGTCCTCCATGATCGTAATCGCTATCTTTCATTTTTTGGCCGCGATACTCCCATAGCCCGCGTCCGGTGTCGAACAACGCAGCCGTATCGCCATATCCTTCTTCCATGGCAGCCATCAGTGAAACCAGTTTGAATGTTGAGCCGGGTTCACTGCATCCGGCGTGCCCAAATGCGAAATTGTAGGTTTCTCCGTAGGTGCCGTCTTTTTTGCGCCCAATATTAGCAATGGCTTTAATATCGCCTGTTTTTACTTCCATTACGATGGCCGTTCCCCATTCGGCCTGACTGATATCCATCTGCTTTCCCAGGGCTGTTTGCGCGTAATCCTGAAGGTTAACGTTGATCGTTGTAATGACATCTTTGCCTTCCTGTGGTTCAACCAGAGGTGTGTTAATCCAGCTTCCGGAAAAATTGCGTTTAAGCGCCAGCCCGTTTTGACCTGCAAGATAGTTCTCGGCAAGTCCTTCAATACCGGTAAATCCCACATTGCCATGCACTCCGCCATATACCCCTTTATTCAGAACACCAATGGTTCGGCTGGCCAGATCACCATGAGGAAGAATGCGTTTGTTTTCGGTGACAACAATTAATCCGGAACCAAAACGACTGCGCGATATGGATTTTAATTCTTTAAATTCCTGAAATTTATTGTGATCAATCTGAGCCGGGTTAATCAGGAACCAGCGATTCTTTTTGGTGTAGGCTGTTTTCAGCCGAAGGCGGAAATCGGTTTTGGAGAAACCAAAGAAATTTGACATTTCTTCAATCAGCATCTCCGAGTCACGTTCAAAAATTTCTTTGATTCGGGGAGCCTGCAAATCAAGCCGAAGTTCGTAATAAGGAACTGATGTTGATAAGATGCTACCATCGTCGGCACAAATGTTTCCACGTTTGGCCCATATTTCGGTGGTGTTGTTTTTCAGGTCCTTGGCAATATTTTTCCACTTTTCGGTATCCACATTCTGAATAATTAGAATCCGGCCAACTATAACAAGAGCGAATAGGGCAATCGCGAAATACACGATGCCGAATCGTAAGGTTATGGCTTTCCTGATCTCCATTACTTGGTGGTTTCTAATTTTTTAATCACTATTCTTTTGGCCGGTTCAACCGGTTCAATAAGATCAATTTTGCGTTCAAGTACACGTTTTGCTACTTCCGAAGGGCGATTGATGTACATGAGTTGTGTTTCATGAATGACCGATTCAGCTTTGTATTCTTTTAGTGAATCGCGCACCATCTCCATCTTGCGGATGGTTTTTTCAGTCCAGTATCGATTGGTGATAAGACCAATACCCAGCAAGGCCAGAAAAAAAACAAAAGGCAATTGCTTGGTAACCTTTTCACTCGCCAAAATAGTTCCTCCAAGAACACTCTTGAGGTCGGCGGACGGGTTACGTTTTCCTTTTGCTTCTCTATTTTCACTATTTTCTGTCATGCTTTCTTTTCTGCTATTCTGAGTTTTGCACTTCTGGCTCGCGGGTTTCTTTCCACTTCTTGTTCGTCGGGAATAATTACTTTCCTGTTAATGGCAATCAATGGAGAATCCACATTTCCGAAGAAGTCTTTTTCCTGCTTTCCTGAGAAATCTCCCGAACGAATGAAATTTTTAACCATCCGGTCTTCTAATGAATGATAGGTGATCACCACAAGGCGGCCACCCGGTTTAAGCAATTCAATACTTTGTTCCAGAAACTCCTGAAGCACTTCCATTTCCCGATTAGTCTCGATTCGAAGAGCCTGAAAAACTTTGGCCAGATATTTACTCTCCTGAAACTTTGGAGTACAGGGAAGAATGGCTGTACGAAATTCTTCTATTGTTTTTACCGGCCGCACTTCGCGGGCTGAAACAAGCTGACGGGCCAATCGCCCGGCATTGTCAATCTCTCCGTATTCGCGAAACAGGTTGCGTAATTGTTCTTCCGTGTAGGTATTCACAATATTTGCAGCAGTTTGTGCCGAGTCGCGGTTCATTCGCATATCGAGGTCACCGTCGAACCGAAAAGAAAAACCTCGTTCAGCTACATCAAAGTCGTGTGAAGAGACACCCAGGTCTGCCAATATGCCGTCAACCTGCTCCACGCCGTAATACCTTAAAAAATTTCGGATGTATTTAAAATTGTGCCTGATAAAAAAAAATCGTTTGTTCTCGATTACATTGGCTACGGCATCTTCGTCCTGATCGAAGGCAAACAAGCGGCCAGTTTTTAAGCGGCTGAAAATTTCGCGCGAATGGCCTCCGCCACCAAAAGTAACGTCAACATAATCGCCATTCGCTTTAATTTCCAATCCGCCGACACTCTGGTCCAGCAAAACTGGTATGTGATATTCTCTTTCCACCTTTAATTACCTTCATTACCTCCAACAACCCGATCGAAGAAACTACCATAATCCTCCCAGGTTTGAGTGTAGCGATCGTATTCGGCAGCATCCCATAACCTGATGCGGTTGCCTTGTCCGGTAAACATCACATCCTTCGAAATACCCACCAGGTCGAGAAAGTTCTTTGGAACATTCATCCTGCAACTGTCGGGTACCTGAATGATTTTAAAGTTACTGTAAAACATATCGAGAATTCGGCTGTGCTGCCGGTTGTCTCGATTTAGTTTTGAAGTGACCTGTGCGATGCGTTTTTCCCACTCATCCATGGTGTAAACATTCAGGCACTTTTCATGAGGATCCTTCTCGATGGCCAACTGGCCACCGGGTATGCTGCCACCCATTTCGTTTTTGAAATCGGCCGGCAGAACTACCCTTCCTTTTTCATCGAAGGTTGCTTCTTTTTTTGAGGAGAAGTTCATCTTTTTTCAAGTGCCTAAAATCCAATTGTAAAAGTAATAAAAAACAATTAAAGTAAGTCACAATATCCCACTTTCAGTCATTTTCAGTCACGCAAATTTAAAAGAAAATTTGTTAATAAATAGTTAGTAACCTGTGTGTAATTTTAGGACTGATTATTTAAATTTCTGATTACCCTATGATTAAGATTTATTGACAATTTCAAACAGGTCGTTAATAAATCTTAATGTTCGTGCAAAAGTAACGATCTGAATTCAAATTGAACCGGGAAAAACTGGGCTGTTGATAACTTATGTGCTACCATGTAAAAGTATATCGGAAGAAGTACTGGCGAGATTACAAAATGACAGACAAATGAATTATTTTATAATTTCGGCAGTCCAAACAGAATAACAGGTATGAATACTGAAAATCAGGAATCGGTTAAGCCACTAAACATCAAAGAGATGTTTATGAAGAAAAATCCGAAGTTGGCCAAAAGACTTCCCGGATTTGTTTACCGATACATTAACCGCATTATGCACATCGATGAGATTAACGTGTTGATTGCCAATCATGGTAATGAGAGGGGAATTGAGTTTGCCCAAAGCATGGTAAAATCATTCAATGTAAAAGAAACCATAGTTGGGGCAGAAAATGTTCCTGCGAACGGACGTTATATTTTTGCTTCCAATCATCCGCTTGGCGGATTTGATGCACTTCTTATACTTTGCAACATCCATAAAATTTTGGGTGAAGCTATCACGTTGGTTAACGATGTACTAATGAGTATTCCGCAACTCAGTCCAATTTTTGTCCCACTGAATAAACATGGGGGTAACAGTAAAGATGTGATCAGGCAAATTCATGAAGTGTATTCTTCAGACAAACAGATACTGATTTTTCCATCGGGCTTTGCATCACGTAAGATCAAAGGTAAAATTCAGGATTTGGAATGGAAAAAACATTTTGTAGCCAAAGCCATAGAGTATAAACGCGACATCATTCCAATCCATGTCAGCGGGCATAATTCCAATTTCTTTTATAATCTGGCTAATTTCAGGAGTTTCTTTCATCTGAAATGGAATCTTGAAATGTTTTTTCTGTCTGATGAATTGTTTAAACATAAGAACCAAAAATTTACGATTACTTTTGGTAAGCCTATTCCTTACACCCATTTTGACAGCAGCAAAACGCCCGACCAGTGGGCCGCTGAAGTGAGAGACTTGGTGTATAAGTTACCAATTGAGTCCTCAGCCCAATAAAAAGTGTATTATTAACCATTTCTGATGGATTTTTTTTAGTTTTGTACCTCCAAAAAATCAGATCGAATTGTATGAAGGATATTATTGCACCTGTGTCGAGGGAAGCATTGCTTGCTGAGTTGACACCGGAGAAGCTGATGCGGAAAACGAATAAAGGAGACAACGAAATCTATATCATAACTCATCATGACTCACCCAATGTCATGCTTGAAATCGGCCGGGTAAGGGAAATTACGTTTCGAGATGCCGGTGGTGGGATGGGAGAAGAAGTTGACATTGATGAGTACGATACCAGCAATGAGCCATACAAACAATTGATTGTATGGGATCCCCAGGCAAAGGAAATTATTGGAGGTTACCGTTACATTTTATGCGATAATCTGCCTGTTGATGAAAAAGGCGTGGTACAGCTTGCTACCACAAAGCTTTTCAATTTCTCCGAAAAGTTTGTTAAAGAATATCTCCCATACACTCTTGAATTGGGGCGTTCGTTTGTTCAGCCTCATTACCAGTCGAGTAAGGCGGGAGCCAAGGCGCTTTTTGCGCTTGATAATCTTTGGGATGGTTTGGGCGCGTTGATTGTTGATCACCCGGAAATGAAATATTTTTTTGGAAAGGTGACCATGTACACCCATTTTCATACTCATGCCCGAAACCTTATTCAGTATTTCTTTCTGAAATATTTTAAAGATCACGAAAACCTGGTAACTCCAATCCATCCGTTGGATTTAGGTATTGATATGGACGAAATGGAACAGATTTTCAATGGTGGTTCTTATAAAGAGGATTACAAAATACTTTCACAAAAAGTCAGAGAGTTTGGTGAGAATATACCTCCGCTTATCAACTCATACATGAATCTGAGTCCTTCAATGAAAACCTTTGGTACGGTTATTAACGATCACTTTGGTAACGTGGAGGAGACAGGAATCATTTTGACGATTTCTGATATTTACGAAGCCAAAAAAGACCGTCATATCGAAACTTATTTACGTACCAAAGAAACTGAAGACTGGCCTTTGCCCGAATAATTTTTGACATGAGCTACTATCACGAACACGAGAAATTCCATGTCGCAGTCGATTGCATCATTTTTGGCTACGACGAAGGTGGGCGTGAATTGAAATTACTTCTGCTTAAGCGGAACTTTCAGCCTGCCAAAGGCGAATGGTCACTTATGGGTGGTTTCCTGAAAGGAGATGAATCGGTTGACTCTGCAGCAAAACGTATTCTAAATCAACTTACAGGTCTGTCGGATGTGTATATGGAGCAATTATACACTTTTGGAGAGATTGACCGCGACCCCGGCGATCGCATTATTTCAATAGCTTATTTTGCTCTTATCAAAATCAATTCTTCAGATCTTGAATTGGTTAAAAACCACGGTGCTACCTGGATCCCATTTTCAAAAATGCCTGATCTTATTTTCGACCATTCTGCAATGGTTGAACGAGCGCTGAAAAAATTACAAATTCGTGCCCGGACACAGCCGATTGGTTTTGAGTTGTTGCCTGATAAGTTTACGATTCCTCAACTTCAGGGATTGTACGAGGCTATTTACAACAAACAATTGGACAAACGCAATTTCCGACGGAAACTTCTTTCGATGGACTTACTTCAAAAACAAGATGATAAGGAAAAGGAATCGTCGAGAAAGGGAGCTTGGTACTATCGTTTCGATGCACATAAATACCAGGATTTGCTAAAAAGAGGTTTCAATTTCGAGCTTTAAAAGTCTGGCTTTTTTACAGCAGATTTGATTGAGGATAAAAACTTCAACCTACCCAAGATTGACTTTACTCAAATTTCTTTTCTAAGAGATCATTTGTTTCTTGCTTTTGATTTTCTATTGTTTTATTTTTGACCGACTGGTCATTCATAAAATAATTTGATTATGTGTCCACGTACCTCCGAGCAATTTGAAGCTATCCGTCAGGAAAAGACGAAACTGATCCTCGACACCGCGCTGGAACTGTTTGCCGAAAAAGGTTTTCACCAGACTTCCATTGCCGACATTACCCGAAAGGCTGGTATTTCAAAAGGGTTGATTTACAACTATTTCGAAAGCAAGGACGAAGTTCTGAAAAGCATCATCCAAACCGGATATGATGCGGCCTACAACAACCTTGACCTGAATGGCGATCATACGCTGGCCAAAGAGGAGTTTATTCATTTTTTGCAGATCACGTTTCGTTCGGTCAGGGAAAATCCGAAGTTTTGGAAATTGTACAGTGCCTTGGTGATGCAACCAGAGATTCTAGACTTAGTAAAGATTGAATACAGCCAAAAAGCACTGGACATCCAGAAATTGTTCTTAAATTTCATAAAGAAATCAGGAAGTATTTCTCCTGAAAACGATTTGATTGCCATTTCGTCGCTAATTAAGGGAGCCCATTTGATTCTGATCACTGCTCCCGATTACTTTCAGGAAGGGCAATTTGAGGATACCATTATTGATGCATGTTTCAGGCTGATACAAAAAGATGGGGAAAATAGTCGCGGTACCTGAGAATACTCCCTTCGATAAGCTACGCTACTCAGGGAGCGGAGCTACGAATGAGAACAGCAAAAGAAAATATCTAGCAGAACAAAAATATAAGCAAATCACCGCTCCCTGAGCGCGAAGCAGTCGAAGGGAGCATTCAATATCAAAAACAACTACAACCATGACAACAAAACTCACATACCTCCTGCTTTTCTGGGCTGTGGCTCTCGCAACTTCAGCAAAGGACATCAAGGAAATCGTGCGAAAATCGGATGAAAAATTCCGCGGGACATCGAGTTACGGCACATTTTCGATGACCATAGAGCGGCCCACTTGGTCGCGCACCATCTCGATGAAAAGCTGGGCGCTGGGCACTGAATATTCACTCATTTACGTAACTGCGCCAGCCAAGGAAAAAGGACAGGTTTTCCTGAAGCGCGGCAACGAAATGTGGAACTGGGTGCCGTCGATCGAACGCATGATCAAGATTCCGCCATCGATGATGATGCAGTCGTGGATGGGATCCGACTTTACCAACGACGACCTGGTGCGCGAATCGTCGATTGTAAAAGACTACACCCACAAACTCGTTGGCGAAGAAACCGTAGCCGACTACCCTTGCTACAAAATTGAACTGACAGCCCTCGAGAATGCCCCGGTGGTTTGGGGCAAAGTCCTGATGTGGATCAGCAAAAAAGACTACCTGTGGCTAAAAGCCGAGTTTTACGACGAAGATGGTGTGCTGGTGAATACCGAAATTTTGAGTGACGTGAAAAAGATGGACGACCGCGTAATCCCGACCCGCATGGAAATGATTCCGGCCGACAAAAAAGGCCAGAAAACGATCATGATCTTCGAAAACACCGACTTCGACGTGCCGCTGAAAGAAGA
>CAYRBM010000160.1:0-12271 GCA_964422425.1 uncultured Odoribacter sp.
ACCCGCGACCCTCAGCTTGGGAAGCTGATGCTCTACCACTGAGCTACTCCCGCTTTTTTTGATCGCCCAAAAGTAATAAAACTAAGTTCTGGTTGATACGCGTCGTTCAAGTTTATTTCCGGATAATTTTAATTTCGCCACCCCGGCCTAGCTTAATAATCCCCGATGGATCATCCCTTCTGGTTTCATCCTGTCGGTATTTTACTACATAGTCAACTGCATCGATAATTTCCTGATCGATCTCGTCAAAGCATGCCGGAGCTTTTTCAGTGTGAACATTGGCCGACGTGGAAACAACAGGCCTTTTGAACCGTCGAATCAACTGGCTCGAAAAAGCTTCCGTTGTAATCCGGATGCCAATACTTCCATCGTCGGCAATCAGGTTTCGGGCCAAATTTTTGGCGCCATCGTAAACGATCGTCAGCGGCTTATCGCTCAATTCAATCAGGTCGTAGGCAATTTCAGGAACTTCATTCACGTAACGCTCAATCAACGCCGCGTTTTCCATCAAAACCAACATATTCTTTTTCTGTCCCCGATTTTTGATGTCGTAAATTCGCTGCACTGCCTTTTCGTTGCAAGCATCACAACCCAATCCCCAAATAGTATCTGTTGGATATAAAATCACGCCACCGTTTTGCAGCACCTCAAGCGCTGCTTTAATATCATCGTTCATTCAGTAATGAATTATACAATTGTTTCAATTGAGCTGCAAAGTATTCGGGGGCGAAGCGTTGCGCATGAACTTTACCTTTTTCAATCATGCTTTTTCTCAATCCTTCGTCGCCAACGACCGAGCGAATTGCGTTACCAATTTGATTCGGGTCACGCGGATCAACCAACAGGGCTGCATCGCCGCCTGCTTCAGGTAAACTACTGCAATTCGATGTAATTACCGGACATCCTGAAGCCAAAGCCTCGGCTACTGGCAGTCCGAAACCTTCAAACAGCGAAGGGTAAATCATTACTTCTGCCATTTGATAGATTGCTACCAACTCAGAGTCGGTCACGCCAGTCAAAAATATAACCTTTAACTGGTCCTGATGTGCCTCCAAAAACGATTGCACCTGAAGTTGATAGGAAGTGGGCTTCCCGACAACAACAAGCGGCAACCCGATCCCTGTCGACACCATGGCCTCCAAAACTGCGATCAGGTTCTTTCGGGGTTCGACAGTTCCTACATACAACAAAAACTTGTCTTTCAATTGGTATTTCTCCTGAACAAGTCCGCGAATCAACTCGTTGGACGGTTCGTAAAAAATCGGATTTATCGACTGGTAAATCACCTGTATTTTCTTACCGGGAACGGCAAAGAACCGAATCAGATCGTTTCGCGTTTGCTCCGAAATCGCATGAATCCGGTTGGCAATCCGACAGGAATGGCGAAACTTCCGGTCGTAAATATTGCGGTCGATAGCCGGGTAGTACTCCGGATACCGAAGATAAATCAGATCATGAATGGTCACTACAGTTTTTACTCCGGTATTTTCAATTCCCACCGGAAGTTCGTGACTCAAACCGTGAAAAATGTCCAGTTTTTTTTCTTTGGCCAAACCGGTCAATCGAAACCTCCGCCATATTTTTTTTAAGTTGTTCCAGAAACCTTGTGGTTTCAGTTCCTCCGCATTCTTCGGTGGAACAAACAACCCCTCCCGGGTCCCCGAGTGAAAAAGGTAGTACCGGTCCTCAGGATAATAACGCGAAAGCGCATTGATGGTATTCCGGCTGAAATTTCCGAGTCCGGAAGAATTGTGAAAAGCCCGCTTTGCGTCAAACCCGATTTTCATTTCAATGATTTTTCAGCAAAAGTATATGCTAAAAATGAAAAAAAGGATGCCAAAACAAAGTTTAAGCATCCTTTTTCACGATCTCTCCAATTTTTATTTAAACCTGAAAATCGTTCAGTCCGTCAAAATTCAGTGTTGCAAAATAATCGTTCAGAGTTTCGGCCCGGCGGATCAGTTTTACTTCACCGGTTTCGCGAAGTAAAAGTTCTGCCGAACGCAGTTTTCCGTTGTAGTTGAATCCCATGGCATGTCCGTGAGCCCCGGTATCGTGAATCACCACAATGTCGCCCGACTCAACCTTCGGCAATTTGCGGTTGATGGCAAATTTATCGTTGTTCTCGCACAGCGATCCGGTTACATCGTACACCTCTGTCAGCGGTTCGTATTCTTTGCCCATCACGGTAATGTGATGGTACGAACCATACAATGCAGGCCGCATAAGGTTGGCCATACACGAATCCAATCCGGCGTATTGCTTGTATGTTTTTTTGATGTGAAGTACCTGCGAAACCAAAAATCCATAAGGGCCAGTCATAGCGCGACCTGATTCGAAATAGATTTTCAGCGGTTTCAGTCCATTGCCTTCAATCTTTTCTTTGTATAATTTCTGAATGCCCTGACTCATAAATTCCAGATCGACAGGCTGATCAGTTGGTTTATATGGAATTCCGATTCCGCCTCCAAGGTTGGCAAACTCGATGTCGATGCCTACGCGCTGTTTGATTTCCACAATCAGGTCGAACAAAATCTGCGCAGTTTCCACAAAATAAGCTGCATCCAACTCGTTCGACGCCACCATGGTGTGCAAGCCAAAACGTGTCACGCCCTTCTCAACCAACATTTGATATCCTTCGAACAATTGGTCGCGGGTAAAACCATATTTAGCTTCTTCCGGATGACCAATGATGGTGTTTCCTTCTTTCAGCGCGCCCGGATTGTAACGGAAGCAAACCAGATTAGGCAAGCCAACATTCTTTTCGAGGTATTCAATGTGCGAAATATCGTCGAGGTTGATGATGGCGCCCAAATCAACCGCCTTCTTGTATTCGTAAGCCGGCGTATCGTTCGAGGTGAACATGATTTCGTCGCCTTTCATGCCCAGCTTTTCGGCCAGAACCAGTTCTGCAATCGAGCTACAGTCGATACCAAAGCCTTCCTGACGCATAATTTTCATCAGGTATGGATTTGGAGCCGATTTGATGGCATAAAATTCTTTGAACCCAGGATTCCATGAGAATGCCTTGATGAACTTGCGGGCATATTCGCGAATTCCTTTTTCATCATAGATATGAAATGGGGTTGGATATTGCTCTATTATTTTCTCAATCTGCTGTTTCGAGAACGGAAGTTGTTTTGTTGTCATTTTTAATTTTCAAATATATTGGGCTGCAAATTTACAATTTTAAAATAAAACTACAGTTCTAAAATCAATTCATTACTTAAATATCCTGAAGCGATTTCCTTCACCTCACCTTCCATGCGGATGTTCCAAGCCTCATCAATGTCAATTTGAAGCGTTCCTCCCGGCATTTTGATACTCAGGTTGCGATCGGTTAAGCCTTTTTTTACGGCCACGGCCGCCACTGCACACGATGAACTGCCCGAAGCCAGCGTATATCCGGCGCCTCGTTCCCAAATCAGGATTTCGACTTCGTTGTGCGACAAAACTTTGGCAAATTGTACATTAATTCGATTCGGGAAAAGCGGATGATTTTCGATCTCTTCGCCGTGTTTCAGGATCCCAGGCTTGCTCAGTTTTTCCCTGAAAATCACGCAATGCGGATTTCCAACCGACACACAGTTGATCAGGTAAGCCTCATCAACAATATTCAGCGGATGATCGAAGCATTCGGCCTCATCGCAATTCACCGGAACCTGGTGGCTTCCAAAAATGGCTTTGCCCATGTCAACTTTCACCTGACTGGCTTTGCCGTTAACTTCCTTCGAAACTTCGGCAGTTACCACTCCGCCAAGCGTTTCAATCGTAAACTTCTTTCCTGAAGTATGGCCGTAATCGTAGAGGTATTTGGCAAAAATGCGCAGTCCGTTGCCGCTTTTTTCGGCTTCCGAGCCATCAGGATTGTAAATCTTCAGGCCAAAATCGGCTTTCAAAGAAGCTACTTTCAGCAAAATGCCATCAGAGCCAATGCCGTAATGCACGTCGCAAAGTTTCTGTATATTTTTTTCGTTCAGGCTAAAGGAAATTTGCGCTTCGTCGAGCACAAAATAATCGTTGCCCAGTCCGTGTGATTTGACAAAAAAGTTTTGCATAAAATGTGTTTTTGTACTTTGGCAAAGGTAGAACAGTTTTTTAGTTGATCAGTTCATGAAATTGATATTTATATGTCCAAAACTTCACAACTGATAGACATTGGGGCTTTGCCCCTAAACCCCAATTCCTATTTTGTCTTGACACAAAAAAGGAATCAAAAAAAGTCAAGGCTCAGCCAGCTTCACACGAAAAACTTGCGTTTGACAGCTAAAATCTTTTAAACTCGCCTGCGGCTCAAACAGAAAAGATTTTTTAACGCTGTCTTCACTTGTTTTTCGGCTCACCGGCCTAGGCCAATCTTCTCCTGCAACAACCGATTATAAACACCACAATATTTTACCTGCCCGTTTTCAAGTTGAAGCAGTTGTGTTACACTTTGCGGAATTTCCTCCGGATAATGCGTCACATAAATAATTGTGGTATCCAAATGGCGACAAATTACATCGAGCATTGCTGTGAACCGCTTTGTTTGGTGGGCATCCAGTCCCTGGCAAGGTTCATCAAGAATAAGTAAGGCTGGCAATTTAACCAATGCACGTGCCAACAACAACAATCGCTGTTCGCTCAACGAGGCTTCGGCAAATTTGCTGTCGGTCAAATGTTCGAGCTGTAGAATGGAGAACCATGCTTTTACGGCCTTCTTCTGAAAGTCACTATGCGAAGCCGAAAAACCAATCTGTTCATTAAATCCTGAAGTAATCACCTCATCGCACCGAAGCGAATTTCCTCCTGCTGGCAGCGACTTTTCGAGTCCCGGAATGGTGTTAAAAATGCCCTTGCCGCGAAGAAAATACAGGTGAAGCTCGGGCGAAACATAGCCTAGTCGTTGTTTGATATCCCAAATACTTTCGCCACTTCCACGGCGGCGGTCAAAAAGCGTCAGATCGTTTACATAGCCCTGTGGATTGTCGGCCGTAATCAAACTGAGTAGCGTAGTTTTTCCGGCACCGTTTGGCCCCATCAAAGCCCAGCGTTCCCCTTTTTGCACCGCCCAATCGATATTTTTCAGGATTTCACGGCCGCCATGCACAACGGTTACTTTGTTCATCCTGACCGCAAACTCAAACCCTGCGTCATCCGCTACTGGCAAAGCCGCAAAGTAACTTTCCATCGCTTCCTGCGAGTCAATTTGCTCTTCTTTCGGTGAATATTCTGGGCGAGGAATCCATTGCAAAACCTGCCCGCGATCCATTTCAAGCACCCAATCAATTTCTTCGGGAATATGCAGCGCATCGCAAATCAGCACAATGGTTTTTCCTGAGTTGTGCAAATCACTAATCTGCTGACTCATATTTTGCCGCGAATGCACATCGAGCCCCACAAACGGCTGATCCAAGATTAACACGTCAGGATGATGTAACAAGGCCTCGGCCAGTTGTGTGCGTTTGCGTTCGCCATTACTCAGCATCATCAGCTTGCTGTTTTTGAGGTGCGCAATATTCAGCAATTCCATTACCCAATCGACCTCATTGGTTGTTTGTTGCAAATAAGCCAAAATGGTTGGCGATTGCTCCATGCCCTGATTTTCATACCGTTGTCCGTAATAACTCGACCCGAGACGAGAGATGGTCATAAAATTATCCTGCTGCTCCACGATCCGACAAGTCAGCCCTTCAACAAAAATCAGTTCTCCTGAAGTGGGTTCGAGCTTTCGGGCAATCAGGCGCCCAAGCGTAGTTTTCCCACAACCTGACGGGCCAACAATCGCCATGGATTGGCCTTCTGAAAGCGCGAATGAAATGTCGTTCAGGATGGTTTTTCCATCCGGCCTGTAAACGATATTTTTGAATTCGATGGAGTGCATCATAGGTTAAAAGTCTAAAGTAACCAATAAACCTGATTGTTCAGCAATCTGCCCAAAAAGTTAAGTAAGTTCTCTTTTCAAAGACAATCCGGACAAGAATATCCTTTGTTTAAATCTGTTATCTTTGAAACGATTTCGCAGCGACTTCAACGGCGCTGGTAAAAACACGAATTATGGCTTTAAACATTCAAAAAATACGCGAAGATTTCCCGATTCTCGACCAAAAGATATACAATCGCCCGCTGGTTTATTTCGATAATGCGGCGACTACCCAGCGCCCGCAACAGGTCATTGACGCGCTCAACGCAACGTACACCACATACTACGGAAACATTCACCGGGCCGCACATTTTCTGGCCGACAAAGCCACTGCCGCCTACGAAGAAACCCGCGACAAAGTGAAAAACCTGATCAATGCCGAATACCGCGAACAGATTGTTTTCACGAAAGGAACGACTGAAAGTATTAATCTGGCCGCATTTGCTTTTGGCGAAGCGTTTGTAAAGGCTGGCGACGAAATCATCGTTTCGGAAATGGAACACCACTCGAACATTGTTCCGTGGCAATTGATGGCCGGACGAAAAGGCGCCAAAATTGTGATGTTGCCCATTGACGACAATGGCCGCCTGATGATCGAGAAACTGGATGAACTCATCACTTCAAATACCAAATTAATTGCCGTTGCGCATGTTTCGAATGTGTTGGGAACCATCAACCCGATTGCGGAAATTGCCCGAATTGCGCACAACAAGGGCATCCGAATTTTGGTAGACGGTGCGCAGGCCGCGCCGCACCTGAAAATTGACGTTCAGGCGCTCGATGTTGATTTTTATACCCTGTCGGCTCACAAAATGTATGGCCCCAACGGCGTTGGCGTACTTTATGGAACGAAAGAATTGCTCGAGCAACTACCTCCCTATCAGGGCGGTGGGGAAATGATTTCGGAAGTGAAATTTTCAGGAACAACTTACAACGAACTACCTTATAAATTCGAGGCAGGTACGCCCAACATCAGCGGCGTGATTGCTTTTGGTGCGGCGATCGATTATTTATTAAGCGTTGGCATCGAAAATCTGGCCGCATGGGAACATGAATTGCTCGAATATGCGACATTAAAGTTGCTTGCCATTCCTGGATTAAAGATTTACGGCACTCAAGCACTGAAATCAGGAGTGATCTCTTTCAACGTTGAAGGCGTTCACTTTTTCGATTTGGGCACCATGCTCGATAAGTTTGGCATTGCCGTGCGTACCGGGCACCATTGTGCCGACCCGCTGATGGATCATTTTGGTATTCAGGGAACCGTACGCGCTTCGTTTGCAGTGTACAATACCAAAGAAGAAATTGACGTTTTTGTTGAATCATTGAAAAAAGTAATTTCGATGTTTTAAACCTAAACATCATGAACCGTATTCAACCTATCCTCCTTTCGCTTCTGTTCATTCTTTGTTCATTCACTGTTTCAGCCAAAAAATTAAACATTCTGGTAATTACAGGCGGACACGGATTCGACGAAAAGCCATTTTTCGAAATGTTCGATTCGTTTCAGGACATCACCTATACTCGACTCGTTCAGCCGGAAGCTAACACTCAGCTGGGAACCATCGACCCGAAAACCTGCGATGCCATCGTTTTTTACGATATGCCCAAGTCGATTACTGAGCAGGACAAAACCAACTATTACAAGCTGCTGAAGTTGGGAAAAGGAATGGTTTTTCTGCACCATTCGCAATGCTCGTACCAGGATTGGGAAGGGTATAAAACAATAGTTGGAGGAAAATACCACGAGGAGAAAAACACGCCACAGACCTCAAGCTATCAGCACGACGTTACTTTTACCGTGAAAATATCTGATCCGAAACACCCGGTTACACGCGGATTGAAAGACTTCGAAATTCTCGATGAAGTGTATGGCAATACCGAAGTCTTGCCCGGTGTTACGCCACTTCTCACGACTGATCATCCGCAAAGCAGCAAAATTATTGGATGGACGCATCAAATTGAAAAATCGCGAATCGTTTATATTCAGCCGGGGCATGATAAAAATGCCTACCAGAATGCTCAATACCGGCAATTGGTGCGTCAGGCCATCAATTTTGTCGCGCGATAACCTTATATTTATTGTTGATTACAAATGATATTGTTATAATTTTGGTGCGAAGGGAATCACTGCCGGTGGCTCCCTTCGTCAGTAAATAACAAAATCAACAATTATCATGAAAAACAAATCCATCAGGCTGAAAATCTTCAGCGCTTTTCTCTTCCTTGCCCTTTTCCCTTTTTTATCTGTTGGAGAAAACTCAACCACAACCGAGTTAAGAACCATCAGGAAAGGAAAATTTACCCTGAATTTTACGTGTAAGTCGGCTGATTTCAGCGAAGCAATTAATCAAAAATTAATTGACACATTCTTTGAAGTGTATCCGACGTTAGTCAAGACGTATAATAAAAAGTCGCCGAGAGTGGTCACTTTTGAAATTGATCCTGAATACAACGGGGTAGCTGCAACTTCCAACGACAAAGTTGTTTTCAGTGCCAAATATATGAGTGCTCATCCCAACGACATCGACGTGGTTACTCACGAAGTAATGCATATTGTGCAGGCATACGGTCAACGCAGCGGAATGCCCGGATGGGTGACCGAAGGTATTGCCGATTATGTGAGATATGCTTACGGCGTAAATAACGCAGGTGCCGGATGGCGGCTGCCTGAATTTTCGGAAAAACAACACTACCAGAATAGTTACCGGATCACTGCCCGCTTTTTTGCATGGCTTGAACTCAAACACAAAGGCATAGTCAAAAAACTCGATCAGGCCGGACGAGACAAAACCTATGAAAAAGGGGCCGTTTGGCAAAAATTAACTGGGAAAACGATTGACGAACTTTGGAGCGAATACAGTAAAAATCCAACTCTTTCATAAAATAAAAAAAGGTTGAACCATCAGGTTCAACCTTTTTTATTGTTCTAGAAGTTATCAGCTTCAATTTCGAAATAAGCCTGCGGATGATCGCAAACCGGGCATTTCTGCGGCGGAACAGTTGACTCGTGCAGGAATCCGCAAACACGGCATTTCCAAATCACTTTATCTTCACGCTTGAATACTTTCCCTTCTTCGAGGTTTTGGTACAATTTGCGGTAACGTTCTTCGTGAGCTTTTTCGATTTTTGCAATCGACTTAAATAATACTGCGATTTTCTTGAATCCTTCTTCTTCGGCAATTCTTGCAAATTCGGGATATAATTCGGTCCATTCTTCATTTTCGCCGTCAGCTGCTGCTTTCAGGTTTTCCAAAGTGGTTCCGATTTTTCCGGCGGGGTAAGTAGCCGTAATTTCCACCATCCGGCCTTCCAGTTGTTTGAAAAACTGTTTGGCGTGCGAACGCTCATTTTCGGCAGTTTCCATAAACAAGGCGGCGATTTGTTCCAAACCTTCAGCTTTGGCCTGCTTGGCAAAAAACTCGTAGCGGTTACGTGCCTGCGATTCGCCTGCAAAGGCTTTCAGCAGGTTTTGTTCGGTTCTTGATCCGGCTAATGATTCCATAATGAATGTTTTATTGAAATTTGGTTTTTCTTTTGATGTTTCCCCTAAAGGTACAAACTTAATTGGTCTTGAATGAGCTTATCCAATAATTTAGATTCATTCAAAAATAGCTTCTTCTGGATCATATTTCTGATTTGTTAAGCTTTTCAAACGAATCATTTTTTCCTTTTGAAGAATTTAAAAAATAACGACATTTGCATCCTTTAAGCTTTAGTAATGACAATTAACGAAGTACAGCAGGAGATTATCGAGGAATTTTCGGTTTACGAAGACTGGATGGACAAATACAGCTACCTGATTGAGTTGGGCAACGAACTGAAAGATATCGATCCGAAAGATAAAACTGAGCAGAACCTGATTAAAGGTTGCCAGTCGAGGGTTTGGCTGGTTTCTGATTTTGCTGATGGCAAAATAATTTTCAGGGGCGAAAGCGATGCCGTGATTGTAAAAGGTTTGGTGGCATTGTTGCTTCGGGTTGTTTCGAACCGCACTCCGGAAGAGATTATCAGCAACGAACTTTTCTTTGTCGACGCCATTGGATTGAAACAGCACCTCTCGCCCACCCGATCAAACGGGTTGTTGGCCATGATCAAACAAATTAAACTCTATGCTGTTGCTTATAACAGAATTTCAGGAAAAGGAGAATAAGCCATGGATTCAAGGATTGATTTAATTATCGAACGGCTGAAAGACGTTTACGACCCCGAAATACCGGTGAATATTTACGATTTGGGCCTGATATATAATGTTGACGTTGACGAAAACAACAAAGCCAGTATTGTTATGACATTGACAGCACCGGGATGTCCGGTTGCCGATGTTTTGGTTGAAGATGTACGACAGGCGGCGTTAGCTGTGGAGAATGTGACCGATGCTGATGTTGAACTAACATTTGAACCTCCCTGGGATAAATCGATGATGAGCGAGGAAGCTCGTCTGGAATTAGGATTTTTTTAATTAAAATATTGAACCAGCTTCGGCTGGTTTTTTTTACAGCATAATTTCTTGTTTCAGGCTGCAACCGTTCAAAGTGAAGAAAAAAGTAGTGCCTTTGCCGGGCTCCGAAATCAGCCAGATTCTGCCACCGAGCAGCTCAACCAGTTTTTGGGTAATTGCCAGCCCGAGCCCGGTTCCGCGGTAAACCTTTCCGGTATTTAAATCCAGTTTCCTGAACCGCTGGAAAATGTTCTGATAATCTTCGGTTCGGATACCGATGCCTGTATCTTCCACAAAAAGAACAACTTCTCCTTCCTCATTTTGGAAATACCCCATGCCAATCGATCCCGATTCGGTAAACTTAAAAGCATTCGACAGCAGGTTAATAAAAATTTGTTTCACTCTTACCCTGTCAGCATAAAGGAATAACTCCGTCTGCGGAACGATCGATTTAGTTTGAAGTTTAACCGCTCTATTCTGGTGAGTATGACTAAAAGTTTGGTACAATTCCATCATCAGCGAATTGACACTAAACTCCTGCATTTTCAGGGTAAGCTGTTGTGCTTCTATTTTTGACAAATCGATAATCTCATCAATCAGCACCAAAAGTGATTCGGTATTCGATTCAATCAAATCGGCATACATCCTTCTCGTTGATTCATCAAGCCCCTCTTCGCACAGCAACGACGAAAAACCAACAATGGAATTTAGTGGAGTCCGGATTTCGTGGGATACATTAGCTAAAAAAGCTGATTTCAGATTGTCTGATTCCTCAGCCTTCTTCTTGGCATCAAGCAAACTGTTGTTTATTTCCTTCAACTTCAGATTGGCATTTTCCAGTTCCGAAATTACCCTACCCAGTTGTTCAAACGTTTGCTGCAACTCATTTTTCTGATTTTCAATCTCCAGTAACTGCAAATCGTTTTTGAGCAGCTTATTTCTTCGTCTGCGGTTTACAACCGAAAGAATAACAATAACCAAACCAGCAATGAACAATCCCGCAATCAGCAGTCCAAAATTTGAGGGATTGAAAAAACTCTGTCGATTTGAAATAATTGCCCGTTTCGGAAGCTTTTTCAAACTAATACCATATTTGTTCAGCATTTTATGGTCGAAAAAGTATCCTTGCTCGGTGCGAAAAATATGGCCCGAAATATTATCACCGGGTGATTCCACCAACCGGACAAGCAATTTGGCGGCTTCCGTCCCATGAATTTTCCCGCTTTGAAAAAGTCCTCCAACCACGCCTTTACCAATGTATAACGGATCGTTGGCAAAAAGCGGAACCGTACTGATTTTCCCAATCTTTTCGAGCAGTTCAGCGTCCAGAACCGGATTCCCGTCCTGATCCTGATTAACACTGATGTAAAAGATGGCATCGGCTGTGGTTGACCTAACTTCTTCACAAATCGAATTAACGTCGATCCTTTGGGGAAATGAAACAATCAAACCATCAAACCGGCTTTTCTGGCGGGCAAGTTCCTTTCGGTAGATTTCCCCGGTGGTGGTGTAATCAGTAATTACGAGAAGATTTTTTGATTCTGGAAGCAACAGCCTAACCACATCAATAATGCTGTCGGTATTCGATGTTTCCTTGAACCCCCGATAGTTTGTCCCTTCAAGCGGATAATATTCCGGATTAGAAATACCACCAAAAACTACCGGAACATCAGGGAACAATTCATCGTCGTATTGAAATGCAAAATCGAGGGCATCGTTATCGGTCACCAATACCCCGTCGAACTTGACTTGTGAATATTTGTCGCGGATTAGATTTTTCTCAGCCTCAAAATTTGATTTTCCAAACTGTTTCGAATTCAGATACTCCACAAAGTAAGCCATCCCCTTTTCTTTCAAAACATTGGTAATTCCAACATTCAGGCTATCGGTCCAGGCAAATCCCTGATGATATGAATTTATAATCAGAA
>CAYRBM010000161.1:0-8680 GCA_964422425.1 uncultured Odoribacter sp.
AATTTCAATGAAGTTCAGGGTTTTTTATTGGGTTATTATCTGTAATAAAAAAAAGGATTACCTGTATGGTAATCCTTTTTTTTATTACAGAGCAACAACTGATTAGAAGTAGTAAACATTTCTATTACCGCGTCTAACCTTACGAATATCTTTGTTCAGGATTTCAATAACCGTTCGACGGTTAGCCTGATGTTCCTCTTCGGTACACTGCACCCCATCGGCACATTGGTTAATTAATTGTGATTCTCCGTAGCCTTTGGCAACTAATCGATCGGGAGCAATTCCCTTACTGATCAGGTAAGCCACAACTGATTCAGACCTTCGCTGAGAGAGTCGTTCATTGTATTCAGCAGTAGCACGGGAGTCGGTGTGCGAACCTATTTCGATTCTGATTTCCGGATTATCAACTAACAACTTTGCCAACCGATCGAGAACAATGGCAGCATCAGGCCTGATGTTGTATTTGTCTAAGTCATAATACAAGTCATCAAGTACGAATTGTTTCCCTGTTGATAATTTCTCCAGTTCAATAGTCAATGTATATTCGCCTGCCGGTTTATCAACGCTTGAATATTTAACTGTATTTTCAAAATACTCTTCAGCCGAAGCATAGAACGTATAATCGGTTGATTCATTCATCTTCATGCGAATAACACCATTGTTGTCTTCAAGTTCCGACTCATCATACTTTCCTTCAGAAATATCAACTATCGCATTAGGTATAATCAGTCCAGATTCCTTGTCAATTACTTCGATAGTTAAATAAAGAGCGCCTCTTTTCAGATAAATATCTTCCCTATGCACAAAATCAAATAAAGAACCTTTAATCTGTACTTCTTTGGTTTCGGGAGTATAGGTTTTACTCTCTGCAAGCAACTGATATTTGGCCCGAGGTTTAACTGTAAAAACGGCAGAACCTTCTTCATCAGCAATTTTATTATCGATCACTTTACCATCTTCTGCCATTAATGCAATCTTTGATCCGGGCAAAACACCTTTCGTCTGATCATCATAAACCATAACTTTCAAATCCATCCAATTGATTTTGTATGAATAGTTATCATCGTCACCTTTTCCCCCCGGACGATTAGAGGTAAAGAAACCAATTAATGAATCGCTATTCAAAATGCAACCAAAATCATCGAAAACAGAGTTTATTGGAGAAACCACATTTACAATCCGGTAAGAACCAGGTTTCTCTTCTTTAGCTGCAAAAATATCTAACCCACCGTTTCCGGGATGCCCATTGGATGAGAAGTATAATATGCCTTCCTTATCAACATAAGGAAACATTTCCTTTCCACTGGTATTAATTGTTTCTCCAAGGTTTACTGGCTTACCCCAAGTACCATTTATAAATTCTGATTTGTAAATATCGGTTTCCCCATATCCACCGGGCATATCTGAAATGAAATACAGTGTTTGATTATCTGCTGATAAGGCCGGGTGACCAACAGAATATCGATCGCTGTTAAATGGCAGGCCTCTTACATTCTTCCATTCTTTACCATTAAAGTCAGCTACGAAAATTTTCAGGTTATTCGTTCCGTCAGGCATTGTCGTTACTCGCCCGTTCATGAAATTATTGCGCGTAAAATACATGGTATTGAAATCGGTCGTAAAGCTAACCGGCCCCTCATGAAAACGAGAATTTAATGCCTTGTATATCGATTTATCGTCTTTATCATTCGGCTCAGCATTTGGCTTTGAAATGTACAAATCGAGGAATGGCTGATTGTTCCAATCATACGTATTCTTTATCATCGAAAAACTGTCCTTAGCCGATGAGTAAATGATCTGGTCTTTATAAAAGTTTGCAGTCATATCCGTAAAGCGAGTATTTCCATCCAGATTTTTGATGGAAATATTTTCCACAGGCTTCTGATTGCTCGTCGCATTAAGATTTTCGAGCAAACGCTTTGCCCGAAGATCACCAGGAGACTGAACCAAATATTTTTCAAGCCAAACCTTCGATAACTCAGGACGTCCATCAATCCGGAGTAACTGTGCATAATCAAAAAGATCGGAGGCCTGATGTGGTTCAATCTGGACAAGCTGACTGTAATAGATTAATGCTTTTCTGTAATTCAGCATCTTATAATAGCTGTAAGCCAGTCTCTGAATGTATTTCGGGTTTTTAGTATCACGATTAAAGAGATCCTGATAGAGCTCCACGGCCTTACTGTAGGCATATCTTTCATAATACTGATCAGCTTTTTTCTCCTGAAAAGACTGAGCAGAAGCAAATTCCGGAAGTGTAAGTGCCGCAAACAGTATTAATACCGATAATGCGAATTGTTTGTATAGAGATTTCATAATGAATGGTATTTCTAAAAGTAACGTGGTGACAATGTTTTTCTATTTCTGAAAGCAAAATCATAGCTTACAAAGACTTCGTGAGTCCCCTGATTAAAGGGACGCAGTTCAGACAAGGTAAAATCGTATGAATAGCCCAAGCTAAGCTCTTTGGTAATATCAAATTTAGCCATCGCTCCGGCAGCATCACCAAACCTAAACATTCCGCCTAACCATAATCTGTCGTGCAACAAAACTGCGGCCGAAAGTTCAGCCGAAACAGGAGCTCCACTTACAATTCGGATTGTGGTTGATGGCTTAAATTTAATGTTCTCAGAAACATCCAAAACAACACCACCTGCTAAGAAATAGTGCCTTTCTTCTTTATTGGTCAAAGTATTCTCATCATCCGACAGGTTGTTTTGCAACAACTTGGGAATAGAAACCCCAAGATAGAACCGATTGGAATACAAATAACTACCAAAACCAAAATTCGGATGGTATAACCTTCGGTAACCATACAAGGCAATATGTTCGTCACCTTCAGCCCCCCGGGCGTTAAGTAAGTCAATATCATAGATATTCACTCCCCCCTTTAGTCCAAAAGCAAGTTTGGTTCTATGACTTACTTTAAGATGATAGGCATAATCGGCATAGATTCCTGTCTGCTTGGTTGGCCCCAGCTGGTCGTATAGCAGGCTTAAACCAACTCCAACATTGTACGACAGAAAGGGACTGTTAACTGAAAGGGTTAAAGTTTTCGGACTTCCCTCAATACCGACCCATTGCTGGCGGTGCATGGCTACCACATTTAGGGTTCCTCGGCTACCGGCATAAGCCGGATTTATAGAAACCGGATTATGCATGTATTGTGTAAACATCGGATCTTGTTGAGCTGATACACTCCCAAGGATGCCTAAAAGGAAGACGGCAATCAGACAGATTCTCATCCTTTTTGCATATTTTATATTTGTCATGTGTTTAAGTATTTGTTTTTATACACTTTTCTACCTTTCAAGATAAACCCAACCTGTTTTATGTCGGTTGATGCCATAATCGATGAGATAATAGTACGTACCTACAGGCAATGGTTTTGAACCCAACTTATCCATGTTTGAATAGCCATCCCAATCGTTGATATACCCGTTTTTCTGATAGACTTTATTCCCCCATCGGTTGAAAATGGTTATTCTGCTTCCCGGATAGAATTCAATATTCTTCACATGATAGGTATCGTTATAATTATCACCATTCGGTGTAAATACCTGATCGGGAACAATATCTTCAACCAACAGGTTAACTTTGGCTTCATCACAGTCTCCATCTACGTCACAAAGCTTGTAAGTAAACGAGTCGGAACCGATGTATCCAACATTTGGCGTATAGGTAAAGGTACCATCAGCATTTACGATTACAGTTCCATTCGATGGCTGGCTTACTACTGACCAAACATTGCCTCCATCTCCGCTCAGAATATCATTTTCTGCCAGATCGCCGTCAATGTATCCATCCATGTGGGCAATAAATTCATCATCATTAGCTATTGGTAAATCATCAACCGGTCTCATCGTAATAAATACCGTTGCCTGATCACAATCTCCGTCTGAATCGCAAAGTTTATAAACGAAGCTGTCGTTTCCATTATAGTCCTGATCAGGAGTGTATGTAAATGTTCCATTCGAATTCAGGACAACATCTCCATGTGCAGGCTGACTAACCATTGACCACACATTATCTGGTCCGTTTGGAATATCATTGACCGAAACATTTCCTGTCAAAACAACATCTTCATCGGTAGTCAAGTTATCATCAACAGCAATCGGAACATCATCGTCGTCGATGATTGTACCCGTCCCGGTATCCGAAGTATCACCAACCGATCCGGTCGTTCCAATTATTTTCACAATCAACGTTTCATTTACTTCCTGAAGATTATCCAGGTTAGTTGCAACAACGGCAGTCACCGTGGTGGTACCCGACGGGAATGAAACGGTTACCGGATTAAATACATAGTCGCTGTTTGAAGTAGTCACATTGGTAAATCCAAGTGTCACAGTAATGTCTGACGAGCTAACGTTGCTCAGAGACACGGTGAAAATCAGGGTTCCTCCTTCTGTAATACTGGCGTCGCTAATCAACACTTTAGGAGGCATATCATCATCCAGAATTGTAACTACTCCCTGGTCATCACCAATCACCCCATTAACCGGATTCGACAATCGGATAAAGAAACTTTCTGTTGGTTCTGACACTTTATCATCAGTTATTGGAATATTGATTACAACAGAGTTTGTTCCTCCAGGAATTGTATAGACTGTTGAAGCTATCGCCGAATAATCTCCCGGAGTTAAAGCAGTATTATTTGCTGAAACAACCGTAAACGACACATCACAAGCCCGCGCGTTAGCCAATCTGACAGTAACAGCAGCAGTACCTGAAGATTCCAGTACTTCAACATCATTGATAGTTAAAACTGGCGGATTCGGATCAGTAACTGTCACGCTTGCCTGACATGTCGAAATGTTTCCGCAATTATCAGTAACGGTTAATGTAACGGTATGTACTCCTATTTCAGAGCAATTAAATGCAGTTTTTGATACAACCAGCGATTTGATTCCACACTCATCCACACTGCCATCATCGATATCAGCAGCTGTTAACGTGGCAGTCCCATCCAGTTTCAATACCAGTGTAAAGGCCTTGCATTTAGCAACAGGAGGCGTTGTATCATCAACGTTTATCGTTTGAGTTGCTGTGCTGTAATTTCCGCAGGCATCGGTTATTCGGTATATCCTTGTAACAACTATTGGACAAGAACCGGTAGCAGTTTGAGTACTGGATACAATCAGATTATTATCTGAAGTACAGACATCCGCAACCGCAATACCCAATGCTTCGAGGGCTGCAACAGATGTAACAGGCGCGGTAGCATCTCCGGCTACACATCCTTCAACGTTTGCTGTTCTCAAAGTTCCGGTAATCACCGGTGGAGTATTATCATCAACCTGAATGGTTTGTGTGGCAGTACTGAAATTGCCACAGGCATCGGTAATACGATATACCCTGGTTACCACAATTGGGCAGGTCCCCGAAGTTGTTTGAGTGCTCGACACAACTAAATTGCCATCAGAGGTACAAGCATCAGTAATTACCAATCCCATCGTTTCAAGGGCAGCCACCGTAGTTACAGGTGCCGGAACATCTCCGACAGAGCATCCTTCAATGACTGTTGTACTTAGAGTCCCTGTCACAAGCGGCGCTGTATTGTCATCAATATTGATAATCTGAACTGCATTAGCCGAGTTACCACAGATGTCAGTAATGGTATAAGTTCTGGTAATTACAAGCGGACAAGAGCCTGCCTGAGTTTGAGAACTACTTACAGACAACGAATTATCCGGAGTACAACCATCAGCGATGTCAAGCCCTAAAGCTTCCAGTTCAGCCACCGAATTTACCGGTGAAGGAGCAGAAGCAGCCGAACATCCTTCAATACTTACAGTTTGAATAGTTCCGGACACAACCGGAAGTGTATTATCTCCAATATTGAATATTTGAGTGTATGAGCTTGAGTTGCCGCAAGGATCAGTAATGGTATAAATTCTCGAAACCACGATCGGGCAGCTTCCACTTGAAACAACACGACTTGTTACGGTCAATGATGCATCAGGAGAACATCCATCGCTGATATTTAAACCTAGTCCTTCAAGAGCAGCAACCGAAGTAACGGGTGCAGGCAAAGCTGCTTCAGAACAACCTTCTATTTGAATGAGCTGAATTGATCCCAAAATACTTGGTGGAGTCTGATCGTTTACTGTAATTATCTGAGTCGCACTCGATGTATTTCCACAAGCATCAGTTGCTGTCCAGCGACGAGTAATCGTATATCTGTTGGCACAGCTTCCGGCGGTGGTTAAGTCGGTTACAGTAACAGTTACCAAACCAGAACAATTATCTGTTGCTGTAACAGAAGCAGTCTGTCCGACCGGCACCAATGCGGCACAGCTGTAAGTCTGCGATGCTGGAACACCAGTAATAACGGGCGGCATCAGGTCTTCTACAGTTATCGTTTGAGTTGCACTCGTTGTATTTCCACAAATGTCAGTGGCAATCCAGCGACGGGTAATGGTGTACTTGTTAGCACAGTTTCCAGCGGTTGTAACGTCAGTTACTGTTACAGTTACCAAGCCCGTGCAATTATCGGATACAGTAACCGAAGTTGTTCGTCCAACCGGAACTTCTGAAGCACAACTATACGTTTGTGATGATGGCACTCCTGAAATAATTGGAGGAGTGAGGTCATCAACAGTGATCGTCTGCGTAGCGCTCGATGTATTTCCGCAAATATCGGTGGCAGTCCATCGACGGGTAATGGTGTATTTATTGGCACAGCTTCCGGCGGTGATCACGTCAGTTACAGTAACGGTTACCTGTCCGGTACAATTATCAGATACAGTAACCGAAGCTGTTCGTCCAACCGGAACTGCCTCGGCACAACTGTAACTTGCTGATGCAGGAACTCCGCTAATTACAGGAGCAATCTGATCATCAACAGTGATTATTTGTGTTGCACTCGATGTATTTCCGCAAATATCAGTAGCGGTCCACCTGCGGGTGATGGTGTATTTATTGTTACAGCTTCTGGAAGTAATCACATCATTCACCGAAACATTTACAGCCCCGGAACAATTGTCAGATACAATGACAGATGCAGTTTGACCTACCGGAACAGACTCAGAACAACTATATGTGGCTGCTACAGGAACTCCGGTAATGGTTGGAGCAATCTGATCATCAACTGTTATAATTTGTGTTGCAATAGAAATATTACCACAAATATCAGTAGCAGTCCACCTGCGGGTAATCGTGTATTTATTGGCACAGCTTCCGGCGGTAATCAGATCATTTACCACGACGTTTACTGCTCCCGAACAATTATCAGTTACAGCAACCGAGCCCACCTGACCTACAGGAACAGCCGACGCACAACTATAAGTAACTGCTGTCGGAACACCTGTGATTAAAGGAGCAATCTGATCATCAACAGTGATTATTTGTGTTGCAACTGAAACATTTCCACAAATATCAGTAGCAGTCCATCTGCGGGTAATAGTGTAACTATTGGCACAGCTTCCGGGAGTAATCACATCATTTACCACAACGTTTACTGCTCCCGAACAATTATCTGAAACAATTACAGACCCAGTCTGGCCATCAGGAACTTCTGACGCACAACTATAAGCAGCTGCTGCAGGAACACCTGTGATTACAGGAGCAATCTGATCATCAACAGTAATTATTTGTGTTGCGCTGGATATGTTTCCACAAACGTCTTTTGCAGTCCAAATACGGTTAATAGTAAACTTATTGGCACAAGTTCCGGCTGTAGTTACATCAGTAACGGTTACAGTTATACTAACTAGTCCAGTACAAATATCGTTGACAGTCACCGAATTTACTTGCCCAACCGGCACATCAGAAGCACAATTATAAGTTATTGCAGCAGGAACATTGGAAATTACCGGCGGAGTTTTATCATCAACCCTGATAATATGTGTTGAAGTAATGGTTGTACTGTTACCACACGCATCGGTTATCCGGTAAGTCCGGGTTATAACTATCGGACATGTTCCGTCATGATCATCACTACTTGTCACTATCAAATTAGCAGGGGCAGTACAGTTATCTGTAATGCTGGTCAATCCCATGGTGAGCAACTGGGCTACCGAAGTTGCAGCAGCTGGAGCATCAGCTATCGAGCAGCCTTCAACCGTAGTTGAACTAAGCGTACCAACAATGACCGGGGCGGTACTGTCAATAACGGTTATAGTCTGGGTAAAGGTGCCACTGGAGTTGCCACAGCCATCTGTGAAGTTCCAGGTCCGAACCCTTACATACGCATTCGAACAGGTCGTATTTGTCGTCGTGTTATCACTTAAAAGGTGAATGGTCGGGGTACTTGTACAGTTATCAGTCGCCACCGGCACTGCAGACAGCGCAGCGGACAGACCTGACAAATTAGAACATTCAAGGTTTGCATCCAGCGTTCCAGCTCCTGTTGTGATTACAGGAGCTGTTGTATCGGTAATCGTTATTACCTGCGTAAACGTACCGCTAATGTTTCCACAGTCGTCAGTTACTCTAAACGTATTGGTATAGCTTCCTGCATTGCCACAACCTGCAGCAACAAATATCCCACTGGTCTTGACCGGCGTTAGTGTTAAATCACAATTGTCCGAGGCTACCGGAACCAATGCCTGTGCTGCTGTCAAACCTGCTGCATTGCTACACTCAATTGAGGTGTTCAAACCTCCTACAACTGTAGTCCAGACAGGAGCTGTTGTATCGGTAATCGTTATTACCTGCGTAAACGTACCGCTAATGT
>CAYRBM010000161.1:8780-12231 GCA_964422425.1 uncultured Odoribacter sp.
TGTTCAAACCTCCTACAACTGTAGTCCAGACAGGAGCTGTTGTATCGGTAATCGTAATGGTCTGTACACAACTACTTGAATTTCCAGATGAATCAATAAAAGTCCATGTTCGGCGGACAATTAGTGGGCACGATCCTGAATTAGTTGTCTCGTCCCGATAAGTAACAGTAACAATACTACAATCGTCAGTGACACTGCCATTATTAGGAGCCCCTGTAAAAACAGTTAAAGGCACCTCAACCTCCGTTTCTGAGTAGGTAGGACTAAGAATGCTACTTACATTACATCCATTAACAATTCTATCCTGAGCACAAGTAGTGATTGTTGGTGATTGAGTATCGCTGGCTGAAACAACTACTGGTTTTATATCGGAACAACCAGCAACAGAAGTTCCTTTAATATAATAGGTGCCTGCATTAACTTGAGTAGGTGTTGCCACACCAGCAGTTGCATCCGAATTGGTCCAATAAGAATAATTCAAATTTGGTGAAGAACCATTAGTTACTGAACTAGCTGTTAAATCACCTTTTCCCCCGGGGCATATCGAAAAATCATGAGTTGTAACAGTCGGTTTTGGATTAACAACCACATTTGTGCTGACTGTTTGAGTAACAGAACAACCAATTGGGACATAAGTATATGTAATTGTATAAGTTCCTGCATCAGTATTTGAAGTTGGTAAAGTAATCTCTCCAGTTGTAGTATTAACCGGAAGTTTTGCAGGATCAGAAGACTTATAGGTCCCACCCTGATCTCCAACTTGGGTAACTGAAGCTGTTCCTCCTACTGGGCAAAAAGGGCTTTCATAACTAATAGCAGTACCTAAATCAATGTTTGACTGAATAATAGGCTGAACAAAATCAGTAAGAGATCCTCCTCCGCTACCAGTAGTCTTTGTTTTAATCATTATAGACTTTACTTTTATCCATAAACATGGATCAAGAGCCCTGAATAAATCGGTTAAATTTATAGCGCACTCAACAAATTGCTGAGCCACATAAGTTGTGCCTCCAAAAGCACCAAATGGGACAGAAACACCACTTGCCACATTAGTTTTAGCATAATAAGTACCAGCAAGGCTAGCTGTTCTATCAACATAATCCCATTTGGTTCCAGTCCATTCCCAAACGTATAAAAAAGCAGTTGCAACTGATCCACCATTACCATACTCAATCGTGATAGAAATATCATTTTTAGTTCTGCCTCCATCTGGGCCGGCAGACGAAAATCCGCCAGAATTTCCACTGCCGGTTAGGGTTATTGTATTTTGAAGAAATTCAAAATCGATATAACTTGAACCACTTGAAGATTCCCTATCTGCTCCAACAAATAACCATTGCTTCGAATCTGCTCCGCCTGAACCAGGAACTACTCCTAGAAAAAACATAGCATTATTAATGTTGTTTTTACCTGGATTAGCAGCCGCCTTTTTCCAAGTCCAAGCCGTATTGGGATTATCATTTGCATTCCCAGAATCAAATATTAAATCATTACTGTCCCATAAATCTTTTTCCAAATAAGTGTGATCATTATAAACATGTGATCCGTTATCGTAAAAAACGAAACCACCCGTTCCGGTTCCCTTTACCCAATCACCAGCAGCAGTATTTGCTTTAAGAGTGCCATCAATATTAAATCCACCAGGCGGTTCAATCACAGGAACAACCTGTGCAGAGGAGTTCAGGATAAAAACGCATAAACTCACAAGCAAACAACAAATTCTTGCTACTTGCTTAAATTTTCCAACCGCTTTTACAGATTGGACATTTCTTAAAGTAAATATTTTCATAATTATTGAATTTAATCTTGAAGAATAAATTGGTTATCTATGATTTTTAAGGCCACGAATAGGATTGGAAGCTTCATTCACGAGCAGCTTCCATGAGGCGATATAACGGATTTAAAAAATGGGGTGCAGAATTTTTTCTGAAGTGATAAGAGAAAAGGTAAATTGACTTCATATAGATTTGGTTTTTTATAAATTTCAATAATCATTGCTGAAATTGAAGCACCATTACTATCAGAATTCAGCTATTAAATATAAAAGAAAATTTGAGAAAATGTTTACAGAAATTCAGAAAATATCGCCCCGATGTTCGAAAATGAAGGTTCAACTATCAAAACAGTATTTTCAACGAGCAAAATTTTTATGTTATTTGTATCAGAAAATGCAGCAAAACCACCGTAAAATATGAGAAACTTTTATTGGTCTAAAAACAACAATCGGGTATTTATGGCCTTAAAATTCTCATTTTCAAAACAAGCCTTACAGTTCACAACAGAAAACCGAAAACAAAATACCATTGCAATAAAAAAAGAAACAGCTATCAGAAATTTTGACCTTTTGTCTTTTTTTTATATTTGATGAATGAACATCAAACCAAACTTATGATACTAAATCTGTCGCTTGTCGCTTTTTACTTTTTCACCCCCATTTTACTCATCTATTTGGCCCACATTTCCAAAACTGTCAACAAAATAGGCGCTGTACTTCTGGCTTATGGAATTGGATTACTGATTGGGAATATTGGGCTCTTCCCTTCTGCAAGCGAAGCTTACTTATCGCTGCTTGCCGGTAAGGCTGCCCTACCCCACGATGAAGTACTTAAACACCTCGGAGCAGGTACCATTCAAAAAAGTGATCAAAGCCTGAATCAGATTAAAACTGTTCAGGATCTCATTATTTCCATTGCCATCCCTATTGCTTTACCATTGCTGCTGTTTTCGCTCGACATCAAACGATGGCTAAAACTGGCTAAAGAAGCTTTGCTTTCATTGATTTTGGGAGTCTCCTCCCTTCTCATTGTTTTGATCATCGGATTTTTCCTCTTTAAAGATCATATTGCAGAATCATGGAAAGTTTCGGGTATGCTCTGCGGAGTTTACACAGGTGGTACGCCTAATCTTGCTGCAATAGGAACTGCATTAGAGGTCACTCCCAACACATTCGTTTTAACAAACACCTACGACATGGTGCTTGGATCTCTTTGTTTGTTGTTTATGCTTACCAGTGCACAACGCATTTTTAATTTGGTTTTACCTCATTTTAACGACAGCCACCGGCAATTCAAATTAAAAGAGGTAATTCAGGAAAATGATGGTGTTGACAATTATCTGGGAATGATTACCAGGCGCGGAATGATTCAACTAAGTAAAGCTTTGGGGTTGTCAATTTTAATTTTGGCTGTTTCATTTGGCATTAGCACCCTGGTGTCAAAATCCTCGCAGACCGCAGTCATCATTTTATCAATAACTACACTTGCTTTACTTCTGAGCACCTTAAAATCAATCAGCAGTATTGAAAAAACTTTTCAACTGGGAATGTACTTTATTATTGTTTTCTCGTTGGTCGTCGCCTCAATGGCCGACCTGCGAAGTATGTTCCAAATAGATTTTCTTCATTTATTTTTATATGTAGCCTTTGCAGTATTTGGATCAATTATCGTCCATG
>CAYRBM010000162.1:0-12219 GCA_964422425.1 uncultured Odoribacter sp.
GGTATCCGCGACCTAAATAAAGAGCGTTAATGGCATCTTTATATTTGGCGGCGATTTCTTTGATATGGGGATGCTTGAACAGGATTGATTTTACTTTCTCCGGAATTTCCGCCAGCTCTGCAATGAGTTCAAGATAAAGATCTTCAGTAATTTGCCCGTTTTCTTTGGCCAGTTTCAGTGCGAAAAGTGTAAGTACCGTGACTTGAGCTGTGAAGGCTTTGGTTGAGGCCACCCCAATTTCGACGCCTGCGTGCGTGTAAACACCAGCATCAGTCTCGCGGGCAATGCTTGATCCAACCACATTACAAATTCCAAGGATAGTTGCTCCTTTATCTTTTGCCATTCGAAGGGCGGCCAATGTATCGGCTGTTTCACCACTCTGACTAATGGCAATTACCACATCATCACTGCTGAGAATCGGATTTCGGTAGCGGAATTCCGACGCATATTCCACCTCAACAGGAACACGGGCATATTCTTCAATCAGGTATTCGCCTACCAGGGCTGCATGCCATGAGGTTCCACATCCGATAATGATGATTCGTTTGGCTTTCAATATCTTGGGGAAAACATCAAGAAGTCCTCCCAGTACAATATCTGATCGGTCGGGTTTTATACGACCCCTGAATGTATCTTCGATGGTTTTGGGCTGCTCGAAAATTTCTTTCAGCATGAAATGATCGAATTCTCCCTTTTCGAGGTCGCCGATAGTCATATCAACTTTGGTGATCTTGAAGGCAACGGGATTGTTTTCAACCGTTTTTAAGGTCAGGCTGTCTTTGTTTATGATGGCTACATCATGATCATTCAGGTAAATTACACTGTCGGTGTAGTTCACAATCGGAGTGGCATCTGATGCAATAAAATATTCTCCCCGTCCAAGACCAATTACCAGTGGACTTCCTTTTCGGGCAGCTATCAGCTGGTTCTTTTCGTTACGGCAGATAACCACAATGCCAAATGCCCCAACAACTTTGGATAAGGCAAGCCTGACAGCAATTTCTGCGTTAACTTCTTCGGCATTTCGGTAAAAATATTCGATGAGGTTGACCAATACTTCAGTATCGGTATCGCTTTGAAACGTATAGCCTTTTTTCTGAAGGTTTGCCTTTAGCTCTGCATAATTTTCAATAATCCCGTTGTGCACCAAAACAAAATCCCCGTTCATTGATGTGTGCGGGTGGGCATTTCTGTCGTTTGGTTCTCCATGCGTTGCCCAGCGGGTGTGCCCGATTCCGATGTGTCCACTTACATCTTCAGA
Organism: uncultured Odoribacter sp.; assembly: GCA_964422425.1. Classification (GTDB taxonomy): domain Bacteria; phylum Bacteroidota; class Bacteroidia; order Bacteroidales; family Prolixibacteraceae; genus Aquipluma. Next base: position 1,262 of record CAYRBM010000162.1, read on the forward strand.
GGCCACATGCTTTTCAAGATCGGCTACACGTCCTTTACATTTATATACTTTAAGCGAATCGTTGAAAATGGCCAGACCAGCAGAATCATACCCACGGTATTCCAATCGCTGGAGACCTTGTATCAAAATGGGATAAACATTTTTATCGCCAATGTAGCCAACAATACCACACATGTTTTTTAGGTTTTGGGGTTAGAAATAGGGGGGCTAAGCGTTATTTCAGTTTTGAATAAGTCACTTCCAATCGGATTCCGGTTTTACTGGTGGCCCCTTTCAGAACTACCCTCCTGAAAGTTGAACTTCTGAATGCGGTGGAAAGATAAAATCCCAGATTTTCACGATCCTCAACACCATCAATGACTTCTTTCATGTGCTTGGCAATATTAAACCGGTATGTTTTATCTTCTTTGTTGTAAGTGCCTCCGTAATAGGCTTGAGAAAAACTCAGGTCGGAAGGAAGGTACTCCTTCGGATTACCAATCGAATCGACTCCAATCACGGAAAGAACCAATTGTTCCGGAAGTTTATATTTGGCAGTATCGCTTGCAATGGTATCAACCTGAAAGATCAATTCGGCCTGGTTAATGGCAACTTTAGATGAATCGCGCCAGTTGGCCAATGTAGGAATGTATAGTTTGGTTTTTAATCCCCCCGTAGTTTGCAGGTAAATCAAACTATCCTGATTTTGCTCCTGGTTGAGGTTGGCAACAAAAGCGGTTTTTGAATAATCGTGAGCAAAGCGGTTTACCCGTGCTGCATTTGAATTGATGCTATAACTGTATGTCAGAGAATCTTTTTCGCTGTTGTGGTAATGTAAAACCATTCTCGATCCTGATGCCAGGGTATAGATCTTCATGATAGTTCCTCCCTGATTTAAATCGCCGGCTTCGACATACAGCCCCTTGAAATAATTCATAAACCTGTCATTGTCTGACCAGGTCAAAGAGTCGGCTGCCAAAAGTTTGTTGATCAACGATTGATTAAGCTTAATTGCAATTTCCTGTACAACGGTATCTTTCGGTGCTTTTTTTGTCGAGCCATACAAACTGGTCAGCGAATCAAGATCAAATCTCGGAATATAGTTTTTCTCGGCTAGTAATTCGCCTTTAGCCATACTTTTCAGGTTTACGTCCTGATAATACTTCTGGTCGATGTTCAGGTCGGATGCCAGCTCGTAAATTCTCAGTTTCTGGGGAGTTAATGTATCGCCGTAGATTTCTTTGTACAAAAGGTAAAGTACCAGTGAATCGGGCTGAGCATTTTTCGAAAAGTCAGGATATCCGGTTAAACGTAACTGGCAGGCAAAATCAGCCGTTGTTTTTCCAAAAACCGGATCATTAAATGTTCCCAATAGGTTATAGGCGGGCTCGTCGGTCCGTTGATTTCCGTCGGTAACAGTGAATGATTTGATGGCACGTTGTTCTATGATTTTATTTATTGTTACCAAATCTCCGGGAAGCAATAAATCGTATCCGGTTGTGTTTAATTCCTCTTTACATCCCCAAAACAAAATCATTGCCAAGGCAAACCCGGTCACGAATTTGAACATTGTTTCTTGTTTTCTTTTCACCAATTTAATATTTTAAAATGTTAAACCTATTTATCTCCCAGAACCTTGTCGTAAAGGTCGTTGTAGGCATCAATATAGGTATGTTCAGGTTGGTACTCTAAAAATAATTTTCCTGACGATTGAATGTGCTCGATGATTTCAGGGTTGATTTTGGGGCTGCCCTGAATTACAGCATCAGCATATTGGATAGCCATTTTGCTTACATTCACGTAACTTGGTTCGTCAACAAATTCGGTGTCGTCGTTATTAATACTGTTCATCTTCAGCTTATTCCTGAAATTAACATCCAGCGTTTTTTTGAAATCGTCGTGATAAACTGAATAAACAACTTTGGAATTAACGAACAGAGGATCGTCATGGTATGCTTTCTTAATGTATAAAGGTACAAGAGAAGTAAGCCAGCCGTGGCAATGAATCAAATCCGGAGCCCATCTCAGTTTGATGACCGTCTCAAGAACTCCGCGTGCAAAGAAAATGGCTCTTTCGTCGTTATCAGCAAATTCGTTGCCTTTCGCATCTTTCAGAACATGCTTTCTCTGAAAATAATCTTCATTATCGATGAAATAAACCTGCATCCGGGCTGATTGGATGGATGCTACTTTAATAATCAACGGATGGTCGGTGTCGTCAATAATCAGGTTCATCCCCGAAAGACGGATTACCTCATGCAATTGGTTTCTGCGTTCGTTAACACAACCATACCTGGGCATAAAAGTCCGGATTTCTTTCCCCCGCTCCTGGATTCCCTGAGGCAGGTACCTGGATTTCTTCGACATTTCTGTCTCCGGAAGGTAAGGGGTAATTTCTGATGAAATAAATAAGACTTTCTTCTTTTCCATTTATAATCGCATGAGTTTAATTGTGCAAAATTAGTAAAATATCGGCAATATTCAATTCCAGTAGGTTACGGAGGCCTTAAAAAACCTTAATTGAAGCAGAGTTGTGTTAAATTTATTTATTTACTTTGCACCCTCATTTTTTGTACAAAATGCAGGTTGTAAAGCATATAAATGAACTTCAGTCTATTCTGGACGAAAAACGTGAACAGGGTATGACTATAGGCTTTGTCCCAACCATGGGAGCCCTTCATGCGGGGCATCTTTCATTGGTTAAAAAAGCCGGAGAGCAATCAGGGTACGTAGTTGTCAGCATTTTTGTAAATCCCACCCAGTTTAATGATAAATCTGATCTGGAACGTTATCCGCGCGATCTTCAGAAAGATGTTGATTTGCTTGGGCAAACCCCATGCAAGCTGGTATTTGCTCCCGAGGTGAATGAGGTTTATCCGGAACCCGATACCCGTCAGTTTAATTTCGGGACGCTGGAGCAGGTTATGGAAGGAAAATTCAGGCCCGGACATTTCAATGGAGTGGCCCAGGTTGTCAGTCGTTTGTTTGATGTTGTGAAGCCCGATAAAGCTTTTTTCGGACAAAAAGACTTTCAGCAGCTGGCCATTATTACAGAAATGGTAAGCCGACTGAATTATTCTGTTGAAATTGTCCCTTGTGCAATTATCCGGGAAAGTGACGGATTGGCCATGAGCTCTCGGAACATGTTGCTTACACCCGATCAAAGACAAAACGCGGTTCACATATCCTCAACACTTTTTAAGGCCGTGAACAAAAAGAAAGAGTTAACCGTAAAACAACTTCGTGAATGGGTGATTAATCAGATAAATCTGAACGAATACCTGGAAACGGAGTATTTTGAAATTGTAAATGACAAAACATTGCAGCCTGTAGATGATTGGAATGATGAAGGTGGAAAAATTGGTTGCATTGCTGTTCACTGCGGAAAAATCAGGTTAATTGATAATATTGAGTTTAAAAACTGAACAATGATTATAGAAGTCTGTAAATCAAAAATCCATAAAGTTACGGTTACCGAGGCCAATCTTCAGTATGTTGGCAGCATTACGATTGACCAGGATTTGATGGATGCGGCTAATCTCATCGAAAACGAAAAGGTCCAGGTGGTAAATATTAACAATGGAGAACGGCTTGAAACCTATGTAATAAAAGGTGAGCGGGGAACGGGAGTTATTTGCCTAAACGGTCCGGCTGCTCGTAAAGTTGCTGTAGGCGACGTAGTTATAATCATGTCGTACGCTCAGATGGACTTTGAAGAAGCCAAAACATTCAAACCATGGCTCGTTTTTCCAGATACCGAAACCAATAAGCTGATTTGATTTTTCACACAAATGATAAGTTTAAACCTCATTGCTTAGCTTCGCAGTGAGGTTTTGCTATTTTTGCAGAAATTTTTTTAAAAATGACACCAACAGAGATTATCCAATCCAAAATATATGAAAGTGCCCGGGATTTTGAACCGGTGCTCGATGAGTGGCGGCGTAATGGTCAAACAGTAGTTTTCACCAATGGCTGTTTCGATTTGGTTCATCGGGGGCACATCGATTCGTTAGCCAGAGCTGCTGAGTTGGGAGATCGTCTCATTGTTGGTTTAAATTCAGATGCTTCCGTTACGCTTCTGAAAGGAATTAGCCGTCCGTTGATTGATCAGCAATCCAGAACCATCCTTATTGCATCGTTGATGATGGTCGATGCCGTTATTTTATTTAACGAAGAAACTCCTTACGAGCTGATTAAAGCCATACAGCCCGATGTTTTGGCCAAGGGAAGTGAATACAAACTGGAAGAAATTGCAGGATACGACATTGTTCTGGCCAGTGGTGGCCGGGTAGAACGCATCGCCCTGACGGAAGGATTCTCTACTACCGACATCATTCACAAAATCAAGAATAACCTCATGTATTTTACTGACTAGATTGTTCATTGCTTTTTAGGATTGGTTCGTTTGGTCAATAATTCATAATTTTGAAGGGAAAACCAATTCAAATGGCTAAAATTAAAACCAGTTTTTTTTGTCAAAATTGCGGTGCTCAATCTCCGAAATGGGTTGGTCGTTGCAGTTCGTGTGGCGAATGGAATTCTTATGTTGAAGAAATTATCGTACGAGAAACTTCAAAATCAGGCACTTTTCATTCTGGGACAGGCAATCATCCCAAACTTCTGCACGAAGTTTCTTCAGAAAATACCGAGCGCATAGACACCTGCAATCAGGAACTAAATCGTGTATTGGGTGGAGGCCTGGTTCCCGGATCGATGATACTCATCGGAGGAGAGCCGGGTATAGGTAAATCAACGCTGGTTCTTCAGCTTGCACTCGACCTGAAAAATAAAAAAATCCTTTATGTTTCAGGCGAAGAAAGCATTCAGCAAATTAAGATAAGAGCTCACCGGCTGCAAAAGGAAAATCAGAATTGCTATTTTTTAAGTGAAACTTCGCTCGAACATATTTTGGAACAAAGCAAACAGGTTGCTCCTGAATTGCTGATTATTGATTCCATCCAAACTGTTTCAACCGAGTCGATTGAGTCGTCGCCAGGTTCGGTAGGACAAATTCGCGAGTGTACCAATGGTATTCTGAAGTACGCCAAAGAAAATATGGTGCCTGTCATCCTGATTGGACACATCACTAAAGAAGGAAGCCTTGCCGGTCCAAAAGTTTTGGAGCACATTGTTGACACGGTTTTGCAGTTTGAAGGTGAAAACCAATACATGTACCGCATTCTGCGCGCTATCAAAAACCGTTTTGGGTCAACATCCGAATTGGGAATTTTCGAGATGGGAAATTCAGGACTTCGCGAAGTTTCAAACCCTTCGGAACTGCTAATCAATCGTGCTCACGAAGGACTGAGCGGTACAGCTATTTCCGCAGCCATCGAAGGTATTCGTCCGCTGCTGATCGAGATTCAGGCGCTTGTCAGCACTGCGGCTTATGGTACTCCGCAGCGGTCTTCCACCGGGTTCGACCTGCGCCGCCTGAATATGCTGCTCGCTGTGCTCGAAAAACGAGCCGGATTCAAACTGGCTACCAAAGATGTTTTCCTGAACATTGCCGGAGGAATCAAAGTTGACGATCCGGCAATTGATTTGACAGTAATCACCGCTATTCTCTCGTCGAATTTTGATTTACCCATCCGTAAAAACATCTGTTTTGCCGGAGAAATCGGGCTTTCCGGAGAGATCAGATCGGTAAACCGGCTTGAACAGCGCATTGCCGAGGCCGAAAAGCTGGGATTCGACACCATTTACATTCCAAAGGCAGGAAAAGGAATTAACCTGCAGAAATTTAAAATCGAGATTCTGCAATTTGACCGGGTTGAGGACTTTTTCAGACAGGTATTCAAGAAAAAAAGCTGAGGCCCCTGACCATCAGCTTTTATTAACAGTTACACGGTTTTGCAATTGGCAGACGCAAAACCAGTGAAGCCAGGGATTTTGGCTCTTACCCCGAAAGCTTCTCGTTGCAGGCAGGTCTTCTGGCTCTCCTGAATTTTACCAACCTTCCCATCCGGCAATGCCGAACAGTGGTTATTTCGGGTAAAACCTCCTTGCGGAAATCGGATTACAGCTGCGGGGACAGCTCCTGAATTAAACAGGATTCCCTCTTCGTTCCGGGTAAACGGAAAACCGGCAACACGGATGCAATAATACGGATAAAATAAGCGATCCTCCGTTAAGGCAGGATTAATTAATCCACAAGTTTTCAACCAATGACTATTCGTGTGCAAAACAACCGAACGGCCGGTCATATTCTGATTTTTTCAGTTTACCTTTGAGCCAAAATTTAAGCACTGTAAAATGAAACGATTCACTGGGTTTTTGTTGATTTTGACCTTCATTGCAGCATTTTCATCCTGTTACAATACTTCATTAAAAAAGCCTGAAAAGCTTATCCCGAAAGATAAATTCATAAAAATGATGGTGGATGTTTACCTTGTTCAGGCAATTAACTCAGGAGTTGATACTCCCGAACTTTTGAAAAAAGTGACTGAAACCGACCTCTATTTTTCAGTTCTAAAAAAGTATGATGTGCCTGATACTGTTTTTGTTCATTCGCTGATTTATTATTCGAGCTTCCCGAAGGAATATGAAAAAATGCACACTCAGATCATGAATATTTTGAATGAGTCGGAGCAAAAATTTAGGCCCAAAGAAGAATTGAATACTGAAGCTCAATGAGGAAGTTTACCTCGAATTACGTGGTGGGTCCTGACGGAAAATTCCTGAAAAATGGGATTCTTGTCATTGATCTGAATGGGATGACGACCGGAGTTATTGATCCGAAAGGTGATTTAACTGAAATGGCCAGGCTCACTTTCCACAGCGGAATTGTTATTTCCAATTTCGAATTCAGAAAGACTTCCGTTGCAGTTGAAAATGTTTCAGCAAATGAGCTTTCTCCGTATTTGTCAGATTTGATGGAAGGAAGGGATTTTATTGCTCTTATTGACTTCATTGGCCTGTGTAAACAAATACAGGATAAATTTATAAACCTGAATATTCCCGAAGTTTTCAGGCTGCTCACAGAGGCCATGCTGGGTAATTATGGTTTTTTGAAATTCAATATTCCCGGAATTTTCCGGTTGACCGGAAATGACCTGACCAATCTGTTCTTCAGGTCTGAATATAAAATTAAGCAGATAGCGTGAACCCAATATTTTGAAATTTACTGATGGCTACATTTTTATTTGATCAAATTATATTCGGCCCGGTGAGAAGCCGACGGTTAGGAGTTTCTCTTGGCATTAACCTTTTGCCAACCGACAGTAAAGTGTGTTCGTTCGATTGCATTTATTGCGAATGCGGTTGGACTCCGAAACATCGCGAGAAAAAGGCTGTGCTACCCAAACGTGACGATGTTCGCGAAAGGCTGGAGGAAAAGCTGACTCAAATGGCTGAAAACGGCGAGCTCCCCGATGTGATCACCTTTGCGGGAAATGGCGAGCCAACTTTGCATCCTGATTTTGCAGGAATTATAGACGACACCATTGCATTACGCAATCAGATTTGTCCAAAAGCACGCATAGCAGTTCTTTCAAACGCTACCATGCTGCATAAAACTTCAGTAATTGGTGCTTTGTTGAAAGTAGATGACAACATTCAAAAACTCGATTCTGCTTTTGAAGAAACTATCCGGAAGATTGACTGTCCGAACTCCGGTTTTAAGTTGGATGATGTGGTAAATAACCTGAAATCGTTCGGTGGAAGAGTGACTATACAAACACTTTTTCTGAAAGGAAAATTTAAAGATGAAATCATCGACAATACAACCGAACAGGAATTATCGGCCTGGCTTAGTTTAGTTGCCCAAATAGCACCCCGGCAGGTAATGATTTACACCATCGACCGCGACACCCCAGCTGCCGGGCTTGAAAAGGTGAAGGTTGAAGAATTGCAGCGGATTGCCCAACGTGTTCGCGAAATGGGGATCGAAGTCCAGGTTTCAGGATAAAATGCACAGAAAAAACCCCCTCTTGCGGAGGGGGTTGGGGAGGCTCTTATTTCGTTGTTCTGGTCCAGGTTGTAGATCGTCCCAGCCATTTAATGCCTACGACATAGCCTTTCAAATACAGGGTATTTGAGTCCTTCTCAAACCAGGCATAACAATCGTAGGTTTTTCCATTGTCCGGGTCATAAATCCGTCCGCCTTGCCATTCTTTATCTCCGGCATTGTATTTCAATCCCGAAAGAATTTGAAGGCCCAGTCTTGATTTTGCGCGTAATTTAGGATCGGGGTTGTTGTAATCCTTTTCAGGTTCGCCATTCACATACTTTTCGGGGTTGATGTAAATCACAGTTCCAATGAATTTCCCGTTTTCTTCTTTCACCTCAATTTTTGAAGTTTTTGTGTCGTTAAACCAAACGCCTGCAATCTTCTGCGCATCTTGTGCTATGGCTTGCATAACACACAAGCCAAGAAATAAAACTAGTCCGATTCGTTTCATCTGTTAAGTTTTTTCAATTTTGGTTCATAATGATAACACACATTTCTGACAGTAAACATGGTAGCAATTTAAAGTTTTTTTTCGAATAATGTGAACTCTTGTAAGTTGCAGCTAGCCGGACAAAAACCTTACAGTAATTGATAAAAATCCTGTTCATAATGTCTTCTTTTGAATAAGTTTATCCAAAAACTAAAACAAATATGTTTCGATGTTGCTGTTTGTGCCTGTTCCTATTCTGTGTTTTGTCTGTACATGGGCAAAAGGCGAATGTAGAAGCCGAAGTTATGATGTTGAGCCGCCACGTTTGGCGTGGAAGTCAGTTGGGCGATGCCATAGCCATCGAACCCTCGGTGACATTTTCCAAAGGTCGTTTCAGTTTTAATTTTTGGGCGGCAATTACCCCAAACAACAGCTACTCCGAGATTGATCTGATCCCTTCATATACTTTTAATAATTACACCGTTACATTATTCGATTATTATAACCCGGTTCCCGGAGAGAGTAATCAGTACCTGAATTTCAGGGAAGGTAAAAATCGTCATTCTCTTGAACTGGTACTGGATAATTACATGGCCGACAGGCAGCGCCTGAAATGGATGATTGGAACGTTTATGTTTGGGGATAAAAATGAAGAAACCAACAAGCCATTTTATTCTACTTACCTCGAATTTAAATATCCGTTCAGCATTTGGGCTGTTGAAGCCGAACCTTTTATCGGCATAACTCCTTTTCGCGGGTATTATGCCGACAGGTTGGCAATAGTAAATGCGGGAATGTCATTTGAGAAGGAACTTAACCTTAAAATGCCATTCTCTATACCGCTGAGTTTATCGTTTATTTCAAATCCTCACACCAAGCAGAGTTTTGTTATTTTTGCCGGCGGAATAGCTTTTTAGTAATCTATTATGGCAAAAGTAAATTGGAAACCCGGAACCATGATCTACCCGCTTCCGGCGGTGTTGGTTACCTGTGGCGAAACTCCCGAAGAATACAACCTCATTACAGTATCATGGACTGGAACCATTTGCAGCGATCCGCCCATGTGTTACATTTCGGTGCGTCCGTCGCGCCACTCGTACGAAATCATCAAACGAACCGGAGAGTTCGTGATAAACCTTACTACAGAAGAACTAGCCCGGGCAACCGATTGGTGCGGAGTAAAATCGGGGGCAAAAGTGAACAAGTGGAAGGAAATGAAGTTGACTCCTGCACCGGCAACCATCGTGAAAGCGCCTATTCTGGCCGAAGCGCCCATCAGCATTGAATGTAAAGTGAAGCAAATTATTGAACTGGGGACGCACGACATGTTTATTTCGGAAGTGGTAAATGTTATTGCCGACGATCGGTACATCGATCCTGAAACCGGCGCATTCAGCCTGAAAAAATCGAATCCTCTGATTTACTCGCACGGACACTATTTCAAAATGGGCGACCCAATTGGAAAATTTGGCTGGGCTGTCGAGAAGAAAAAGAAGAAGTAAGCCTTGCTCAGTCGCAGTTGGCAAAAAACAAACAGGCGTATCCGCTGTTTTTTATCGAAGTGCAAAAATTGTATGCGCCGCATCGAATATGTTGATTAAAAAGCTAAAAAATGACACACGAAAACATACATTCAGAAAACCCACTTTTACAATCTTTTAACGGAGTGCACCAAACTGCTCCGTTCGGCTCAATCAAAATTGAACATTACGCTCCGGCATTCGATGCCGCCATTGAGGAAGCCCGCAGGGAAGTTCAGGACATCATCGATAATCCGGCTGCTCCCGATTTCGAAAATACCATTGTGGCGCTTGATCTGGCCGGCGATCGGCTGAACCGGATTCAGAATATTTTCTTTAACCTGAACTCGGCCGAAACCTGCGACGAAATGCAGGAAATTGCCCAAAATATCGCGCCAAAATTGTCGGATTTCAGCAACGACATTAACCTGAATGAGCAACTTTTTGCCCGGGTGAAAGCCGTTTTCGAGATGAAAAACCAATTGGTGCTGAACACCGAAGAAACCACTTTACTCGAAAAAACCTACCGCCGATTTGTGCGCAGTGGGGCCAACCTGAACGAAGCCGACAAAGCCAAATACCGCGAAATCACCAAAGAATTATCCCAATTGGGACTGAAGTTTCAACAAAACGTGCTGGCCGAAACCAATGCCTACGAATTGCTGATTACCGACGAAAAAGACCTGAGTGGACTTCCGGAGTCGATCGTTGAAATGGCGACACAATCGGCCAAAGCCAAGAATAAGGAAGGCTGGTTGTTCAACCTGCAATATCCGAGCTATGTGCCTTTCCTGAAATATGCCGACAACCGCGAATTGCGCGAACAAATTTTCCGTGCATCAAGTTCACGCGCCAATCACGGCAACGAAAACGACAACAATGCGATCATCAAACGCATCGTTGAGTTACGGCTCGAAAAAGCCAAACTGCTTGGCTTCCACACCCATGCTGAATACAAACTTCAGGAACGAATGGCAGAAACACCCGAAAAAGTGGAGCATTTTCTGGAAGATTTGCACCAAGCTTCAAAACCAGTTGCCGAAAAGGAATTTGCTGAAGTACAGGAATATGCCGCCAA